>JAEUMK010000034.1 GCA_016792565.1 Alphaproteobacteria bacterium
GCCGGGTCGCGGAAGGCGGCGATGTCGGCATCCGCGAAGGGGAAGCGGAAGAAATGTACCGACGAGGTCTTGCCGTCCGGGGTGGTGCGGTCGGCGTCGTCGGTCGCTTCGCCCTGGATGCGCCAGGCGCCGCCGGGACCCTGGATCTCGATGAAGACATGCGATTCGACGCCGCCGAGGCGCCGCAGCACCTTGTCGCGGCGGCCGGGCTCGTCGATCTCCAGCATCATCGTGGCGACCAGCTCGCGGCCCTGGGGAATGAGCGGGTTGTAGGCCTCCAGCTCGCCCGCCACCTGCTCGGCGCCGCCCTTTTCAATGCACAGCATCTCGTGCACCTGCAGCCACATCGTCTCATAGTTCTCGAAATAGAAGGTCGCGAAGGGGCCGACCTCGATCCGGCGCAGCTTCTTGACGGGCAGCAGCGCGGCGCGGCGCGCCTTGCGCTGCGCCTGATAGGCCTCCATCGGGAGAATGTCGGCCGCGTCGAGGCGGCGGGCGGCTTCAGGCATCACAGCAACCCATAGCTTTGAGCAAGGAGTTCGATCGGGTGTTCGGCGAGCTTGACGTTCGCCGTCTCGCCCTTGCCGGCGGCCAGCGCCATGGTTCCCGCGACGAGGTGCTGCGCGGCGAGCGGACATTCGCTGACGAGGTGCGCGTTGTTCGCCTTCAGCGCGGCGCGGAAGGCGGGCGTGCCGACCTTCACCGCGCAGACCCTGGTTTCCTTCAGCACGCCGAACGTGCCGCCATGCCCGGCGCAGCGCTCGATCACGTCGACCTTCTGCCCCGGTATGAGCCGCAGCATCTCGGCGGCCTTGGGGCCGACGTTCTGGGCCCGCGCATGGCAGGCGAGATGGACGCTGACGCCGCCCTCGATGGGCTTCAGCCCCTCGGGCAGCCCGTGCTTGCGGGCGACGTCGACGACGTATTCGTCGATGTCGAAGGTCGCCTGGGCCAGCGCCTTGACGTTCTCGTCGCCGGGAACGATCAGCGGCCACTCGAACTTGAACATGAGGCCGCACGAGGCGATGGGCGTAATGATGTCGTAGCCGGCGTCGATGAGCGGGCGCAGCTTCGCCGACACCGTCCTCGCCTGTTCGGCGACCCTGGCGAGGTCGGCCTGTTCGAGAAACGGCATGCCGCAGCAGCCCGGATATTCGACCAGCGTCTCGACGCCGATCTTGTTGAGCACCTTCAGCGCCGCCTCGCCGATCGGCGGCTTGTTGTAGTTGACGAAGCAGGTGGCGAAGATCGCCGCCTTGCGCTGGCCGAAGGCCGGGGCCGCGGCGTTGACGCCGCCCTTCATCGTCTTGGCGCGCTTCACGAAGGTCCGGCGATTGAACTCCGGCAGCTCGGCGTCGCGGTCGATGCCGAGGGTGCGCTCCATCGCCGCGCGTGCGGGACGGTTCGATTTCTTCGAGGCCCAGTTGGCGAGCGGCGCCACCGCGCCCGCCAGGCGTCCGTTGCGGTCCATGCGCGCCAGCTGGCGCGCCGTCCAGTTCGACTTGCCGGCCTTCACCTCGGCCATCCGGGCGCGCAGCATCAGATGCGGGAAGTCGATGTTCCACTCGTGCGGCGGCACATAGGGGCACTTCGTCATGAAGCACATGTCGCAGAGCGTGCAGGCCTCGATCACCGGCGCGAACGCCTCGGACTTCACCTCGTCGAGCTCGCCGGTCGGCGAGGCGTCGATCAGGTCGAAGAGGCGCGGGAAGCTCTCGCACAGATTGAAGCAGCGCCGACAGGTGTGACAGAGATCGAACACCCGCCGCAGCTCCTCGTCGAGCTTGGCGGGATCGAGAAAATCGGCGTCCTGCCACGCGATTTCGTGACGGACGGGCGCGCTGAGGCTGCCTTCGCGCATGTGGGACATGCCTTTCTTCGCAGGCGTCTGGCGGCGGGACGGCCGGCGGCCGGGCCCGCGAATGGCCGGACGGGCGGTCGGCCGCACGCCGGACCGCCGGGAGAGCGGCCGGGGGCCCGCTTGCTGCGGGCGCCCCGGTGACGGCAGGAGGAGCGGCGTGCGTCAGGCGAGCGTGTCGAGGGCCTTCTGGAAGCGCCCGGCATGGCTCTTCTCGGCCTTGGCGAGCGTCTCGAACCAGTCGGCGATCTCGTCGAAGCCTTCCTCGCGCGCGGTGCGCGCCATGCCCGGATACATGTCGGTGTATTCGTGCGTCTCGCCGGCGATGGCGGCCTTCAGATTGTCCGAGGTCTCGCCGATCTTGTGGCCGGTCGCAGGGTCGCCGACTTCTTCCAGGAAGGCGAGGTGGCCGTGCGCGTGGCCGGTTTCGCCTTCGGCGGTGGAGCGGAACACGGCGGCGACGTCGTTGTAGCCCTCGACGTCGGCCTTCTGCGCGAAATAGAGATACCGCCGATTGGCCTGCGACTCGCCTGCAAAGGCTGCTTTCAGGTTCTCGTGCGTCTTGGATTCGGCCAAACCGCTCATCGATCTTCTCCTGTGTGTGGCGCTGGATTCCCGGGTGCGCCGCCTTCCCCTGATGACGGGATCGTAGAACGCAGACGGGCATCGTCAAGGTGTTAGATCAAAGCCTGGAATTGATCTAATAATGCGTCGCAAACCCAGGGGTCAGGCTTCGCGCAGCCGGACGACGATCTCGACCGATGCGATGGCCAGCCCCTCGGGGGCCGACGGGAAGGCGGCGATCTCGACGGCGCCCGCGGGGATATCGAGCGGCCGTCCCGACGGATCGACGAAGTGATGGTGCGGCGCGGTATGCGTGTCGAACCAGGTCCGCGTGCCGTCCACGGCCACTTCGCGCAACAGGCCGGCGCCGGCGAAGGCATGAAGCGCGTTGTAGATCGTGGCCAGCGACAGCGTCGCGCCCTGCGCCGCGGCTTCCTCGGCGAGCAGCTCCGCCGTCAGGTGGCGGTCGCGGCCGTCGAACAGCAGGCGGGCCAGTTGGAGACGCTGGCGCGTCGCCCTGAGGCCCGCGCCTTCCAGAAGGCGCTGGGCCGCCTCGAAGGGCCGGCTGCCGGGACGATCATGTGACGCGCTCATGACGCACAATGCTATGCGATCGCGCCGGATTTCAAGCCGCCCCCGCCTTGCCTTGCCGTCCGGCCGCATGGCTGCTACCTGACAATCGACACTTGAGCGGGCTTTCCGGCCCCGGCAAATGGACCTGGCAAGATGGGCGAGAGCGGATTGGCGGCGAACCTGATCAAGCGCGCGGCGAGCTTCGACTTTCAGAGCCTGATCGACTGCGCCAAGGGCAAGCTGTTCGGGCCCGGCAACGCGCAGCTGCCGATGCCGCCGATGCTGATGTTCGACCGCATCACCCAGATCTCGGACAACGGCGGCGCGCACGGCAAGGGGCAGATCGTCGCCGAGTTCGACGTGAAGCCGGACCTCTGGTTCTTCAAATGCCATTTCGAGGGCGATCCGGTGATGCCGGGCTGCCTGGGGCTCGACGCGCTGTGGCAGATGGTCGGCTTCTTCCTGGGCTGGATGGGGGCGCCGGGCCGCGGCCGGGCGCTGGGCGTGGGAGAGGTGAAATTCACCGGCATGGTGCTGCCGGACGCCAAGCTCGTCACCTACATCATCGACCTGAAGCGCGTCATCATGCGCAAGCTGGTGCTGGGCATCGGCGACGGGATCATGCAGGTCGACGGCAAGACCATCTACGAGGCCAAGGACCTGCGGGTCGGCCTGTTCACCACGGGCGGGCCGGCCGTCGCACCGGCCTGATCGTGCGGCAACTCAAGCTGGAAAAGGACCGCCCATGAGACGCGTCGCCGTCACCGGTCTGGGCATCGTCTCCTCGATCGGCAACAACGCGCAGGAAGTGACCAGCAGCCTGCACGACGCCCGGTCGGGGATCGTGCGGGCGCCGGAATATGCCGAGCTCGGCTTCCGCAGCCAGGTCCACGGCAGCCTGAAGATCAATCTCGACGAAGCGGTCGACCGCCGCGCCCGGCGCTTCATGGGCGACGGCGCCGCCTATGCCTGGATCGCGATGGAGCAGGCGATCCGCGACGCCGGGCTGGAGCCGGGCGAGGTCTCGAACGAACGCACCGGCCTCATCGTCGGTTCGGGCGGGCCTTCGACCAAGGCGATCGTCGCGGCCGCCGACGTGACTCGCGAGCCCGGCAAGGGGCCCAAGCGGGTCGGCCCGTTCGCAGTGCCCAAGGCGATGTCGTCGACCTGTTCGGCCAACCTCTCCACCTGGTTCAAGACCAAGGGCGTCAACTACTCGATCTCCTCGGCCTGCTCGACCTCGGCCAACTGCATCGGCAACGCCGCCGAGATGATCCAGTGGGGCAAGCAGGACATCATGTTCGCCGGCGGCGGCGAGGAGCTGGACTGGACGCTCTCGGTCCTCTTCGACGCGATGGGCGCGATGTCGTCCAAGTACAACGACACGCCCGCCACCGCCTCGCGCGCCTACGACAGGAACCGCGACGGCTTCGTCATCTCCGGCGGCGGCGGCATCCTGGTGCTCGAGGAGCTGGAGCACGCCAAGGCGCGCGGCGCAAAGATCTACGCCGAACTCGCCGGCTACGGCGCGACGGCCGACGGCGCCGACATGGTCGCCCCGTCCGGCGAGGGCGCGGTGCGCTGCATGAAGATGGCGCTGGCGGGCGTCAGAGAGAAGATCGACTACATCAACCCGCACGCGACCTCGACGCCGGTCGGCGACATTCCCGAGATCGAGGCGATCCGCGCCGTGTTCGGCGACGACATGCCGCCGATCTCGGCGACCAAGTCGCTGTCGGGCCACAGCCAGGGCGCGGCCGGCGTGCACGAGGCGATCTACACCCTGCTGATGATGCAGGGCGGCTTCATCGCCGAGAGCGCCAACATCGAGGATATCGACCCGGCGGTCGCCAGCGCGAACATCGTGCGCAAGCGCATCGACGGGGCGGCGATCAACACGGCCATGTCGAACTCGTTCGGCTTCGGCGGCACCAACGCATCGCTGGTCTTCCAGCGCCATCACGGCTGAGGGGAGCCCCGATGACCGCTCAAGGACTGATGTCCGGCAAACGCGGCCTCGTCATGGGGGTCGCGAACGACCATTCGATCGCCTGGGGCATCGCCCAGGCCTGCGCCGCCCAGGGGGCCGAACTCGCCTTCACCTACCAGGGCGAGGCGTTCGGCAAGCGCGTCAAGCCGCTGGCGGCGACGCTGGGCGCCAAGCTGGTGCTGCCCGCCGACGTCGAGGACGAGCAGTCCATGGAGACGCTGTTCGGCGAGATCGAGCGGCAATGGGGCAGCCTCGATTTCGTCGTCCATTGCATCGCCTTCGCCGACAAGAGCGAGCTGAAGGGCCGCTATTGCGACACCAGCCGCAAGAACTTCGCCCGGGCGCTCGACATTTCCTGCTTCTCGTTCACCGACATCGCCCGCCGCTCGGCGCCGCTGATGAAGCGGGGCGGCTCGCTGGTGACGCTCTCCTACATGGGCGCGGTGCGGGTGATCCCGAACTACAACGTCATGGGCGTCGCCAAGGCGGCGCTCGAGGCGAGCGTGCGCTATCTCGCCGCCGACCTCGGGCCGGACGGCATCCGCGTCAACTGCATTTCGGCCGGGCCGATGCGGACCCTCGCCGGCTCGGCGATCGGCGATGCGCGCCTCATGTTCCGCTGGAACCGCATGAACGCGCCGATGAAGCGCAACATCGAGCTGGAGCATGTCGGCAATGCCGGGCTCTATCTGCTGAGCGACCTCTCGGGCGGCGTGACCGGCGAGATCCACTATGTCGACAGCGGCTACAACATCGTCGGCATGCCCTCGACGGCGGACCTGAAATCGATGGGTCTGCCGGACGAGAACGGCGAGGCGAAGGCGCGCGCGGCCGAATGAGCTATGTTCTCTACGGCGACCCGGACTCCGGATCGTTCACCCCTGAGGCGCTGCTCGCCGAGATCGGCGCCCCGGTCGAGTTGCGCGACATCTCGCTCGACAGGTTCGAACAGACCGAAGACGCCTACAAGGCGGTGAACCCGGCCGGCAAGCTGCCGGCGCTGGTGCTGCCGGACGGCACGCTGGTGACGGAATCTGCGGCGATCCTGCTCGCGCTCTGCGCCCGCCATCCGGAAGCGAAGCTGTTTCCCGACCTTTCGACAAGCGACGGCGCCTGGGCGCTGCGCTGGCTGATGTTCGTCTCCAGCAACATCTACGAAGCGATCGGCCGCATCGATTTCCCGAACCGCTACACCTCCAACTACTACGACCGCGCCTCGGTCGAGGCCTCGGCCCGCTCGGAGATCCGCTGGTTCTGGATCCTGTTCGAGCGCGAGCTGGCGGCCCGCGGCCGTCCGGGTCCGTTCGCGCTCGGCGAGACGTTCTCGGCGCTCGACGTCTATGTCGCCAACCTCGCGGGCTGGGACAACCCGATCGAGTGGCGCGCGCCCAACGCGCCGCGGATCGAGGCGATCCGCCAGGCCGTCAAGGCACGGCCGAAGATCGCCCCGGTCTGGGCGCGCCATTTCGGCGGGTGAGGCCGATCAGGGCTTGCTGAGGGTGCGCGTTTCGTAGTTGGCGTTCAGCACGTCGAAGGCGGCGCTTTCGAGCATCTTGTCGGGGTTGGCGGCGCAGTCCGCCTGGACGGCCGTGTAATAGGCATCGATGCCGCCCTCGCCCATGAGATCCCAGGTATCGGCGGTCTGCCGGTTGGTCGCCGTCGAATAGCCCATCAGCCAGGCGGCGATCTGCGGCGCGGCCTGCGGATCGGAGGCGATGTCGGCGGTGATCTGGCTGCAGGCGATGGCCCCCGCGCCGGTGATCCGGTATTCGCCGTCGGCCGAGGCGGCGGCGGCGGTGGAGGTGAGCAGGGCGGCGGCGGCGATCAGGACGGAGAGGCGCATCGGGATTTCCCTTTAGTGAGGTCCGGACTTCGCCCTGCATCCGCGGGGTCCGCCAAGGGGACCAAATGCCGCGCCCGCACGAATCCCGGGCAAACGAAAAGGGCGGCCGCGAGGCCGCCCTTCCGCCAGTTCTTCGAAGAGGCCTACTGCGCGGCGGGCTGCTCGCCCTCGCCGGCCGCCTGGCCTTCCTCTTCCTTCATCTCCAGGCCGGTCGCCTGGTCGACGACCTTCATCGACAGGCGCACCTTGCCGCGATCGTCGACGCCGAGCAGCTTCACGAAGACCTTGTCGCCCTCGTTGACCACTTCGTTGACCTTGGCGACGCGCTTCCTCGACAGCTGCGAGATGTGGACGAGGCCGTCCTTGGCGCCGAAGAAGTTCACGAAGGCGCCGAAGTCCATGACCTTGACGACCTTGCCCTCGTAGATCTCGCCGACCTCGGGCTCGGAGACGATGCCCTTGATCCACTTCTGCGCGGCCTTGATCGAGTCCGCGTTGGGCGAGGCGATCTTGATCGTGCCGTCGTCCTCGATGTCGATCTTGGCGCCGGTCTTCTCGACGATCTCGCGGATGACCTTGCCGCCCGAGCCGATCACTTCGCGGATCTTGTCGGTCGGGATCTTCATCGTCTCGATGCGCGGCGCGTTGGGGCCGACTTCGGCGCGGCCGGCGTCGATGGCCTTGGCCATCTCGCCCAGGATATGGGCGCGGCCGCCCTTCGCCTGGGCCAGCGCCACCTTCATGATCTCCTCGGTGATGCCGGTGATCTTGATGTCCATCTGCAGCGAGGTGATGCCTTCCTCGGTGCCCGCCACCTTGAAGTCCATGTCGCCGAGATGGTCCTCATCGCCGAGAATGTCGGAGAGGACGGCGAAGCGCTCGCCTTCCTTGATGAGGCCCATGGCGATGCCGGCGATCGGACGGCGCAGCGGCACGCCCGCATCCATCATCGCCAGCGAGGCGCCGCAGACCGAGGCCATCGAGGAGGAGCCGTTCGATTCGGTGATCTCGGAGACCACGCGGATCGTGTAGGGGAAGGCCTCCTTGCTCGGCAGGATCGGACGGACGGCGCGCCAGGCGAGCTTGCCGTGGCCGATCTCGCGGCGGCCGGCGCCGCCCATGCGGCCGGTTTCGCCGACCGAGTAGGGCGGGAAGTTGTAGTGCAGCATGAAGCGCTCGTCGTACTTGCCTTCCAGCGCGTCGATCATCTGCTCGTCGTCGCCGGTGCCGAGCGTCGCGACGACCAGGGCCTGGGTCTCGCCGCGGGTGAACAGCGCCGAGCCGTGGGTGCGCGGCAGCACGCTGACCTCGGCGACGATCGGGCGCACGTCGGTCAGCTTGCGGCCGTCGATGCGGTGGCCGTCGATCGTCGCGTTGCGCACGATGTCCTGCTCGGCCGCCTTGAAGAGCTTGGAGAGGGCCGTGACCGCGATCTTGCCGTCCTCGTCGCCGCCGAGCTCGGCGACGACCTTGGCCTTCGCGGCGCTGATGGCGGCGTGGCGTTCGGCCTTGGCGCGGATCTGGTAGGCGGCGCGCAGGTCGGTCTCGACCAGCGCCTTGATCTTGGCGAGCTTGGCGGACTTGTCCTCGACGACGTGGTCGCGCGGCTCCTTCGCCGCCGCCTCGGCCAGCGAGATGATGGCGTCGATCACCGGCTGCATCGAGCGGTGGCCGAACATGACCGCGCTCAGCATCTCGTCTTCCGACAGCTCCTGGGCTTCCGACTCGACCATCAGCACGGCGTCGACCGTGCCGGCGACGACCAGGTCGAGGCGGGTCGTCTTCATCGCTTCAAGGGCCGGGTTCAGAACGAACTGGCCGTCGATCAGGCCGACGCGGGCCGCGCCGATGGGGCCCATGAAGGGCACGCCGGAGAGGGTGAGCGCGGCCGAGGCGGCGACCAGCGCCACGACGTCGGGATCGTTCTCCAGGTCGTGGCTGAGAACGGTGCAGATGACCTGCGTCTCGTTCTGGTAGCCTTCGACGAAGAGCGGGCGGATCGGCCGGTCGATCAGGCGCGAGACCAGCGTCTCCTTCTCGGTCGGACGGCCTTCGCGTTTGAAGAAGCCGCCCGGGATCTTGCCGGCGGCGTAGGTGCGCTCCTGATAGTGGACGGTCAGCGGGAAGAAGTCGAAGCCGGGCTTGGGCTGCTTCTCGCTGACGACGGTCGCCAGCACGGTGGTCTCGCCATAGGTGGCGAGCACGGCGCCATCGGCCTGACGGGCCATGCGGCCGGTTTCCAGGGTGAGCTTGCGGCCGCCCCAGTTCACTTCGCGCTTGTGGATCTGAAACATGGTTTTCTCTTTCGGTTCAGCAGCGCCGGCCCCGCCGGACGCTCATACGGCACGCGCTTTTTCGGATAAACGAAACGCCCGGGCGCGCGCGGCCGGGCGTTTCGCTGGACTTGAACTCAGGGACGGCGTGCGCCCGTCAACGGCGCAGGCCGAGCTTGGCGATGAGGGCCGCGTAGCGGTCCTTGTCCTTGCTCTTCAGGTAGTCGAGAAGGCTGCGGCGGCGCGAGACCATCTTGATCAGGCCGCGGCGCGAATGGTTGTCCTTGGCATGGGCCTTGAAGTGGTCCTGCAGGGCGGTGATGCGCTCCGACAGGATGGCGACCTGGACTTCCGGCGAACCGGTATCGCCCTGGGTGTTGGCGTTCGCCTTGATGACTTCGGCCTTGCGTTCGCTCGTGATCGACATCGGGTGCTCCTTCAGCTCTAGAGGTTGAACACGCGCAACGGGTGGAATGCGCCGAGCTTCAGCTCGGCCATCGCCACGGGCCGTCCCGATTGCTGCGATGTCAGCAGGAGCACGGGCGGTGTCTCGCCTGCGTCCTTCAACATCGCCTCTGCCATCGCGAAGGCTGGACCGCGCACCGGGGCGGCCTGTCCGGATCGGATCCTGGCCGCGTCCGCCTCGCCGATGGCCAGTGCCGGGATGTCGTCCAGCGCGGTCTCGACGGGGTGCAATTGCTTTTCAGCGGCGCCGCTATACGCCAATTCCGACAGGGCTTCTAGGGAAATCGCCCGATCTTCGCCGAAGGCGCCCGAACGGGTGCGGCGCAGCGTGCCGACATGGCCGACCGTGCCCAGGCGGCGGGCGAGGTCGCGCACAAAGGCGCGGACATAGACGCCCTTGCCGGTCGTCATTTCGAAAACGGTATGGTCGGCGTCCGGGGTGTCCAGAACCTCGATCCGCTCGATATAGGCGGGGCGGGACTTCAGGTCGACCGCCTCGCCCTCGCGGGCGAGGTCGTAGGCTCGCTCGCCATCGACCTTGACCGCGCTGTAGGCGGGCGGGGTCTGCCGGGTCCAGCCGAGAAAGGCGGGCAAGGCCGCCAGCACCGCTTCCCGCGCGGGGCGCACGTCGCTGGTCTCGATCGTCCTGCCCTCGGCGTCGTCGGTGTCGGTCGCGGCGCCCCAGACGGCGGTGAAGCGGTAGGTCTTCAGCGCATCCATCGCGTAGGCGACCGTCTTGGTCGCCTCGCCGAAGGCGATCGCCAGGATGCCGGTCGCCATCGGGTCGAGCGTGCCGGCGTGGCCGGCCTTCTGGGCGTTGAAGAGGCGCCGGGCGCGGTTGACGCAGTCGGACGAGGTCAGGCCGGCGGGTTTGTCGAGGATCAGCCAGCCGTCGATCTTCTCGCCCTTGGGCTTGCGCGCCATCAGGCGCTCTCGTCCTCGTCGCGGGGCTTCAGGTCGCGCATCACCGCCTTGGAGCGCAGCAGCGCGTCGATGTGCTGGGCCTCGTCGAACGAGCGGTCGAGTTCGAAGCGGATCTGCGGCACGACGCGCAGATGGTTCAGCGCATGGCCGAGTTCGCCGCGGACATAGGCCTTGGCGAGGTTCAGCGCGGCGACGATCTCCTCTTCCTTCTCGCCGCCGAGCGGCGTCACGAAGAGGGTGCAGTTGTGGAGATCGGGCGAAATGCGCACGCCGGTCACCGTCACGGTCGCCCCCATCAGGAGCGGCTCGCGCCAGTTCGCCCGCGCCAGGATGTCGTGCGCGGTGCGACGGATTTCCTCCGCGACGCGCAGCTGGCGCTGCGTCGGGCCGGTCTTGGGCTGTTTGCGGGTCAAATCGTCTCAAGCCGCGCGGACTAGAGGGTCCGCGCGACCTCCTCGATGTCGAAGCACTCGATCGTGTCGCCTTCGCGGATGTCCTGGTAGTTCTCGAACGCCATGCCGCATTCGTAGCCCTGCTGGACCTCGCGCACTTCGTCCTTGAAGCGCTTCAGCGTCGAGAGCTTGCCTTCGTGGATGACCACCTTGTCGCGGATCAGGCGGACGCGCGCGCCGCGGCGCACCAGGCCCTCGACCACGCGGCAGCCCGCGACCTTGCCGAACTTCGTGATGTTGAAGACCTGCAGGATCGTCGCGTTGCCGAGGAAGTTTTCCTTGATGACGGGCGACAGAAGCCCGCCCATCGCCGCCTTCACGTCGTCGATGATGTTGTAGATGATCGAGTAGTAGCGGATGTCGACGCCGTCGCGCTTGGCGCGCTCGCGGCCCTCGGCATGGGCGCGCACGTTGAAGGCGATGATCACGGCGCCGCTGGCGTGGGCCAGCACCACGTCGGACTCGGTGACGCCGCCGACGCCCTGCTGCAGCACCTGGACCTGGACCTCGTCGGTCGCCAGACCGCGCAGCGCCTGCGAAATCGCCTCGACGGAGCCCTGCACGTCGCCCTTGATGACGACGGGGAGGATCTTCTTCTCGCCGACCTGGCGGTCCTTGAGCAGATCTTCCATCGTCGCGCGGCCGGCGATGCCGGTGCGCGCCTCGCGGCGCTTGCGGGTGCGGAAGTCCGCGATCTCGCGGGCCCGCGCGTCGCTTTCGACGACGACCAGCTCGTCGCCGGCTTCGGGCGTCCCCTGGAGGCCCAGCACCTCGACCGGCTCGGAGGGGCCGGCGGACTGGACCGTCTTGCCCTGATCGTTGACGAGAGCGCGCACGCGGCCCCACTCGCCGCCCGCCACCACGATGTCGCCGACGCGGATCGTGCCGCGCTCGACCAGCACGGTCGCGACCGGGCCGCGGCCCTTGTCGAGCTTGGCCTCGACGATCGCGCCTTCGGCGGGACGGTCGGGATTGGCCTTCAGCTCCAGCACTTCGGCCTGCAGGAGGATCGCTTCCTCCAGCTTGTCGAGGCCGAGCTTTTCCTTGGCCGACACTTCGACGGCGATGACCTCGCCGCCCATGTCCTCCACCACGATCTCGTGGCGCAGCAATTCCGTCTTCACCCGGCTCGGATTGGCGTCCGGCTTGTCGATCTTGTTGATCGCCACGATGATCGGGACGCCCGCCGCCTTGGCGTGGGCGATCGCCTCTTCGGTCTGCGGCATGACGCCGTCATCGGCGGCCACCACCAGGACGACGATGTCGGTGACCTTGGCGCCGCGGGCCCGCATCGCGGTGAACGCGGCGTGGCCGGGGGTGTCGAGGAAGGTGATCCGGGCGCCCGATGGCGCGGTGATCTGGTAGGCGCCGATGTGCTGGGTGATACCGCCGGCCTCGCCCGCCACGACATTGGTCCGGCGCATGGCGTCGAGCAGCGAGGTCTTGCCGTGATCGACGTGGCCCATGATGGTCACGACCGGGGCGCGCGGCTTCAGGCTCTCGGGCGCGTCCTCGTCGCCTTTCAGGCCTTCCAGAACGTCGGCCTCGGCGACCCGCTTGACGATATGGCCGTATTCCTCGGCGATCAGCTGGGCGGTATCGGCGTCGAGCACGTCGTTGATGGTCGCCATCACGCCGTTCTTCATCATCACCTTGATGACGTCGACGGCGCGGCGGGCCATGCGGTTGGCGAGCTCCTGCACGGTGATCGCCTCGGGGATCACGATGTCGCGCGGCGCGACCGACTGGCTCTGGTCGTTGCCGCGGCCGCCCTGGTGGAGGCGGCGCTGGGTCTGGCGGCGCATGGCGGCGAGCGAGCGCTGGCGCTCCTCGCCGTCGCCGGAGACCGCCGTGGTGACGGTCAGGCGGCCGCCGCGGCGGTCCGGGGTCTTGCTGCTCGGACGGGCCGGGGCGGGCGCGGGCCGGGGCGCCGGCGAACCCGGCCGGCGCATGCCGGTCATGGTCGAGGCTTTGCGCTTGACGTTCTCGTCGTCGAAGCTCGGACGCTTGGGCGCGGGGGCCGGCGCGGCGGGCGCGGCGGCGGGCGCCGGCTTGGCGTCGGTGGCGGGACGGCGGGCGAGATCGGCCTCGGCGCGGCGGCGCACCTCTTCGTCGGCGAGGCGGCGGGCTTCGTCCTCGGCCTTGCGCTTGGCGGCGGCTTCGGCCTCGCGCTTGGCGCGGGCGTCTTCCTCGGCGCGGCGCTTGGCGTCGGCCTCGGCGCGGGCCCTTGCTTCGGCTTCGGCGATGCGGGCGTTGCCGATCGCCTTGGAGCGGGCGGCCTTTTCTTCCTCGGTCAGGGTGCGCAGGACCATGCCCGAGCGCTGCGCCGAGGGCGGCAGGGGCTTGGGCGCGGGCTGCGGACGCGGCGGCGCGGCCGGGGCGGCGGGCGGCGGCGCCACGGGCGCGGCGGCCCGCTCGACGGGCGCGGCGGGCGGCGCGACGGGATGCGCCGGCGCTCCCGGCGTGCCCGGACGGACCACCGTGCGCTTCTTCTCCACCACGACCGCCTTGGTGCGGCCATGGCTGAAGCTCTGCTTGACGGTCCCCGTCTCGCTCACCGGGCGCTTGACGCCCAGCGGCGCGCGCGGCGGATGGCCTGCGCTAAGGGTCTTGCCCGCCTGATCGTTGTTATCCGTCATCAACCGCCTGAATGTCTGTACTAGTCGTTCGTCAACTCGCGCGACCAAGCCGCGGGCGCCATCGCCCGGAACCCGGCCGTCCGCCCGATCTCTTCGAGAAAGCGCGCATGGAGCCTGCCGGTGCCTGCCGACAGGAGGCAGGCGTGTATCACATTCGCGTCGCCCAAGGCCATGCTCAATTCGTCGGACGTGAACTGCCCGCAGAGCGGGGCGTCCAGTTCGATCGCCTTGGCCTTGGCCAGAACCGAGCGGCGGCCGTCCGCGGCGCCGTCGCTGGCCTCGATCATGGCGGCGATTTTCGGGCCGCCCTGCTCGTGGACGTCGAGGGCCTGCTTCACCCGCTCGAAGCCCGTCACCACGATCCCCGCCCGCTTGGCGATGCCCAGCATGTCGAGCGCCCGCTTCAGCAGGAGCTTCTCGACCAGCGCCGGCAGGCCGGGATCGGCCTTGGCCTCCAGCGCCCGCGCCAGCAGGCCCTTGGAAACCGCCTTGGCGAGCGCCTTGGCGTCGGCGCTGACCCAGGCCCCCCGTCCGGGCAGCTCGTTGCCGGTGTCGGGTACGATCGTGCCGTCCGGTCCGGCGACGAAACGGACCATCTTCTCCTTGGGCCATACGACGCCGGTCGCCAGGCATTTGCGGGTCGGCTCGGCGCCCTTGGCGTCATGCTCGCCGCCGCGATTGCGGTCGCGCCGCTCCTGGGCGGCCTTGCGGCTCATGCTTCTTCGACCGCCTCCGCTTCGTCCTCGCCGCCCGCTTCGGGAATTTCTTCGGGGGCCTCGACCCAGCCCATCATGATGCGGGCGTTCATGACGATCGCCTCGGCGTCCTCCTTGGAGATGCCGGTGCCTTCCAGGATGCCCTTCACATGGAAGCGCTCGCCCTTCTTGGAATCGTCGTAGCCCAGCAGATCGTCGCCCGAGCAGCCGGCGAGATCCTCCAGCGTCTTCACATCGTTTTCGCCGAAGGCGACGAGCATCTGCGGCGTGACGCCGGGAACCTCGCCGACCTCGTCGAGGACGCCCAGTTCGCGGCGCTTGGC
This sequence comes from Alphaproteobacteria bacterium, assembly GCA_016792565.1. Classification (GTDB taxonomy): domain Bacteria; phylum Pseudomonadota; class Alphaproteobacteria; order Micropepsales; family Micropepsaceae; genus JADZAI01. The sequence continues at coordinate 14,621 of JAEUMK010000034.1, forward strand.
GTCGGCCTCGCGGTTGGCCGCCTCGATCACGTCCAGGGCGCGGCGCTGCAGCTCGGCGCCGGTCTCCTCGTCGATGCCGTCGATCGAGCTGAGCTCGTGCGGCTCGACATAGGCGAGCTCTTCCAGGTTCGAGAAGCCTTCCGAGGCGAGCAGCTGCGCCAGCACCTCGTCGACGTCGAGGGCTTCCATGAAGATCTGGGTGCGGGCCCGGAATTCCTTCTGGCGGCGCTCCGATTCCTCGGCCTCCGTCATGATCTTGATGTCCCAGCCGGTCAGCTGCGAGGCGAGGCGCACATTCTGGCCGCGGCGGCCGATGGCGAGGCTGAGCTGGTCTTCCGGCACCACCACGTCGATGCGGCCGGCGTCCTCGTCGAGCACGACCTTGGAGACTTCGGCCGGCTGCAGGGCGTTGACGATGAAGGTGGCGGCGTCGGCCGACCAGGGAATGATGTCGATCTTCTCGCCCTGGAGTTCCTGGACGACGGCCTGCACGCGGCTGCCGCGCATGCCGACGCAGGCGCCGACCGGGTCGATCGAGGAATCCTTCGAGATCACCGCGATCTTGGCGCGGCTGCCGGGGTCGCGCGCCACGGCGCGGATCTCGATGATGCCGTCATAGATCTCGGGCACTTCCTGGGCGAACAGCTTGGCCATGAACTGCGGGTGGGTGCGCGACAGGAAGAGCTGGGGCCCGCGGGCCTCGCGGCGCACGTCGTAGAGATAGGCGCGGATGCGGTCGTTGGGCCGGAACACCTCGCGCGGCAGTCCCTCGTCGCGGCGCACGATCGCCTCGGCGCGTCCGAGATCGACGATCACGTTGCCGTATTCGACGCGCTTGACGATGCCGTGGATGATCTCGCCGATGCGGTCCTTGAACTCCTCGAACTGGCGCTCGCGCTGGGCGTCGCGCACCTTCTGCATGATGACCTGCTTGCCGGTCTGGGCGGCGATGCGGCCGAAGTCGAAGGGCGGCAGAGGGTCGAGGATGGTGTCGCCGGCCTGGGCGGCGGGGTTGCGGCGCTGGGCCGCCTCGACCGAAATCTCGGTCGCGTCGTTCTCGACCTTGTCGACGACCAGCAGCACGCGGTGCAGGCGGGTCTCGCCGGTCTTGGGATCGAGTTCGGCGCGGATCTCGCTGGAGGTGCCGTAGCGCGAGCGCGCTGCCTTCGCCATCGCGTCTTCCATCGCGGCGATCACGATCTCCTTGTCGATCAGCGCTTCGCGCGCCACGGCATCGGCGATCTGCAGCAGTTCCAGTCGGTTGGCGCTGACGGCCATGGGCAGTCCCTCTCGTGTGATCAGTGCGCCGGGCCGCGTGCGGCCCGGGCTTCGGCGATAAGGCGATCGGTCATGACGAGCTTGGCCTCGCCGATCGCGGAATAGGGTACGGTCAGCCGCTCGTCGGCGCTGATCTCCAGCGTCACGGTGCTGTCGTCGGCGGCGGCGATGACCACCGCGTAGCGGCGGCGGCCCTTGGCGTCGGGCGCCACCAGTTCGATCTTGGCCTTGTGCCCGGCATAGCGGACGAAGTCCCTGGGCCGGGTCAGCGGGCGGTCGATGCCGGGCGAGGAGACTTCGAGATCGTAGTCCTCGGCGATCGGATCCTCGACATCCAGCATCTCGGAGATGGCCCGCGACAGGCGGGCGCAGTCGTCCACGTTCATCGAGCCGTCGGGGCGCTCGGCCATCACCTGCAGCGTCTTGTGGCCCGAGCCGGTCAGGCGCACGCGCACCAGTTCGAACCCCTCGCGTTCGGCGATGGGGGCGATCAGCGCAATCAGGGCCTCTGGCGTCGCCATGTCTGCTCCGCCGGTCAACAAAAAAGGCGGCCCGTCGGGGCCACCTTCTTCCGGTCTTTCGACCGGCAGACCGGTTAGTTGGACCGCTATATGCGCCCGAAACCCCGGAGGATCAAGAGGCGTTCACGGGCGCGCGAATTCCAGATAGGCCGGCACCCGCCCGGCGGCGAGGGCCTTGGCCTCGTAGCGGGTGGCCGGCCAGTCGGCGGGGCGCAGGCGCCAGTCAGCGGCTTGGCGGGCCCGCCAGAGAAAGGCGTCGCCGTTCGCGCGGTTGAAGCGGGCGATCTCGATGAGGGTCCAGCGGACATAATCGGCGATGTCGGAAGCGACGCGGAAGACGCCGCCGGATTTGAGTACCCGGGCGATCTCGCCCAGATTCGCCTGCGAAACGAAGCGGCGCTTGTGATGGCGGGCCTTCGGCCAGGGGTCGGGAAAGAGCAGGAAGACGGCGTCGAGGCTGGCGGTTGGCAGCCGCTCCAGCACGTCACGGGCGTCGCCGTGATGGATGCGCAGATTGGCGAGATCGCGGGCCGCCAGCGCCAGCTTGGCGACGCCGTTGAGGAAGGGTTCGGCGCCGATGAAGCCGGTGTCCGGACGGGCGGCGGCCTGGGCGGCGAGATGCTCGCCGCCGCCGAAGCCGATTTCGAGGGCCAGCCTGCCGAGGCCGGGAAAGAGCGCGGCAGGATCGCCGAGCCGCTCGAGCGGCAGGGCAAGACGGGGCAGGTCGGCGTCGAACGCCGCGCGCGCGCCGGTCTTCAGCGGCCGGCCCTGGCGGCGGCCGTAGATCAGCCGCCGCTTGTCCTCGGTCATGGGCGGATCAGAACGCGCCTTTCAGCGCGTCGACGAGATCGGTCTTCTCCCACGAGAAGCCGCCATCGGCCTCGGCCGCGCGGCCGAAATGGCCGTAGGCGGCGGTGCGGGCATAGATCGGCCGGTTGAGGTTGAGGTGCTCGCGGATCGCCCGGGGAGAAGCGCCGCCGACGAGTTCGGGCAGGATCTTCTCCAGCTTCGCCGGGTCGACCTTTCCGGTGTCGTGCAGGTCGACATAGAAGCTGAGCGGCTTGGAGACGCCGATCGCGTAGCCGATCTGGATGGTGCACTTGTCGGAAAGACCGGCGGCGACGACGTTCTTGGCGAGGTAGCGGCTGATATAGGCGGCCGAGCGGTCGACCTTGGTCGGGTCCTTGCCCGAGAACGCGCCGCCGCCGTGCGGGGCGGCGCCGCCATAGGTGTCGACGATGATCTTGCGCCCGGTCAGGCCGCAATCGCCGTCCGGGCCGCCGATGACGAAATTGCCGGTCGGGTTGATGTGCCACTCGGTCTCGGCCGTGACGAAGCCTTCGGGCAGGACCTTCAGGATATAGGGCTTCACCATGTCGGCGATGTCGGCCGGGGTGAGGCCGGCCTTGTGCTGGGTGGAGAGCACGATCGAGGTCGCGCGCACCGGCTTGCCGTTCTCGTAGAGCAGCGTCACCTGGCTCTTGGCGTCGGGTTCGAGGCCCTTCTCCTTGCCCGAATGGCGGGCCTCGGCCAGCACCTTGAGGATGTTGTGCGAGTATTGCAGCGTCGCCGGCATCAGCTCGGGCGTCTCGTTCGTCGCGTAACCGAACATGATGCCCTGGTCGCCGGCGCCCTCGTCCTTGTTGCCGGCCGCGTCGACGCCCATCGCGATGTCGGCCGACTGGGCGTGCAGGTGGCACTCATAGTGCGCGGTCGCCCAGTGGAAGCCGTTCTGCTCGTAGCCGATGTCCTTCACCGCGGCGCGGATCTTGGTTTCCAGCCCGGCGATGACCTCGCCGGGGCCGCGCACTTCGCCGGCGATGATGATGCGCTGGGTCGTCACCATCGTCTCGCAGGCGACGCGGGCATAGGGGTCGGCGCCCAGAAAGGCGTCCACGACGGTGTCCGAGATCCGGTCGGCCACCTTGTCGGGATGGCCTTCCGAGACGCTCTCGGACGTGAACAGGTAAGACGACCGCGCCATTGAGGCCCCCGTTTGAGACGGCAAAGTGGGAAAGACGGTTGCGCCGGGTCGATCCCGCCGCTCGCTGCGACGTTCTGTCAAAGCCGCCCAAAGGGGTCAAGCGGTCTGCAGCGTCGGGGCCCCGTGGCAGGGCCCGTCTTCAGGCCCCCTGATCGGCGTCCTCGTCGGACCCTGCGATGACCCGCACGAGGTCCAGGATGCCGCGGCGCAGCTTGCCTTCCTTGATGCGGGTATAGGCCCGGTTCAGGGCGAGGCCCTCCGAGCTGGAGACGAAATCCATGACGAAGGGCTCGCTGTCGCCTTCCGAGAAGCCGTGCGGGCGGGCGACCGGACGATCCCCGTCGGCCGGCATGTCGTCGAAGAAGTACTGCACCGGCACGTCGAGGACCCTGGAAACCTCGTAGAGCCGGCTGGCGCCGATCCGGTTGGCGCCCTTTTCGTATTTCTGGATCTGCTGGAACGTGACCCCGAGCAGCTCGCCCAGCTTCTCCTGGCTCATGCCGATCAACATGCGTCTCAAACGCACACGGGCGCCGACATGTGCGTCGATCGGGTTCATGGAGCGTTTCGGCATGGGAAGCTTTCCAGGGACCGGCCGGGAGACCCGGATTTAAGTATCACGAATGGATCGAACTCGCATAAGCGGCTGAATCGGCCTTCGTCAACTGCGCCTGATATAACTCTGACGTTCGCGTCAAAATAACCTGGGATTATCTGACGATAACTCGGCGTTTCAGGTTGCGGGACGGCGACGCTGCACCCATCCGCCGGCAAAGGCCAGCGCGATCATGACGAAAAAGCCGGTGTGGCCGATTCGCGCGAACAGGGTCGGCGGATAGGCGGCCGGCAGGTCGATATCGATCGCCGCGGCGGTCTGCAGGCGGGTGCTGGCGACCAGCGCGCCGCGCGCGTCGATCGCCGCCGAAATCCCGGTCGTCGCGGCGCGCACCACCGGCAGCCCCTCCTCGATCGCCCGGAAGCGGGCGGCGACGAGGTGCTGGTGCGGGCCGGTCTGGGTGCCGAACCAGGAATCGTCGGTCAGGTTGACCAGCCAGCGCGGCCGGTCGCCGGGCGCCACCACATCGGCCGGGAACAGCGCCTCGTAGCAGATCAGGGCGCCGAAGGCCGGGACCCCGGGCAGGCGGATGGTCCGCAGTCCGGGGCCGGGGGTGAAGGCCCCGCCGATGCGGGCCGTCAGGCTGGCGATGCCGAGCGCCCGGAAGGCCTCGGGGGCCGGCAGATACTCGCCGAACGGCACGAGATGGGCCTTGTCGTACGTGGCAACCACCGTGCCGGCGCTGTCGATCGCCAGCAAGGCATTGAAATAATGCGTCCCGCCCGCATCGGTCAGCTCCCGCCGCGCCGACCCCGCCAACAGGACCTGACCCGGTTCCATGCGCGCTCCGATGACCGACAGGGCCTCGGGGCTCTCGTCGAGAAAGGAGATGACCCCTTCTGGCCAGATGAAGACGTCTATCGTCGAGGCGCCTTCATCGAAAGTGAGCGAGACCAGTCGCTGCCAGAGGCGCCGGAGATATCCAGGCTGCGCCTTGTCGCTCTGCGGGTTGTCAGGCTGCACGATCCGAAGGCGCGTGACATCGCCTGCGGGCTCCGGAGGCGGGCGCAGATGGCTGAAGACGTATGACCCGCCGAGCAGGATCAGCGCGGCAAGAAAGGGGATGAAGCGCGACTTGCTACTGTCTCGCAGCAGAGGCGGCAATGAAAAGCCGGCCAGGAGCGCTGCAAACGTGAGGCCGTAGACGCCCATCATCGCCGCGCCCTCGGCGATCCTCGTATCGATGAACGACGCGCCGAAGAGATTCCACGGAAAGCCGGTGAAGATGAAGCCTCGGACGAATTCGACCGCCGCGAAGACCGCGGCGAAAACCAATGCGAATGCCGCCCCTCGGCGCGGCATGGCGGCGGACAGAGCCGATGCGAGGGCAGGAAACAGCGCCATGCCGGCTGGCATCAGGGTGACGGCGAACGGCATCATCCAGATCGTCGATGGATCGACATAGAATGCCTCGCCGATCCAATAGAGCCCGCCGCCGAAATAGCCGAACCCAAATGCCCAGCCCGTCCAGGCCGCAGTACGAACCGGCCGAGCGCCGTCCAGAGCGCCCTCAACCAGCCAGAAGAGGGTAGCCAGCGCTACGACCACCAAAGGCCAGACATTGAATGGCGCCATTGCGAAAACCGCGGCGCACCCTGCCAGCGCGGCCAAGGCCATGCGGGTCAGGCGCCTCATAAGGCGGCGCTGGTTTCCGGATCGGGCTGTATCCAGCGGCGCACCCTCACTCGCTTGACACGGCGCGGGTCGGCGTCGGCAACCTCGAATTCGAGGCCCGAAGGATGACGGAGTATTTCCCCGATCTGCGGAACACGGCCGGCAAGGGCGGCGATCAAGCCGCCGACCGTATCCATCTCGGCGGGTTCGCCATCGATCGTGAGCCGCACATCGGCCGCCTTCTCCAGATCCTCGATCGCCACGCGAGCATCTGCCTCGAAACCGCCATCGGGCAACAAAGTCAGGCTCGGCTCCTCGTCGGTGTCGTGCTCGTCCTCGATCTCACCGACGATCTGCTCGACCAGGTCCTCGATCGAGACGATGCCGTCGGTGCCGCCATACTCGTCAATCACCAGTGCCAGATGGCTGCGGGTCGCCTGCATCTTCAGCAACAGATCGAGGGCCGGCATCGAAGGCGTAACGAACTGCATGTCACGCTTGAGCTTCATCAGGTCGAAATCGGCGCGCGCCTGAGGATCGGCGATGGCGGCGATCATATCCTTCACATGGATCATGCCGAGAGGTTCATCGAGCGTCTCGCGGAAGATCGGCATGCGCGAATGCTGCGCCTCGGCGAAGATCTTGATGACGTCCTCGAACGGCGTCGAGACCTCGACGCCGACGATATCGGCGCGCGGCGTCATCAGGTCCGATACTTTCAGTTCGCCGAATTTCAGCAGATTGCGCAGCATCGCCCGCTCCTTGGGCGACAGCGCCTCCTCGGCGTCCTCTTCCTCGAGAATGTCCTCGATGGACTCCTTGACGTCATTGTCACGGCGGCCACCGCGCAGGAAGGACGCCAACCCGGCAAACAGGCCGCCAAGTAGCGGCCGGGCCGGGACTTCTCTACTCGGAGGCTCTTCGGCAGGCTTCGCAGGCGCAGGCTGCGGCGTCGTCTCGCGGGCGGCGTCGCTCATTTCTTTAGCTATCGACCTCTTCCTTCAGGCATAGGGATCGCCGATGCCGAACCGGCCCAGCACGCGGCGCTCAAGCATCTCCATGCGCCGCGCCTCCCCACGCGCCAGATGATCATAGCCCATCAGGTGCAGAATCCCATGCACGATGAGATGGGCGGTGTGGGCTTCCGCCGTCTTGCCCTGTTCCTCCGCCTCACGCAGCACGGTCTCAAGCGCAAGGATGACGTCGCCGCCTCCCGCAGGAGATGGAAAGGACAGCACGTTCGTGGGCTTGTTCTGATTCCGGAACGAATAATTCAATGCCTGGACCGTACGATCACCGACGAAGGCGAGCGTGGTTTCGCCGGCAAGCGGGCTAGCCCCGTCGGCGATGGCCTCGGCTTCGGCGACGGCAATCAGCCGGCGGGCGAGGCGGGCGAGGCCCGGCACATGCGTTCGCCAGGCGGCCTTGCGGATCGCAACAGCGCGTTCAGATTCCGGCAGCGTCGCCATGGCGCTCATAGGCGGTAACGATGCGGCCGACCAGCGGGTGGCGGACGACATCGGCGGCGGCGAAGCGGCGGATGGCGACGCCATCGACACCCTCCAGCACCCGCAGCGCCTCGTCGAGGCCCGACATCTGGCCGCGTGGCAGGTCGCTCTGGGTCGGGTCGCCCGTTACCGCCATGCGCGATCCTTCGCCGAAGCGGGTGAGAAACATGCGCATCTGCATCGGCGTTGCGTTCTGCGCCTCGTCGAGGATGACGAAGCTGTGAGCCAGCGTGCGGCCGCGCATAAACGCGAGCGGGGCGATCTCGATGTCGCCGACCTCGATGCGGCGCTGCACGTCCTTACCAGGCATGCAGTCGTGCAGCGCGTCATAAAGCGGGCGGAGATAGGGATCGACCTTCTCCTTCAGATCGCCGGGTAGAAAGCCGAGACGCTCGCCCGCCTCGACCGCCGGGCGCGAAAGAACGATGCGCTCGACCTGGCCGCTGGCGAGGAAGGAAGCGGCGGCGGCGACAGCGAGATAGGTCTTGCCGGTTCCAGCAGGACCTATGCCGAAGACCATGTCCTCGGTGAGGAGCGCATCGACATAACCGGCCTGCGCCCTGCCGCGTGCCGCGATCGTGCGACGCGGCGTGCGGATGACACCGGCCGGAACGCCGGCCTCGCCCTGCAGCGCGCCCTTGATCGCCGCATCGACGTCTGCCATCGCCAGTTCGCCGGTAAGGTCAAGCCGGGTTTCGAGAGCCCGCAGCGCCGCAATGGCGGCATCAGCTTCATGCGCCGCGCCGCTGACCGTGATCTGGTTGCCGCGCCGGGCGACGCGCACGTCGAGTTTCTGTTCAAGGCGCACGGCGAAGCGGTCGAGTGGCCCCAGCAGGGCGCCGAGCTTGCGATTGTCGACGGCCTCGACGCTGCGCTCGACCGTCGCCGGATTCGGCGTGGTGGGCGTCGCGGATTTCGAACGGCGCGTCATGCGGCCTCCGTGCGGACGAGAGCGCCGCTGAGCGAGTTCTGTGTGGCGCTCGCCACAGCCACCTGGGCAACCCGTCCGATCAATGCCGCCTCGCCGTCCACGTGCACAGCCTGGAGCCAGGGAGAACGGCCGGCGATCTGGCCGGGGTGGCGGCCGGGGCGGTCGAAGAGGACCGGGATGCGGCTGCCGATCCGGCTCATATTGAAGGCGGTCTGCTGGCGGACGACTTCGTCCTGCAGCTCCTTCAACCGCTGATCCTTCTCGGCCTCGGCGACCTGCTTCGGCATCGCCGAGGCCGGCGTGCCGGGACGGCGCGAATATTTGAAGCTGAACGCTTGGGCAAAACCGATGTCGCGGATCAGACCCATGGTGGCCGCGAAGTCAGTGTCGCTTTCGCCCGGAAAGCCGACGATAAAATCCGACGACAGGGCGAGATCGGGCCGGGCCGTGCGCAGCCGGTCGATCAAGCGGCGATAGTCGTCGGCGGTGTGCTTGCGGTTCATAGCCGCGAGCATGCGATCGGAGCCGGACTGCACCGGCAGATGCAGGAACGGCATCAGCGCGGCGACCTCACGATGGGCGGCGATGAGATCGTCGTCCATGTCGCGCGGATGGCTGGTCGTGTAGCGGATGCGGGCGAGGCCATCGATTTCGGCGAGCGCCCGGACGAGTCGGGCGAGGCCCCAGTCCTTTCCGTCAGGTCCATCGGCCCGGTAGGCGTTGACGTTCTGGCCGAGCAGCGTGATCTCGCGCGCGCCGGTCTCGGCCATGCGCCGCGCCTCGGCGATGATCGACGCGGCCGGCCGCGAGTATTCGGCGCCGCGCGTATAGGGCACGACGCAGAAGGTGCAGAACTTGTCGCAGCCTTCCTGAACGGTCAGAAAGCGCGCGATGCCGTGTTGACCGCTTTCCGCAGGCAAGGCGTCAAACTTGTCTAGGGCCGGGAACTCGGTGTCGAGGGCGCGGCCGGCGCCGCGATGGATCTCGGCGATCATCTGCGGCAGGCGATGATAGGCCTGCGGCCCGACCACGATGTCGACGGCGGGAGCGCGGCGGGTGATTTCCTCGCCTTCGGCCTGCGCGACGCAGCCCGCGACGGCAATCATCATGCCGTCGCGCTCGCTCTTCAGCTTCGCCAAGCGGCCCAGTTCGGAATAGACCTTCTCGGCCGCCTTCTCGCGGATGTGGCAGGTGTTGAGGATGACCAGATCCGCGCCCTCCGCCTCGTCCGATGGCACATAGCCGATGGGCGCCAGGACGTCGGCCATGCGCTGGCTGTCATAGACGTTCATCTGGCAGCCATAGGTCTTGATGTGGACCTTGCGGGTCACGAGGCGGAGTTCCCGATCATCAAAGGGCGCGCTTTATGACTCGGATCGGGGGTCCGGCGCAAACCTTCAGCCTCGCCCCGCCAGGCTGCGCGCAAGAGATTCCGAGATGATCGCCTCGCATTTCTGCGTCATCGCCTTGCGGGAGCCGACCTCCTCGACCGTCATCGGCGGGTGAAGGGTGATCTCGCAGTCGATCGGTCCGAGGCGAAAGGCCTCCCACAGATGCGGGACCAGATCCATGTCGCCGTACCAGGCGAAGAAGGGCCGGAACTCGCGGTTCATCGGCAGGCCCTGAAGCCTTGTGTAGGCGACCGACATCGGCTGCACTCGAATGGGTCTTTCAACGCCGTCCTTGCCCTTGATGGCCCCCTCGGCAGCGCTCAGAAGCGCGCTCTTGAAGGGCAGGACCCGATTGCCGTCGCTGGAGGTGCCTTCCGGAAAGAGCACGATCGTGTCACCCCGCCCCAGGCGCTCCTTGATGACGTCGCGCTGTTCGGCAGTCTTGGAGCGCCGCTCGCGCTCGACGTAGACCGTTTCCTGCAGCCGGGCGAGCAAGCCGAAGAACGGCCAAGTATCGACCTGCTTCTTGGCGATGAAGCTGATCGGTCCTACGCTGGAAACGGAGACGATATCCAGCCACGATACGTGGTTCGAGGCGATCAGGATTCCGCCGCCGTTCTCGATGGCGCCCGTCACCTTCACCCGCATGCCGATGATGCGGCACACCAAACGATGGTAGCGAAAGGGTACGGCCTTGCGGCCCGGAAGGCGCAATTTCACCATCGTCCACTGCACGGGGATGATCAGCAGCGTCAGCAGGACAAAGCCCGTCAGGCGGACATAGCCGCGCAGCCTTTGCGTCGCGGTCAGCGCGTTGATCGGCAGGACATCTTCTCCCGCGTCGAGGCGCGGGCGGCGGCTTCCCGGAGCGGCGTGGACGGCGTCGTTCACGATTTCGGCTTGGCGTCGATGGGCGTGCCGTAGAGCTCAAGCCGGTGGTCGGCCAGCTTGTAGCCGAGACGCTCGGCGACCAGCCGCTGCAGCCGCTCGATTTCTTCGTCGCGGAACTCGATGACCTTGCCGGTGGTCAGGTCGATCAGATGGTCGTGGTGTTCTTCCGGCGCCTCCTCGTAGCGCGAACGGCCGTCGCGGAAGTCGTGGCGCTCCAAAATTCCAGCCTCCTCGAACAGGCGAACCGTACGGTAGACGGTGGCGATCGAGATACGGCTGTCGATCGCCGCCGCCCGGCGGTGCAGCTCCTCGGCGTCGGGATGGTCCTGGGCCTCCGACAGCACGCGAGCGATCACGCGACGCTGCTCGGTCATCCTGAGGCCCTTGTCGATGCAGAGCTTCTCGATTCGGTGAGGCATGAGCATTCCTTCCGTCTCAGACCACGATGTCCGTGAGCGCCGCCCGCATCACGATGGCATCGACCCCATTAGAATAATAGCGCGCCCGGCGCGACATGTCGCCAAATCCGCGCGCCCGGTAAAGGGCGATGGCAGGCTGATTGTCGGCCGCAACGTCGAGGAACATCGTTTCGGCCCCGACAGCCAGCAGATCGCCCGCCGCCCGGGCGAGCAACGCCTGGCCAATACCGGCCCGGCGCAACCCGGGCACCACACCGATGGACAGCAGCTCCGATTCCGGCGGAACGCATTGCAGCAATGCGAAGCCGACATCGCGCCTCCGGTCACTGGCGATGAGAGCAAAGCCGCCAGGGCCAGAGATCAGGCGAGCGATCGAGGGCGTATCCCAGCCTTCGGCAAAGCAGGCACGGTGAAGCGCCGCGAGGCGGCTTGCTTCGGCGGTCCCGGCTCGGGCAATGGCAAGCCTTGTCATGTTCTCGCCCGGAACCGGGCCGGCGGGGCTTTCAGCGGCCCCGGCAATTTTGCGTCCGGCGGTCGCAGATAGAGCGGCGCCGGCGGCCCTTCCGGCTCGGGCCCGATCAGCCCGAGCAGCGCCACGAACGCTGCGTCTGGCTGATCCGCCGTCGCGATGTCATGCGCCGCTGTTCCCAAGATGCCGCCGATCGCGGCCGCAGCCGTTCCCGCAAGCACCAGTCCTGCTCCGCACCCGCGCGCCACGTCCGCCGCCGCTTCAAGTGCTACCAAGGCGGGAGGCAACAGCGCTGTGCCGTCGGCCGCGAAGGCCTGGACATACGCTTCGCCCCGCCTCGCGTCGCTGGCGACGAGAATCGGCCGGCCAGGACTTTCAGTGCGGGCCGCAGCTGCGATGACTTCGAGTGTCGTCAGGCCGACACAAGGGATTCGAAGCGCGACGGCCAGGCCGCGCGCGAAGGCAATACCGATCCGTTGTCCGGTAAAAGTGCCCGGGCCGGTCGTCACCGCGATCCGGTTCAGCACGGCGAAAGACAAGGGGGCCTCGCGCATCAGGGCCTCGGTCATCGGAGCGAGCGCCTCCGCATGGCCGGTCGTCATCAGTTCGAAGCGGCGCGCGCGGACACCGCCTTCATCGGCCAGCGCCACAGAACAGGCGCCAAGCGCGGTGTCGATGCCGAGACAGATCACGCCACCACCCGCCCGTCAGAGAATCTGACAGGCATCCTCGAACGAGAGCCGCGGCAGGCGGGGAAATACCGCCGCCGGATCGCCGACGCCGACCGCGCAGATGAAGTTGGAGCGGAGGGGGGTGTCTTTGAAGAACTCGTTGTCGACACCTGCGTTGTCGAACCCGGACATAGGGCCGCAATCCAGCCCCAGCGCGCGGGCAGCCACGATGAAGTACGCGCCCTGCAACGAACCATTGCGCGCCGCGGAGACCGCCGCGCCGGCCGGATCGTTTGCGAACCAGTCGCGGGCAGCGGGCGCATGCGGGAAGAGCTGCGGAATTTTCTCATAGAAAACCGTGTCGGTGGCGATGATGACGATCGCCGGGGCCTTCATCGTCTTGGCGCGGTTGCCCTCGGAGAGATAGGGGGACAGGCGCTGCTTGCCCGCCTCGCTGGTCAGAAAGACGAACCGGGCCGGGCAGGAATTGGCCGCCGTCGGCCCCATGCGCGCCAGGTCGTAGACGGCCCGCAGCATGGTCTCGGAGACCGGCGCGTCGGTCCAGGCGTTCTGGGTCCGGGCGGTGCGGAAGATCTGGTCAAGCGAGGCGTCGGGCAGCGGCTGGTGCGTCATGGGGTCCTTCAGGAGCGATTCGCGGCGATCCTAGACCGCCTCGACCGTCCTGACCTCAGGCACATAGTGCTTCAGCATCTTTTCGATGCCGCCTTTGAGCGTCGCCGAGGACGACGGGCAGCCCGAGCAGGCGCCGCGCATGTTCAGATAGACGGTGCCGGACGCACTGTCGAAGCCGCGATAGACGATATCGCCGCCATCCTGGGCGACGGCGGGGCGCACGCGGGTCTCCAGCAGCTCCAGAATCTGTTCCACCACGTCCTCGTCCCCGGCGGCGGTCTGGCCGAACCCGGCCGCTTCCCCTTCGGGAGCGGCCGCGCCAATCAGCGGACGGCCGAACTGGAAGTGCTCCATGATCGCCCCAAGGATCGCAGGCTTGAGGTGCTGCCACTCGCCCTCGGCCTTGGTGACGGCGACGAAGTCCGCCCCGAAGAAGACGCGGGCGACGGGGCCGGCCTCGAAGATCGCAGCGGCAAGCGGCGAGCGGGCGGCCGCGCCGGCGTCCGGGAAGTCATGGAGCGCGCCCTCGCCGGCGACATCGCGGCCGGGCAGGAATTTCAGCGTGGCCGGGTTCGGGGTGGTCTCTGTCTGGATGAACATAAGCGGGCCTATGGCCGGGATGGGAGGTGAGCCCTATATGGGGCGTCCTGCCGCCACGAAACAACCACGAGGCGATCATGGCTTTCGTCGAGGACCTGCCCTCCAGCCTGCTCGCCCGGACGCCGGAGATCGGCCAGGCGCGCCGGGCACTGGCCGTCTGGCTCGCCGATCATGGCGGCCGCCGCACGGTCCTGACCGAACTGATGAGCGATCTGGGCGAACGGCTGATGCAGTCAGACGTGCCGGTGGTGCGGATCGCCGTGGCGCTGCGCGACTACCATCCGGAGTTCGTCGGCCGGCAGTACAATTGGCGGCGCGGGCGCGGTTCGGAGCAGGTCGATCGCCGCTACGTGCAGGTCGTGAACCAGGTCTTTGCCCAGAGTCCCATCCGGGTGATCGCCGAGGGGGCGGACGCCCTGCGCCGCCGCCTGAGCGGTCCCTCGGCCCAGACCGACTTCCCCGTGCTGCAGGAACTGGCGGCCGACGGGGTTACCGACTATGTCGCGCTGCCGCTGCTGTTCTCGGACGGTTCGCGCCAGTTCGTCGCCTTCGCCAGCGACGCCGAAGACGGCTTTCATGCCGACCAGCTCGCCTATCTGGAATCGCTGCTGCCGCAACTGCGCCAGCGCATCGAGGTTGAATATGCCCGCCAGCTCGCCGACCAGGTGCTGGAGGTCTATCTGGGAGCCTATGCCGCGCCGCGCGTGCTGAGCGGCGAGGTCCGCCGGGTGCGCGGCCAGGCGATCCGCGCCATCGTGCTGGCGGTCGATCTGCGCGGCTTCACGCGCCTTACCGACAGCCATGATGCCGATGCGGTGTTCGGCGCGCTGTCGACCTATTACGACGCGGTGAGCGAGCCGGTTCTGGCGGCGGGCGGCGACATCGTGAAGATGATCGCCGACGGCATCCTGGCCGTCTTTCCCATTGCCGAGGGGAGCGATGCCGCCGCCGAATGTGCCATCGCCTGCGGCGCGGCCGAGGCCGTGCGCAAGGCCCATGCAGCGCTGGCGGCGCTGGCGCCCGGCGATCTGCCGGACGGCGTATGGCCGCTGAAAGCCGGTTTCGCGCTGCATGCCGGTGAAATCACCTTCGGCAATGTCGGCAGCCGGGCGCGGCTGGACTTCACGCTGATCGGTCCAGCGGTGAACGAGGCCTTCCGCATCGAGGCGATGACCAAGACGCTGGGCCAGCCGATCCTGATGTCGGCGGCCTTCGCGGCGCTGGCCGGCGAAGCCCGCGTCGTCTCGCTCGGCCACCACGCGCTGCGCGGGGTGCGTGCGGCGAAGGAGTTGTTCGTGCCGGCCGAGCCGGGCATTCCGCTTAGCGCGTGACCAGCAGCCATAACCCCTGAAGAAGCGAGAGCGCGCCGACCGCAAGCACGATCGCCCGCGTCCAGCGGCGGAACTGGTCGTTGGAGAGCCTTTCGAGGAGCGGGCCGGCGAGCGTCGTGCCGATGAGGGCGGCGAGGATCGCCGCGCCGAAGACGGTTGGACCGGGCATCGCGGCCCCGGTGAGAAGCGCGCCGTAATAGCCGACCTTGGCGACATGGCTGATCGCCTGGGTCGCCGCCTTGGTGGCGACGACGACGCGGCGGTCGAGCGCCGAGCGCACGAAGAAGACATCGAGCAGCGGCCCGGCGACGCCCGCCAGGAGCTGGGTCCCTGCGACGAAGAAGCCGCAGAGCACGGCATGAACGGGCCGCGAAGCGTCGAGCTTCGCGGCTTCCGGCAGCGCCAGCGCCGCATAGGGCACAAGGCCCAGCAGGATCAGCATCGTCGCCTTGTCCGGCACATAGGCGACGACCAGCGGCAGGAGGATCGCCGGAGCCGCCCCCAGCGCATAGAGTCCGACGATCCGCCAGGCGATCCAGCGCCGCCACAGCACCGCGCGCCAGCCGTTGGAAACGAACTGGGTGACGCCGTGCAGCACCATAGCCGGCGCGACGGCGACGAACTGGGCGAGGATCAGCATCAGGATCAGCCCGCCGGCCATCCCGAAAACTCCCGAGATCGCCGAGGTGACGATCACCGCTCCGAAAATCCAGACCCCAAGGGGAAGTGCCGCCAGCATCGCGCGCCCTCATCACATAAGGCGCTGATACGCCCGATTTCCAATGGTTGCGCGCAGAGAGAGCGAAGGCGTAGGCTCAGGAAAACTGCGGGTCGATCATGCCTCTTCCGCCGCTCAACGGATTGCGCGCCTTCGAGGCCGCAGCGCGCACCGGCAGCTATGTCGCTGCCGGGCGCGAATTGAACGTGTCGCCGTCCGCCGTCAGCCGCCTGGTGCGGCTGCTGGAGGAGCGGCTGGGGGTCCGCCTGTTCCGCCGCCTGCCCAACGCACTGGCGCTGAGCGAGCGGGGGGCGGCCTATCTGGCCGAGGTGACGGCCGCCTTCGCGCGGATCGGCGAGGCGACGCAGCGCCTGACCGCCGGCCCGCGCCGGGCGCTGGTGGTGGGAGCCGGGCCGACGCTGGCGATGCGCTGGCTGATCCCGCGCCTCACCGCCTTCCATGCCGCCGAGCCGGAGATCGACGTGCGCCTGTCGACAGCGATCGCCGGGGCCGAGCCCATGCGGCCCGACTGGGATGCGGCGATCCGGCTGGGCGACGGCGCGTGGCCTGGCTTTCCCGCGCACTTCCTCTTCACCGCCGATCTCTTTCCGGTGTGCGCGCCCGACCTCGCGGCCGGGCTGAAGACCATGGACGATCTGAAGCGCGTACCGATCCTGCAGGCGGCGAGCGCGGCAGGCGACTGGCGGCTATGGACCCAAGCGGCCGGCGTCGAGCTCGATCTCGGCCGGGCGGTGCAATTCGACTATCCGGCCTTTGCGCTGCAGGCGGCGCTCGATGGCTTAGGCGTCGCCATCGCCCGCGGCCCGTTCGTCGCCGACGATCTGGCGGCGGGACGGCTGGTGCGGCCCTTCGCGCTGTCGGTGCCGAACGGGCGGGGCTGGTACCTGATCCACCGGCCCGAAGCGGCCGACGACGCCGCGCTCGCCGCCTTCCGGACCTGGGTGACGGAGGCCGCGCGCCTTAAGAGTTGATGTCGTAAGCGGCCATCGCCGCCATGTTGACGATGTCCGACATCTTGGCGCCGATCGGGCAGATCTGGACCGACTTCTCGAGGCCGACCAGAAGCGGGCCGATGACCGTCGCGCCGCCGATCTCCTGCAGCATCTTGGTCGAGATCGAAGCCGAATGGATGGCCGGCATGACGAGGACGTTGGCCGGGCCCTTCAGGCGGCAGAACGGATAGAGCGCCATGGCGTGCGGGTTCAGCGCCACGTCGGCCGACATCTCGCCGTCGAACTCAAAATCCACGTCGCGCGATTCCAGGATCTCGACCGCCTCGCGCTGGATCGCCGAGCGCTCGCCGGTCGGATAGCCGAAGGTCGAATAGGCGAGCAGGGCGACGCGCGGCTCGAAGCCCATCCGCCTTGCGACGCCCGCCGCCATCTGCGCGATATCGGCGGTTTCGACCGCGGTCGGCATGTCGTGGACGTTGGTGTCGGCGACGAAGACGGTGCGGCCGCGGCTGAGGATCATCGAAAGGCCGATGACCCGCTGGCCGCGCTTGGTGGCGAGCACCTGACGCACGCCTTCCAGCGCCACAGAATAGTTGCGCGTGTAGCCGGTCAGCATGGTGTCGGCGTCGCCCGCCGCCACCATCGAGGCGGCGAAGACGTTGCGGTCGAAGGTGACCATGCGGCTGCAGTCGCGATGCAGCGCGCCGCGCCGCTGGAGGCGCGCATAGAGGCGGTCGGTGTAGCCGGCGCTGAGCGTCGACTCGATCGGGTTGATGATCTGGATGCCGGGATCCTCGATGCCGGCGGCGCGCATCGTCGTCTGGATGCGCTCCGGCCGGCCGATGAGGATCGCGGTGCCGAGGCCGTTGCCTTCGTAGGCGATGGCGGCGCGGATGATCGGTTCTTCCTCGCCCTCGGCGAAGACGATGGTCTTGGGGTTGGCGCGCACCACAGACACGAGGCGCTGGATGACGCTGGCGATGGGATCGAGCCGGGCGGAGAGCGCGTGGCTGTAGGCTTCGAGATCCTCGATCGGCTTCTGGGCGACGCCCGAGTCCATCGCCGCCCTGGCGACCGCCACCGGAATGCGGCTGATGAGGCGCGGGTCGAACGGCACCGGAATGATGTAGCCCGGCCCATAGACCGGGCGCGGCCCGGCATAGGCGGCGGCGACCTCGTCGGGCACGTCCTCTCTGGCGAGCGCGGCGATCGCCTCGGCGGCGGCGATCTTCATTTCCTCGTTGATGGTCGAGGCGCGCACGTCGAGCGCGCCGCGGAAGATGTAGGGAAAGCCGAGAACGTTGTTGACCTGGTTGGGGTAGTCGGAGCGCCCGGTCGCGACGATCGCGTCGCCGCGCACCGCCGCGACTTCCTCCGGCGTGATCTCCGGGTCGGGGTTGGCGCAGGCGAAGATGATGGGGTTCGCGGCCATCGCCTTGACCATCGCCGGCGTCATCGCGCCTTTGGCGGAAAGGCCGAGGAAGATGTCGGCGCCCTCGACCGCTTCCTGCAGCGTGCGGGCCCTGGTCTCGACCGCGTGGGCCGATTTCCACTGGTTCATGCCCTCGGCGCGGCCGCGCCAGATGACGCCCTTGGTGTCGCAGAGGATCGCGTTCTCGTGCGGCATGCCCATCGCCTTGATGAGTTCAAGGCAGGCGATGCCGGCCGAACCCGCGCCGTTGACGACCATCTTCGCGGTGCGGATGTCGCGGCCGGTGAGGTGCAGCGCGTTGATGAGGCCGGCGGCGGTGATGATCGCGGTGCCGTGCTGGTCGTCGTGGAAGACCGGAATGTTCAGAAGCTCGCGCAGCCGCTGCTCGATGATGAAGCAGTCGGGGGCCTTGATGTCCTCAAGGTTGATGCCGCCGAACGAGGGGCCGAGATAGCGCACCGCGTTGACGAAGGCGTCGACGTCGTAGGCGTCGAGTTCGAGGTCGATGGAATCGACGTCGGCGAAGCGCTTGAAGAGGACGGCCTTGCCTTCCATCACCGGCTTGGAGGCCAGCGCGCCGAGATCGCCGAGGCCGAGGATCGCCGTACCGTTCGAGATGACGGCGACGAGATTGCCCTTGGACGTATAGTCGTAGGCCTTGGAGGGGTCCTCGGCGATCGCCCGCACCGGCACGGCGACGCCCGGCGAATAGGCGAGGGAGAGGTCGCGCTGGGTGGTCATCGGCTTGGAAGCGATGATCTCCAGCTTTCCGGGCTTGCCCTGGCTGTGAAAGTCGAGGGCGTCTTGGTCGGTGAAGGGGCGGCGCTTGGACATAAGGCGGGCGTTGTGCCCGATGGCGGCGATCTTCTCAACAAGATTGCGTAGAACAGGCCATCTACAGAATATCGTTGCGGAACGCCCGGGCATCGCGGCCATGGGCGCAGCGCGCCGGGCGCGCTAGAACCGACGCCGATGAACGACCTGACGCCCAACCAGCCCGACGCCCGCGTGACGCCGATGATGGCCCAGTATCTGGCCATCAAGGCGGATCACCCCGAGGCGCTGCTGTTCTATCGGATGGGCGATTTCTACGAGCTGTTCTTCGAGGATGCCGTAAAGGCAAGCGCGGCGCTGGACATCGCGCTGACCAAGCGCGGTCAGCATCTGGGCGCTGACATCGCGATGTGCGGCGTCCCGGCCGTCGGGGCCGAGCCCTATCTGGAAAAGCTGATCCGCAAGGGCTTCAAGGTCGCGGTCTGCGAGCAGACCGAGGATCCGGCGGCGGCGAAGAAGCGCGGGGGCAAGTCGGTGGTGGCGCGCGCCGTCGTGCGGCTCGTCACGCCCGGCACACTGACCGAGGACGCGCTGCTGGACGCGCGGCGGCGCAACTACCTCGCGGCGCTCGCCAAGGCGGGCGGCGAGATGGCGCTCGCCTATGCCGACCTGACGGACGGGGCCTTCGCGGTGCTGCGGCTCGCGCCCGGCGAGGCGGCGGCGGCGCTGGCGCGGATCGATCCCGCCGAACTGCTGGTGAGCGAGGGGCTGGCGGCCGAGGGGGCGCTGCAGGGCGCGGTGAGGGCGCTGGGGGCACGGGCGACGATCCTCGCCGGGGCGCGCTTCGACAGCGCCAATGGCGAAGCGGCGCTGATGCGGCTCTATGGCGTGGCGACGCTGGACGCCTTCGGGGCCTTCGGGCGGGCCGAACTGGCGGCGGCCGGGGCGGTCGCCGACTATATCGCGGTGACGCAGAAGGGCCGGGCGGCGCGGCTGACGCCGCTGCGCGCCGAAACCGAGAGCGCCGTGGTGCAGATCGATCCGGCGACGCGGCGCAACCTCGAAATCTCCGAGACGCTGGCGGGCGGGCGCGAGGGGGCGCTGCTGGCGGCGATCGACCGCACGGTGACGGCGGCGGGGGCGCGGGCGCTGGCCGACCGGCTGGCCGGTCCCTCGACCGATCCCGCGCTCATCGGGCGGCGTCTGGACGCGGTCGCCTATCTGGTCGAAGGCCGCGAGCTGCGCGACGCCTTGCGGGCGGCCCTGCGCCAGGCTCCCGACATGGCGCGGTCGCTGTCGCGGCTGGCGCTGCTGCGGGGCGGGCCGCGCGATCTGGCCAGCCTGCGCGACGGCCTGGCGGCGGCGGCATCGATCGGGCGCATGCTGGAGGCCGAGACCGCGCCGTCGGCCGAACTGGAGGAGATCGCGGCCGCCCTGCGCAGCGGCGGCGACGCCCGCGCCGCCTTCGCGGGGCGGCTCGCGGCGCTCTTGAGCGAGACGCTGCCACTGCAGGCGCGCGACGGGGGCTTCATCGCGGCGGGGGCGGATGCGGCGCTCGACGAGGCGCGGGGACTGCGCGACGACGCCCGGCGGGTGATCCTCGCCCTGGAAGCGCGGCTGCGCGAGGAGACCGGGATCGCCTCGCTGAAGATCCGGCACAACAATGTCGTGGGCTATCACGTCGAGGCGACGGGGGCGCACGCGCCCAAGCTGCTCGCCGAGCCGCTGAGGTCGCACTTCATCCACCGCCAGACGCTACCCAACGCGGCGCGCTTCACGACGGCCGAGCTGTCGGAGCTCGCCACGCGCATCCTGGAGGCGGGAGCACGCACGCTGGAGCTGGAGCTCGCGCTCTTCGAAAGCCTTGCCGCCGAGGCGCGGGGCCTCGCCGACGACATCGGCACGATCGCCGCCGGGCTGGCGGCGCTGGACGTGACGGCGGGTCTTGCCGAACTCGCCGACCGCGAAGGCTGGACGCGGCCGGAGGTGGACGCGAGCGCCGCCTTCGCCGTCGTGGGGGGCCGCCATCCGGTGGTTGAGGCGGCGCTGAAGCGCGAGGGGCAGACCTTTACGCCGAATGATTGCGACCTGTCGGACGCAGGGCGCGGGCGGCTATGGCTCGTCACCGGTCCCAACATGGCCGGCAAGTCGACCTTCCTGCGCCAGAACGCGCTCATCGCCATCCTCGCCCAGATGGGCAGTTTCGTGCCGGCGACACGCGCCCATATCGGCGTCGCCGATCGCATCTTCAGCCGGGTCGGTGCGGCTGACGATCTGGCGCGCGGGCGCTCGACCTTCATGGTGGAGATGGTGGAGACGGCGGCGATCCTGACCCAGGCGGGGCCGCGCGCGCTGGTCATCCTCGACGAGATCGGGCGGGGCACGGCGACCTTCGACGGCCTCTCCATCGCCTGGGGGACGATCGAGCATCTGCACGACGTGAACTGCAGCAGGGCCCTGTTCGCAACCCACTATCACGAGCTGACCAGCCTCGCCGCCAAGCTGCCGGCGCTCGCCTGCGTCTCGATGCGGGTCAAGGAATGGAAGGGCGACGTCGTCTTCCTGCACGAAGTGGCGCCGGGGGCCGCCGACCGCTCCTATGGCATCCAGGTGGCCAAGCTCGCCGGCCTGCCCGCCGCCGTGGTGAAGCGCGCCGAGACCGTGCTGAAGGCACTGGAAAAGGGCGACACCGGGCGGCGCGCCAGCACGCTGATCGACGATCTGCCGCTGTTCAGCGCGGCAGCAGAGAGGGCGGGGGCCCCCGATGCTGCGCCTTCTTCCCCCGCTCTTGAACGGCTCAAGGCGGCCGAGCCGGACACCCTGACACCGAAGGAGGCTCTCGATCTGGTCTACGAACTCAAGCGGCTGGCGGGCGATCAGCAGGCCTGATCGGGCAGGAGCATCAGCAGGTCGAGCAGGCCGGCATTGACGCCCAGATAGATGAAGAGCGCGGCGAGGTAGGCGAGCCCGAGACAGGCATTCAACCAGCGCCGCGGGCTGAGAAGCGGGATCAACACCGGGACGGCCGCGCAGAAGGCGAGAAGCGCGTGCGTCTGCGGGAACGATCCGGTGCAGCTTGAGATCTGAAGCCCCGCGCGGACGAGGCCGATCGCCAACAAGGCCGACAACGTCACCGGGACGAGCTGCGCCCAGCCGCCGCGCCCCAGTCCAAATGGGTTGGTCATGCCGCCGCCTCCGCCGGCCTTGGAAGGATTGGGCATAGCTTCGCAAACCCACTATCCTGAAGTCCATGAACTTGCCGGCCACCCCCATTGTCCCCTCAGCGCCCATCGACGGCGTGGCGCTGCGCCACAGCCTGACCGCGGCGGCTCACGCGTCCGACAGCACCGACGCCCAGATCCTGCGCAAGGCCGCCGTCGCCGTCCTGAAGCAGGCGCTGAGCGAGGCACGCGAGGCGGCGCGAGCGCTGCTGGAGGCCGGCGGTTCCGGCCTCGACGCCGCGCGGGGGCTCGCGGCCGCCGAAGACGAGATCATCGGGGCGCTCTACGACTTCACCGTCAAGCACGTCTACTATGCGCAGAATCCCTCGACCGCCGAGCGCATCGCGATCGTTGCCGTGGGTGGCTATGGCCGGGGTCCGCTCGCTCCTGGCTCGGACATCGATCTGCTGTTCGTGCTTCCCTACAAGCAGACTGCCTGGGGCGAGAGCGCGGTCGAGTTCATGCTCTATGCGCTGTGGGATCTGGGGCAGAAGGTCGGTCATGCGACGCGCTCGGTCGACGAGTGCATCCGCCTTGCCCGGTCGGATATGACCATCCGCACCAGCGTCCTGGAGGCCCGCTATCTGTGGGGCGACCGGGCGCTCTTCGACCAACTGAAGACGCGCTTCGAGAAGGACATCATCGGCCAGGGCGGGCTGGACTTCGTGGAGGCGAAACTGGCCGAGCGTGACCAGCGCCACACGCGGGCCGGCGAGAGCCGCTATCTGGTGGAGCCCAACGTCAAGGAGGGCAAAGGGGGCTTGCGCGATCTCAACACGCTGTTCTGGATCGCCAAGTATATCTACCGGGTCGAGGATACGAGCGAACTCGTCGCCAAAGGCGTCTTCACCGCCGACGAGCTGGCCGCGTTCCAGCGCGCCGAGGCCTTTCTCTGGACCGTGCGCTGCCACCTGCACTTCCTGACCGGGCGGGCCGAGGAGCGCCTCAGCTTCGACGTACAGCGCGAGATGGCGCGGCGGCTCGGGTATGGCGAGGACGGCACCGCCGCCATCGAGCGCTTCATGAAGGACTACTTCCTTGCCGCGAAGGAAGTCGGCGACCTGACGCGCATTTTCTGCGCCGTGCTGGAGGACCAGCACAAGAAGAGCGCGCCGGGCCTCGGCCGGCTGCTCGGCTTCGGCAACCGGCGGCAGGCGGTGGCGCCGGGCTTCCTGATCGACGGCGGCCGCCTGACCATCGAAAGCGACGACGTCTTCCGCCGCGATCCGGTCAATCTGCTGCGGCTCTTCCATCTGGCCGACCAGAAGAACGTCCACATCCATCCTGTCGCGTTGAAGGCCGCGACGCGTTCGCTGCACCTGATCGACGATGCCTTGCGCGCCGACCCCGAAGCCAACCGGCTGTTCCTGGAGGTGCTGTCCTCGCGCGCCGATCCGGAGCCCGAACTGCGTTGGATGAACGAGTGCGGCGTGTTCGGACGCTTCGTGCCCGATTTCGGACGCATCGTCGCGCTGATGCAGTTCAACATGTACCACCACTATACGGTCGACGAGCACCTGATCCGCGCCATCGGCAACGTCTCCAAGATCGAGCGCGGCCTGTCGAAGTCCGAACACCCGCTGGCCGCGCAGGTGATCCACAAGATCAAGTCGCGCGAGGCGCTCTATGTCGCCATGCTGCTGCACGATATCGCCAAGGGGACCGAGCGCGACCATTCCGAAGAGGGCGAAGACATCGCCCGCGCGCTTTGCCCGCGGCTCGGTCTCAGCGAGGGCGATACAGAAACGGTCGCCTGGCTGGTGCGTAACCATCTGGTGATGAGCGACGTCGCCCAGAAGCGCGATCTCGCCGATCCCAAGACGATCGAGGATTTCGTGGCGATCGTGCAGACGCCCGAGCGGCTGCGCCTCCTCCTCGTGCTGACCGTCGCCGACATCCGCGCGGTCGGCCCTGGGGTCTTCAACGGCTGGAAGGGGCAATTGCTGCGCGATCTCTATGCGGCCGCCGAGGAACAGATGCTGGGCGGGCGGATCGAGGTGTCGCAGAGCGCCCGCGTCCGCGCCGCCCGCGACAGGCTGGGCGCGGCGCTGGCCGGCTGGCCCGAGGCGGCGCGCGAGCGGGCGCTCGGCCGCCACTACGCCTCCTACTGGCTGACCCTGCCGGCCGAAATGCACGTCCGCCATGCCCACTTCGTCGCCCAGGCCGAACAAGCCTCCGAGATGCTGGCCCTGGAGGCGCGCGCCGATCCGTTCCGCGCGGTGACCGAGATCACCATCTATACGGGCGACCATCCGGGCCTCTTCTCGCGCCTTGCCGGCGGCTTCGCGGTGGCCGGCGCGTCGGTCGTCGATGCCAAGATCTTCACTACCACCGACGGCATGGCGCTGGATGTCTTCTGGGTCCAGGACGCGGACGGCCAGGCCTTCGACCTCAGCCGCGTCGGGCGGCTGAAGGAGACGCTGATCAAGACTTTGAAGGGCGAGATCCTGCCCCGTGCGCAGATCGATGCGCGACGCGTGAAGAGCCGCGACGAGGCCTTCGCCGTCGCCCCGCAGGTCGTCTTCGACAACGAGGCATCGAATGTCTGCACGGTGGTCGAAATCGTCGCCCGCGACCGGCCGGGCCTGCTCAACGATCTGACGCGTGCGCTCAACGCCGCGCAGCTCTCGATCCATTCTGCGGTGATCGCCACCTATGGCGAACAGGCGGTGGACGTGTTCTATGTGAAGGACCTGTTCGGCCATAAGATCGCGCACAAGGGCAAGATCGCCTCGATCGAGCGCGCCCTGCTGGCCGCAATGGGCGGCGGTGGCATCAAGCCGGCGCGCCAGGCGGCGAGTTCCCAGACGGCTTCATCGAAACCCTGATCCGAAACATCCCATGAGCCTTCTGCGCGGCGCATTCACGGTCGGCGGCTGGACCCTCGTCAGCCGCATTCTCGGCTTCGCCCGCGACATGGTGATCGCCCGCGCAATCGGAACGGGCTGGGTCGCCGACGCCTGGGCCGTCGCATTCCGCTTTCCCAATCTCTTCCGCCGCCTGCTCGGCGAGGGCGCGCTCAATTCCGCCTTCGTACCGATGTACGCCAAGCGCCTGGAAGGCGACGGCAGGGGCGCGGCCGACCGGCTGGCGGAAGAAATCCAGAGCGTCATGCTGCCGATCCTCTTTGCGATCTCGGCGCTCGCGATGCTGACCATGCCATGGATCATGCAGGTCTATGCGCCGGGATTCGCCGGCGACCCGGCGAAGTTCGCCCTGGCGACCGACATGACCAAGATCGCCTTCCCGTATCTGATGTTCATGTCGATGGTGGCGCTCTATTCGGGCGTCCTCAACACGCATGGCCGCTTCGCGGCGGCGACGGCGGCGCAGAGCCTGCTCAATATCGGGCTGCTCGCAGCGGCTCTGGTCGCCCAGTTCGCGCTCGATCCAGCGCCGGGCGATCCGATCTGGGGCATGGCGCTCGCCTATGGCTGCGTCGTCGCGGGGGCGATGCAGTTCCTCTATCTGATGTGGATGCTGGCGCGGGGCGGCATACGGCTGCGCCTGCACATGCCGCGCCTCTCGCCTGACGCAAGGCGCATGTTCGTGCTGATGGTGCCCGGCATCATCGCCGGCGGCGTCAGCCAGATCTCGATCTTCGTCTCGACCATCGTGGCGAGCCTGGAGGCCGGCGCGCCGGCGATCCTCTATTTCGCCGACCGCATCTACCAGTTCCCGCTGAGCATCGTCGGCACGGCGATGGGCGTCGTCCTGCTGCCGACCCTCGCCCGGCACCTGCGCAGCGGGCGCGAGGATCTGGCGCTCTACTGGCAGAATCGCGGCATCGAGCTCGCGATGCTGCTCACGCTGCCGGCCGCGGTGGCGCTGGTCATCATCTCGACGCCCATCTCGATCGCCCTCTTCGAAGGCGGTGCCTTCGACCGCGCTTCGTCGCTGGCGGTCGGCCATGTGCTGGTCGCCTTCGGCGTCGGCCTCCCGGCCTTCATCCTCAACAAGGTCCTGACGCCGGCCTTCTTCGCCCGCGAGGATACCGCGACGCCGATGAAGTTCGCCGTCATTACGCTGATCATCGACCTCGCGCTGGCGGTCGGCCTCTTCTTCGCCTTCGGCGTCATCGGCATCGCCATCGCGACGGCGGCGGCGGCGTGGATCAATTGCGGCCTGCTGGCCTCGGCCCTGAGGGCGCGGGGTCTTTTCCGCGCCGACGCGCGCACGCTGTCGCGGATCGGCCGCATCGTGCTGGCCAGCCTTGTGATGGGGGCGGCGCTGATCGGACTTCTCCTGGTCGTCGGGCCCTGGCTCGACATGGGAACGACGCGCAAGGCCGCGGCGCTCGCGGTGCTCTGCCTCGGCGGCCTCGCCGTCTATGCGGCCGCCGCCTTCGCGCTGGGGGCGACGAGTCTTGGCGAGCTGAAGGAGCAGTTCCGCCGCGAACGGGCCAAGCCGGCGGCGGACACGGCTTGATTGTCGGCGCCGGGCGCGCGATAGAGCCCGCCCCGTCCCCTCCAACAGGACACGACACGTGACCGACCAGGCCGTCCAAACGCCCGC
>JAEUMK010000043.1 GCA_016792565.1 Alphaproteobacteria bacterium
TTCGGCGACCCAGAACGCTTTTCCCCGCGCCTCGACATAGGCGCCGGGCCGATCGGCATCGCGATACGATCGAGCCGCGGCCTGCGTCAGCTCGGGCAGCCAAGTGGCTTCATAGGTCGCGTACAAAATCGCCCGAAGGACGGGCGCATCCTTCGGCTCGGCGCGACGGATATGCGTCTCGGGGACGGGCGGCATGGCGAAAAGCTATCGCGATCGGGCGAGATCCGCAAAAAAGGAGGCCCGCCCTCGCCGCGGGCTCTCAAACCTTCCTGATCCCGAGGAGCCCCCGCCCGTCCTCCTCCTGAGGACTCCCAAACCTTCCTCATCCTGAGGAGGGCGCGGCACGCGCCCGTCTCGAAGGACGCACACCCCCCGCTCCCCCGCCCGCACCCCCGCTCACGCCAGCCGGGCCAGCGTCCGGATCAGCCGCTGCTGCGCCGTGGTGATCCGCGACGGGCGGGTCAGGAGAATCGCATAGCCTTCCGCGAAGTGCTCGCCATAGGCGGGCGTGCCGTCCGCCCGGCGGTTGCGCCCGCCATAGGCGATGGCGCGGTAAAGCGTCCACTCCGCGCCCGAGGGTTCGCTGTCGCCCGACGCGGTGCAGCGGTGCTGGAACTGGGTCACGGCATGCAGCTGGCGGTCCACCGCGTGGCCGATCTCGTGCAGCAGCGTGAAGAGGTGGCGGCGGTTGTGCTCGGCGTCGAAGGTGCGCCGGTTGAGGCCGATATGCGGCGGGTTGCGGTAGAAGCCGCCGCCGGAGGCCGGGCGATTGCCGATCCATATCTCGGGAATCGCCCCCAGGTGCTGCACCGGCACCAGGGCGAGGGCGTCCTCGATCTGCGCCTGCTGCGAGGGGAAGGACGCCGCCCGTATCGCCCCCGGCTCGTCGACGCCGCGCACCGCAAGGGTGACCCCGCGCTCGACGATCTCGATATCGGGCATGGCGCGTCCCTCCTGACCGCGCCAGCCTACCCCAGGGCCAGCGGACGTAAAGCGGCCGCGGCCGCGGCGCGCCGGCGCACCGCCCAGACCGCGATGACGACGCTCAGGGCCGCCGCGAAGAAGCACCACACCGAGATCAGCCATTCCTCGTAGGCGGCGAAGGTCGCCGCCAGCGCCGCCGTGACGAGGACCCCGAACAGCCGGACGGTGCGGTCGCTGGCGAGCAGCAGGCTGAGGCAGGTCGCCGTCGCGTAGAGCGACATCGAGGGAATGAGGAGGTTGGTGTTGCGGAACCAGTCGTAGTGCGGGAAGCCATAGAAGATATGGCCGTCCTTCAGCGTCGCCGGCTCGAACTGGGTTGCGAGGCCATAGAGCAGCGCCAGCGCGATCGTCGCCCCGGCCGCGCCGCACAGCGCCATCCCCCGCCGCCGCCAGCCGTCCGGTTCGATCAGCCAGACCGCTAACGGCGCCCAGAGCGGCCAGAGGACCTCCGAAATCCCCAGGAATCCCGCCGTGTAGCAGGCCCGTCCCGCCTCGTCCCCGGCCGCCAGGGCAAGCCACAGCGCGCCCTCGATCAGCTGCTGCAGGCCGAACAGCAGCGGGATCGCCGCGAAGGGGCGTTCGCGCCATGTGGGGGCGAGCGACAGGGTCGCAAGGCCGATGCCGGTCAGGCCGATGCCTGCCGCGAAACTCGCTGTCGCCGAAAAACACATGGACCCTGCCCCCCGGCCACCATGACGCGCGGGCGGGCAAACAGCAAAGGCCCCGTCACGGGACGGGGCCTTTGGGCAGAATTTCGTCGGCTGGGGCCGTTCAGGCCGCGGCGGCGGCTTCCGGGGCGGCCTTCTTCGCCTTGGCGAGGTCGCGCTTGATGCGCTTGGCCATCGGCGACAGGGCGGCGTCGCGGGCCTTGCCCAGGAACGCGTCGAGGCCGCCGACGTGGTCGAGCGTGCGCAGCGCGTTGGCGCTGATCTTCAGCTTGAACGACTTGCCCAGCGCCTCGGACGGCACGCTCACTTCCACCAGGTTGGGCAGGTAGCGGCGCTTGGTGCGGTTGTTGGCGTGGCTGACATTGTTGCCGACCAGCACGGCCTTACCCGTCAATTCGCAGCGGCGCGCCATGGCGGAAATCCTCACAAAACCCGATCGAAAACGACAAAGGCGGCCGCGGCTGTCGCGCTGCCCCCGTCCCGAAGTCGCGCGGGTTTAGAGAAGCGCCTCCGCCGTGTCAAGGTTTCAGGAAGCGCCTGAGAAGCTGCGCCGCCGCCTGTGGCGGGGTGGTGCGCCCGCTCTCGACATCAGCCTCAAGCCGCTGCGCCAGCGCGGAAATCTCCCGATCCCCCGCCAAAGCCCCCACCAACCCCTCCCGCACATCGGTCCACATCCAGGCGCGGGATTGGGCTTTGCGGAGGGCAGCGATGCCCGATTCCCCAAGAAGCTGGCGGAACTCGCCAACCGCCGTCCAGATTTCGGCAACGCCCCGGTCCTCGATCGCCGAGGCAAGGAGGACCGGCACTGACCAACCCTTGTGCTTGGGCCGCATCAGGTGAAGCGCGGCCTCCAGGTCCGCCGCCGAGCGCCGGGCGGCCGGCAGCAGGTCGCCGTCCGCCTTGTTCACGACCACAAGGTCGGCGAGTTCCATGATGCCGCGCTTGACGCCCTGGAGTTCGTCGCCGCCGCCCGGGGCATGGATCAGCACGAACATGTCGGTCATGTCTGCGACCGCCGTCTCCGACTGGCCGACGCCGACCGTCTCGACCAGCACGGTGTCGAACCCGGCCGCCTCGACGGCGAGAATGGTTTCGCGCGTCCGCCGGGCGACGCCGCCGAGCTCCCCGGCCGAGGGCGATGGCCGGATGAAGGCGGCTGGATTGCGCGACAGTCGTTCCATGCGCGTCTTGTCGCCGAGGATCGAGCCGCCTGAGCGGCGCGAGGAAGGATCGACCGCCAGCACCGCCACCTTGCGGCCCATGCCGGTTAGATGGGTGCCGAACGCCTCGATCAGGGTCGACTTGCCCGCCCCCGGGGTGCCCGAGAGGCCGATCCGCACCGCCTTGCCGGTGGCGGGCAGGATCGCCGCGAGCAGCGCGTCGGCCGCTTCCCGATCGCCCGCGCGCGTCGACTCGATGAGCGTGATCGCCTTGGCGAGCGCCCGGCGGTCGCCGGCGAGGAGACGCTTCGCGAGATCGGCCATCGGCTGGGTCAACGAGCTTTGGTCCCGGGGCTGGATCGGCGCAAAGCGGCGAATTCGATGACGTGCGCCCATCGCCCCGCCACATTCACCGCCTATTCAGCGGAAATCCTCTGTAAGAGGGTCAAGGTTTAGCGGCGCAACGACGCGCCCTCAACGATGAGGATGTAGTCCCGCGATGAAAAAGGCGATTCTGGCGATCTCGACCGCAGCGCTGCTGACGGGCGCGCCGGCGGCGCAGGAGCCGGCTCCGGCCGCCGCGCCCGACTACGACATCCAGGTGATCTACGGCGTCTCGCTGCTCGGCCTCTCGGTCGGATCGATGCAGCTCGACATCAAGTTCGCGAACGGAACCTATGAGGCGCATGCCTATGTTCAGCCGGAGGGCCTGGCTTCGACCTTCACCTCCAACACCGTGAATGCGGTCGCCAACGGCACCGGGCGGCTCGGCGAGATGCAGCCCTTCTCGTCCTGGATCCAGCAGGTCTCGCCCAAGCGTACGCAGACCGTCTCCATCCAGTACACGGACGGCGAGCCGACGCTGGTCGAGGCCGTGCCGGTCTACGAGCAGAAGCCCGAGGAAACGCCGACGCCGGAGCAGATCGCAGGCACCTACGATCCGCTGGGCGGCGTCGTCGCGATGATGCTGATGCCGGGCGCAGGACCCGGCGACAAGGCCTGCGGCACCACCATCCCGATCTATGACGGCAAGCGCGCCTATGCCTTCGACATGTGGTCAGGCGGCGAGCAGCAGGTGACGCGCGGCGCAGGCGGCTACAACGGACCGACGCTCTATTGCGTGGCCGGCTATCGCCGCATCGCGGGCTGGGACGCCGAGCATGTCCGCAAGGCCTCGAACACCAAGATCCACGTCAATTTCGCACCGATCGGCAAAGGGGCGAATGGCGGCCCGGCCTTCTATCTGCCGGTGCGGATGTGGAGCGACGCGGAAGTCGGCGACGTCGTCGCCATTCCGCGCAAGGTGACGATCAACGGCAAGGACTGGGCGCAGTTCTTCGCCGACGGCGGCTGAGGCTTCAGTCCTCCAGGGACAGGACGAGCTTGCCGATGGCGCGACGGTTCGCGACGGCGGCAAGCGCCTCGGCGGCCTTCTCGAGGGGCATAACTTCGGGCGGTACGGGCTTCAGTCTCCCGTCGGCATGCCAGGCGAGCAGCTGCCGGATGTTCGCGGCAGCCTTCTGCGGCTCGTGCAGATTGCCGAAACGCGCGATATCGACGCCGACGAGGCTCGCCCCCTTCAGCAAGGCCAGATTGATCGGCAAGGCGGGAATCGTTCCGGCGGCGAATCCGATCACCAGATGCCGCCCCTTCCAGGCGAGCGAACGAAACGCCGCTTCCGTCGCCGCACCGCCGACCGGGTCGAAGACGACATCGACGCCCTTGCCGCCGGTCATCGATTTCAGCGC
Organism: Alphaproteobacteria bacterium; assembly: GCA_016792565.1. Lineage (GTDB taxonomy): Bacteria > Pseudomonadota > Alphaproteobacteria > Micropepsales > Micropepsaceae > JADZAI01. The sequence goes on from JAEUMK010000043.1 coordinate 4,561, forward strand.
CTCGCGCCAGGCGGGATCGACATAGTCGACCGCTTCGTCCGCCCCGGCGGCGAGCGCCGCCGCACGTTTCTGCGCCGACGAGGCCGCGGCGATGACACGCGCGCCCAGCAGCTTGCCGATCTGGATCGCCGCGAGGCCTGTGCCGCCGCCCGCCCCCAACACCAGCAGCGACTCGCCGGGCGTGATCGCCGCCCGGTCGGCCAGCGCGTGCAGCGCGGTCGCATAATTGGTGCGGAAACCGGCCGCTTCCACGAAGCTCATCGCCGCCGGCATCGCCAGAACCGCCCCGGCGGGAGCGAGCGCATAGTCCGCATAGGCGCCCGCGAAGCCGCCCGCCATCACCCGCTCGCCGGGCGCGATCGCCGTGACGCCCTCGCCCACCGCCTCGACGATCCCCGCATATTCGCTGCCCGGCACGAATGGCAGCGCCTGTTTGACCTGATACTTCCCTTGCGCTCCCAACACGTCCACGAAACCGACGCCCGCTGCCTTGACGGCGATCAGCAAGTGGCCCGGCTTCAGCTCCGGCGCCGGTATCTCGCCGATGCGGATGGCTTCCAGCGGTCCGAACTCGTCGACAATAGCGGCGCGCATAGTCCCTCCCCGATTTTGGCGAAGGAGCCATGACTATCGTTCCGGAAGTCAAGCCCGCGACACCATGCGGCCTACGCTCGGTCCTGCCGTGGCCTAGGATCGTTCCGGAGGAGACAAGACCATGCGCGTGAAATGCGACTGCGAATCGCGGTGTACGGCCCTCGATCTGGCGGTCGATGCAAGCGGCTCGACCGCGATCACCGCGTCGGTCGGCCTCGGCGGGGCAAACCGAGCGGCCGACGTGCGAGCCGTGCAGAGCCTGCTCAACGATGTGCGGCCTGACCGCGGCGGGCCTGTGCCCCCACTCGACGTGGACGGCCTCGCCGGCCCGTTGACCAACGGGGCTATCGGCAAGTTCCAGCGCAAACAAAGTCTGCCGGCCGCCGATTCCCGCGTCGATCCGGACGGCCCGACCTTGCAGGCGCTGAACTCCGAGCGCTCCAATAAGGGCGCCGATCCTGACCGCAGGACGCGAGAGGCGGCGCGTTTGGCGACCGCCGTGGCCGCCATGCCGGACGTCCAGCTCGCGGTGCAGAGGGCGATCAGCCTGACCGAGGCGGCCATCGACTTCGCCATGTTGGGCAAGGGCCTGACCACCTCGTCCGAACCGTTCGACTTCGTCTCCAAGCACTTCAAGTTTGAGGGCCTCAGCCGCGACCGCACGCTCGCTGACCTGGCGTTCATCAAGACGACCTATATTCGCATGCGCTCCGTGCTGCGCGGCCGCACCGGCCTGACAGGGACGCTGATCTTCGGCGCCAATATGTTCGACATCGACCCGCACCCCGGCGGCTCCCCGTCCCAGGCCAAGGCCTATGTTCCACGCGAGGACGGGGAGGGTCTGGTAACCTCGCGCATCTACTGGACCGATGCGGTCGACGGCCATCCGCGCGACCGCTTCACCTATCTGACGCTTCACGAACTCGGCCATTTCGTCGATGAAGAAGATCCCTCGCTGGAGATCGTGGATCACGGCTATGCATTCTTCGGAACCGTGCTGAAGCTCAATCACGAGCTTCGGATGCACAACGCCGACAACTACGCGATGATGGCCTTCGATCGCACCTTCGGCCGGGCGCGTCTCGTTGCACTCTACCCGCTCCTGGCGGCGATGCCGGCTTAGGAGTCCTCGAGGCCTTCGTCGTCGCCTGTCAGTTCAAGCGGCGGGGCGACGCCCTCGATGGTTTCGACCGTGCGCAGCCGGCGGGTGACGGCGCGGGTGCGCCGGCCGGCTTCCTCGACCGTGTTCTGCGCCGTCTCCAGCTGTTTCTTCAGCTTGTCCCAGACCTGGCCGTACTTCTCGAACTCGGTCTTGGCTTCGCCGAGCACGCGCCACACCTCGCCGGAGCGCTTCTGGATGGCGAGCGTCCGGAAGCCCATCTGAAGCGAACTGAGCAACGCCGTCAGCGTCGTCGGGCCGGCGATGGTGACGCGGTGCTGACCTTGGCAGCGCTGGGCGAGTCCCGGATAGCGCATGGCCTCGGCGAAGAGGCCCTCGGTCGGCAGATACATGACCGCGAAGTCCGTGGTCCGCGGAGGCTTGACGTATTTCGAGGCGATCTTGCGCGCCTCGGCCTCGATCACCCGGGCGAGGTCGGCCTGCGCCGTGCGGATCGCCGCCGCGTCGCCGGCCTCGGTCGCCGCGATCAGCCGCTCGTAGTCCTCCTTGGGGAATTTTGCGTCGATCGGCAGCAGCACTTCGCCGCCGGTCTCCTGGCCCGGCAGGCGGACGGCGAACTCGACCCGCTCGGACGTACCAGGATCAATCGCCACGTTCGTTTCGAACTGATCGCGCGTCAGGACGTTTTCGAGCATCGCGCCGAGTTGGACCTCGGCCCAGCCGCCGCGATCCTTGACGTTCGCCAACACCTTTTTCAGATCGCCGACGCCGAGCGCCAGGGTCTGCATCTCGCCAAGGCCGCGCTGCACGTTCTCCAGGCGCTCGCTGACCAGCGCGAAGGACTCGCCGAGCCGCTTCTCCAGCGTGCCCTGGAGCTTTTCCTCCACCGTCGCCCGCATCTGCTCCAACTTGGCGTCGTTCGCGGCACGAAGTGCTTCCAGCCGCTGCTCGATCGCCTCGCGCAGCGCATTCTGGCGTTGCGCGTTGGCCTCGGTCAGCGCGGCGATACGCGCCTCGACCGCCGTCATTGCCTCACGCGTCGCTGTCTGAAACGCAGTCATGTCGGTCTTCAGCCCTTCGCCGAAACTGGCGACCGCGCGACCGACCTCGAAGCGCAGCTTCTCCGCCGACTCGGCCTGCTGCGACGCAAAGCGGTCCATCCGCGTCTCGACCGCGCCGCGCGTGCCTTCAAGCCCTTCGGCAAGCCGTCCGCCGACCGCACCGATCTGGTCGCGCACCTCGCCGCGCAGATGGACGCCGCGATGCTCGGCCTCCTCGCGCATCCGCGCCGTTTCCTCGCGGATCGCTCGCTCCGTGTGCTGAAGCTCGTTGGCCAGAACCGCGATCTGCGCGCGCGCGGCATCCCCGCTCCCGATGCTGCGCCGCCAGGCCAGCAAAGCGAAGAGCGCGCCAAGCGCCGCCAGCCCCACGGCAGCGGCCAGCAGGACGAACATTAGCGCGTCCTGTGTCGGAAGCACGGGCTCGGCAACCTGGACCGGGGCCGGCTGCAAGGTCGCAGCGGCCGGCCCCGGCGCAGGCGCGGCCGGTTCGGAAGGCGGCCGATCCGGCAAGGGGAAGGCCGGCGGCGGGTCGGCCTCGACAATGGGCGGGGGCGGCGCGGCGCGGGCCATCAGATCCCTCGCCCCAAGGCGGCACGCGATATGTCGAGCCCGGTCAATGCCGCTCCTTCACAAGGCTTGGTCCTGCGCGCCCGCAACGCCTGGGGGTCGTCGCCGCGCCCGGGACGGTGTAGACTGTTTTGGTCGTGCGGGGGCCGACCGACTTGAGACGACAATAACGAGGAGTCCCGTGATGACCTATTCGAGAATGGCCGTAGTCGCCGCCGGATTCGCGTTCGCCCTGCCTGCCTTCGCGGGCGAGAAGGCCGACGCCCCGGAGCTTGCGGGCTACACCCGCACCGGCGAGACGGCGAGCTGCCTGATGGTGCGCCGGATCGACCGCACCAAGATCCTGAACGATCACCAGATCCTGTTTGAGATGAACGGCGGCGAGACCTGGTTGAACGAACCGTCCTGCGCCGGCCTGACCAAACACGTCGCACTGTCCTACGAAGTCCATAGCGGCCAGATCTGCGACACGACCATTGTGACGCTTGTCGAGCCGGCCGGCGGGCTGAACGACGTGCGCGGCTCATGCGCTTTGTCGAAATTCGAGAAACTGGAACGCAAGGTTGCAGCGGCCGAATAGGCGCCTTCAAGGACTATCACCATGGCACACCCCAAACTGGCAGCGCTGGCCGCCGGCCTTTGCCTCTTCGTGACAATGGCGATCGCTGCCGAGGAAGAGACCGCAACGCCGGCAGGATACACGCGAACCGGAATCTTCGAGAACTGCATCCGGACCCAGCAAATCCGGACCAGCCGCATCCTGAACAAGAACCAGATCTTGTTCGAGATGGCTGGCGGCGAGGCTTGGCTGAACGAGCCCAAGAACTGCCCCGGCCTCAGCAAGTCGCTCGCGCTCGCCTACGACGCGACGACCGGCCAGTTGTGCACCACGACAATCGTCACCCTGGTCGACCCAGGCTCGGCCGTCGCAACACGCGGCGGTTGCGGCCTGGAAAAGTTCGAGAGATTGGAGAGGCCGGTGGCGCCGTAGGCGCAACGTCGCGCCCTTGCGACTGGCCAGTCCCCCGCTAAAGTCGTAGCGGGGGACAGCACAGGTCGGGGGCCTTGAATGATCGCCATTCGCATTCGCCCGGCAGCGATAGCTGCCTTGGCGCTAGCATTCCTATTGGGCGGCCTCGCCGCCGCCAAGCCGCCGGTCGAGGCCTTCGCCAATCTCCCGGCCATGCGCAGTCCGGGTCTCTCGCCAGACGGCACAAAGTTTGCCGCCATCCAGGACATGGATGGGCGTCCGGTGGTCGCGATCTATACCGTCGGCTCCAGCGCCGCCCCGATCGCGCTTCCCTCCGACGACTGGGTCATCAGGGCGATCCAGTGGGTGTCCAACGACCACATCGTCGTGATTGCCGGCAAGGGCGCAAAGGTGCCGGGCGGCAGCCGGCATCTGTGGACTGTAAATCGCGCGGTCGCCGCCTCGGCGGACGGCGCGACCGCCGTGCGGCTGCTCAACAACATCGACATGCTGCGCTTCAATTCGAGCGCCGCTTACGTGATTGACATCGCGCTGAACGACCCGGCTCATATCTACATGCCGCTCTACAGCGAGACGCGCGGCATCACGCTGAACATCTTCGAGGTCGATCTTGCGACCGGCGAGGGCCGCCGGATCGCGGCGGGCGGACCGGACACCGTCAACTATGTCATGGACGGCCAGGGCCATGTCGTCGCGCGGGTCGACGTCAAGCCGCGCTCGGACGTCGAGAGACTTCTGGTGCGCGACGGCGACGACTGGCGCGAGGTCGCTGCGGTCAAGGCGACGGTGGACAGCGGCCTCAACGTCGCCGGACTGACGCTGGACGGCACCGGGCTCGTGCGGGCCGCGCCATCCGGCGGCCGCTATGTCCTGACCCGAATCGACCTCGCCAGCGGCAAGGAAACGGTTCTCCTGTCCGATCCGCGCTACGACATCGACGGCACGATCGAGGATCCCTGGACGGGCCGGATCGTCGGCGCGGTCTATCAGGCCGAAGGCACGCGCGCCGTCTATTTCGATCCCGAACGGACCGGGTTCCAGGCGACGCTGGAGCGCTCGTTCCCCGGTCTGTCGGTCGCCGAGGTTTCGTCCAGCATCGACCGGACGCGCTTCATCGTCGCGCTCGAAGGCCCGCGCCATCCGACCAGCTATCTCTACATCGACCGCGTCGCCAAGGTGATGAACGAGGTGATGTCTTCCTACCCGGGCCTGACCGAAGACGATCTCGGCGAGATGAAGCCCTATGACTATGCAGCCCGTGACGGCCTGTTGATACCGGCCTTCATCACGCTGCCGCCGGGCAAGGCGCCGAAGAACCTGCCGGCGATCGTCATGCCGCATGGCGGCCCCGACGCCCGCGACTCGCTCGGCTTCGACTGGTGGGCGCAGTTCATGGCCAATCGCGGCTATGTCGTGCTGCAGCCCAATTATCGTGGCTCCTCAGGCTATGGCCGGGCCTTCACCGAAGCGGGCCTGCAGCAATGGGGCCTCAAGATGCAGGACGACATCACCGACGGCGTCCTGAAGATGATCGCCGACGGCATCGCGGACCCAGAGCGCATCTGCATCGTCGGCGCCTCCTATGGCGGCTATGCGACGCTCGCCGGCGCTACGTTGACGCCGGATCTCTATGCCTGCGCGGTCAGCATCGCGGGCGTTTCGGACCTGCCCGAGATGATCAAGTGGGAGCGCACGATCCACGGGCGCGGATCGGATGTCGTCGACTTCTGGATTTCCCGCATCGGCAGCCCGACCGACGATTCGGAGCGGCTGCGCGCCACCTCGCCTGCCCGCCAGGCGGCGCACGCGAAGTGCCCGATCCTGCTGATGCATGGCGAACTCGATACGACCGTACCGATCCGCCAGAGCGAGCTGATGGTCGACGCGCTGGCATCCGCCGGCAAGCCGGTCAGCTTCGTGAAGCTGGAAGGTGATGATCACTATCTCCAGCTGGGCAGCACAAGGCTCCAAATGCTCACGGCACTGGAAACGTTTCTGGACGAGCACATCGGCGATTGAAGGGGCCGGGCAGAGCGGCCGGGACGGACGACGCGGTGCCCGGAACCAGTCGGTGCTGCGCGCCGAACTGCCGGAGGCCTCTGGCCTGCGGGAGAAGATCGCCGCCCGCCACGACCAGGTGATGGCCGAGCGCGCGGCGGCGCGTGGTGGGGCCGTTCCGCCCTAGGCAGCCTTCCGGCGCTCGCGGATAAGCCGAAGCACCTCGGCCGCGGCCTTGGGGATGTTCGTACCCGGCCCGAAGACGGCGGAGGCCCCTGCCTTGGTGAGCGCCTCATAGTCCTGCGCCGGGATGACGCCGCCGCAGACGATGAGGATGTCGTTCGCACCGCGCTTCTTCAGCGCCTCGGCGAGCAGCGGCACCAGCGTCTTGTGTCCGGCCGCCAGCGAGGAAACGCCGATGACGTGGACGTCGGCGTCGATCGCATCCTGCGCGACCTCTTCGGGCGTCTGGAAGAGGAGACCGACGTCGACGTCGAAGCCGATATCGGCGAAGGCGGTGGCGATCACCTTGGCGCCGCGATCATGGCCGTCCTGACCCATCTTGGCGACCAGCATGCGCGGCCGCCGGCCTTCTTCCTTCGCGAAAGCCTCGACGTCGCGCTGGATCTGCATATAGCCCTCGTCGCCTTCATAGGCGGCGCCATAGACGCCTGAGATGGTGCGGATGTCGGCGCGGTGACGGCCGAACGCGGCCTCCATCGCGTCGGAGATTTCGCCGACCGTGGCGCGCGCGCGGGCCGCGTTCACCGCCAGCGCCAGCAGATTGGCGTCGCCCTTCGCGCCCTCGGTGAGGGCCTCGAGCGCCGCCTTGCAGGCCGCCGCGTCGCGCTTGGCCTTGACGGCCTTCAGCCGCGCGATCTGCGCCTCGCGCACCGCGTCGTTGTCGATGTCGCGGACCTCGATCGGGTCTTCCTGCGTCAGGCGGAACTTGTTGACGCCGACGATGACCTCTTCGCCGCGATCGACCCGCGCCTGGCGGCGGGCGGCGGCCTCTTCGATGCGCAGCTTGGGCATGCCGGCCTCGACCGCCTTGGTCATGCCGCCCATGTCCTCGACTTCCCTGATGAGCGCCCGCGCCGCGTCGGCGATCGCGTGGGTCAGCGACTCCACATAATACGAGCCGCCGAGCGGATCGACGACGCGGGTGACGCCGCTCTCGTTCTGGATGACGAGCTGCGTGTTGCGCGCGACCCGGGCCGAGGTCTCGGTCGGCAGCGCGATCGCCTCGTCGAAGGCGTTCGTGTGCAGCGACTGCGTGCCGCCCAGGACGGCGGCCAGCGCCTCCAGCGTGGTGCGGATCACGTTGTTCATCGGGTCCTGCTCGGTCAGGCTGACGCCCGATGTCTGGCAGTGCGTGCGCAGCATCAGGCTCTCGGCCTTCTTGGCGCCGAAGCCCTGCATGATCTCGCTCCAGATCATGCGCGCGGCGCGCAGCTTCGCCACTTCCATGAAGAAGTTCATGCCGATGGCGAAGAAGAACGAAAGCCGCCCGGCAAAGGCGTCCACGTCCATGCCGCGCGCCAGCGCCGCGCGCACATATTCGGCGCCGTCGGCCAGCGTGAAGGCCAGCTCCTGCACCTGCGTCGCGCCGGCCTCCTGCATGTGATAGCCGGAGATCGAGATCGAGTTGAACTTCGGCATGTTCTTCGCCGTGTACTCGATGATGTCGGCGATGATCCGCATCGAGGGCGCGGGCGGATAGATATAGGTGTTCCGCACCATGAACTCTTTGAGGATGTCGTTCTGGATCGTGCCGGCCAGCTTGTCGGACGAAACGCCCTGCTCTTCCGCCGCGACGATGTAGTTGGCGAGGATCGGAATGACCGCGCCGTTCATCGTCATCGAAACGCTCATCTTGTCGAGCGGAATGCCGTCGAACAGGATCTTCATGTCCTCGACGCTGTCGATGGCGACGCCCGCCTTGCCGACATCGCCGGTCACGCGCGGGTGGTCGCTGTCGTAGCCGCGATGGGTGGCGAGATCGAAGGCGACCGAAACCCCCTGCTGACCGGCGGCGAGGTTCTTGCGGTAGAAGGCGTTGGATTCCTCCGCCGTCGAGAAGCCCGCATACTGGCGCACCGTCCAGGGGCGGCCCGCATACATCGTGGCGCGCACGCCGCGCGTGAACGGCAGGAAGCCGGGCAGCGTGTCGATGCCTTCGAGTTTTTCGAGATCGGCCGCCGTATAGAGCGGCTTGATGTCGATGCCTTCCGGCGTCTTCCAGGTCAGCGTCTCGGGGGGCGCTTTCAGCTCCTTCGCCGCCAGCGTCTTCCAGTCTTCGATGGTCTTGCCTGTCATGGCCCCGGCCCTTGCGCGGGGAAGGCCCCGTCGCCCGTCATAGTGCGTTGCGGGCGCACTTAATCCCGCGTGCCGCCGGGGGTCAAACGCTGCAACTTTCCGCATGGGGAAGGCGCAAACCTTAATGCCGCGCTCTTCGCAGGCGTTAGGACACCTGAACGGCCTCTGCCCTGTGCACCATCCGGACACCACATCTCGTGCGTGAACGAATCTCGAAAATTTACACGTCAGTGATTCGGACATGCTCCGTTCCGAAGCCGTTCCGTGTATGAACGGGTCTTGCGTCCGGCGCGTTAACCCGCTTGCTTGGCTTTCGCCGCGCGGATTCGTAAACACGTATGGTTAACAGCCGGCAGGGTTCGGCATAGTTCAGGCAGCATGACGCACTCAATCGAGACCACCGGATCCGAGCGCGTGCTCGGCGTTCTGGGACCGACCAACACCGGCAAGACGCACTACGCGATCGAACGCATGCTGGCCCATCGCACTGGCATGATCGGTCTGCCGCTGCGGCTGCTGGCCCGCGAGATCTATGACCGCGTCGCTGCGGCCAAGGGCACGGACGCCGTTGCGCTGCTGACAGGCGAGGAGAAGATCGTCCCGAAGTCTGCGGCTTACTGGGTATGCACGGTGGAATCGATGCCGGCCGGACTCGGCGTCGAGTTCCTCGCCGTGGACGAAATCCAGATGTGCGCCGACGCCGAGCGCGGCCATGTCTTTACAGACCGGCTGCTGCATGCGCGCGGCAGTCACGAAACGCTGTTCCTGGGCGCCGAGACGATGCGCGGTTTGATCCAGCGCCTCGTGCCGCATGCCCAGTTCATCACTCGGCCGCGCCTGTCGGATCTCGCCTATACGGGCGCCAAGAAGCTGACGCGCCTGCCGCGCCGCACCGCCGTCGTCGCCTTCAGTGCGAACGAGGTCTATTCTATCGCCGAATTGATCCGCCGTCAGCGCGGCGGCGCGGCGGTAGTGATGGGCGCGCTGTCGCCCCGCACCCGCAATGCGCAGGTCGCGCTCTACCAGTCGGGCGAGGTCGACTTCCTGGTCGCCACCGATGCGATCGGCATGGGGCTCAACATGGATGTCGACCATGTCGCCTTCGCGAGCCTGGAGAAATTCGACGGCGAGACGACGCGCGCCCTGCGCTCCCAGGAGCTGGCGCAGATTGCCGGCCGGGCCGGCCGCTACATGAACGACGGCACGTTCGGAGTCACGGGCGAATGTCCTGACCTCGATGCCGCCCTCGTCGAGCAGATCGAGAACCATCGCTTCGATCCAGTGCGCGTCGCCCAGTGGCGCAACCCCGCGCTCGACTTCGCCTCGCTTGACCGCCTGCTCGCCAGCCTTGACGCACTGCCCACCGTGAAGGGACTCCAGCGCACCCGACCCTCGACCGACCTCGTTTCACTGCGCCTCCTGAAAGAGACGCCCGAGGTCGCTTCGGCAGCGGCGACCCGTGAGGCGGTCGCGCGGGTCTGGGACGTCTGCCAGATCCCCGATTTTCGCAAAGTCACCCTCGACGAGCACGCCCGGCTCATCGCCAAGATCTTCAGTCACCTGATGTCGGACGCGGGCGTCATCGCCGAGGACTGGCTGCGGCCGCAGGTCGAGAGCCTGGACAATACGGAAGGCGAGATCGACGCGATTCAGGCCCGGCTCGCCCACATTCGTACATGGGCCTATGTCGCCAACCGGCCCGGCTGGCTGGCCGATGGCGCGGCGTGGCAGGTGCGGGCGCGCGAGATCGAGGACCGACTCTCCGACGCCCTGCACGAAAAGCTGACGGAGCGCTTCGTCGATCGCCGCACATCGGTGCTGATGAAGAAGCTGCGCGAGGACGAGGACTTCACAGCGACCGTCGGCGAGGATGGCGAAGTCCTGGTCGATGAAGAGTATGTCGGCCGCCTTGAAGGGCTGCGCTTCGCTGCCGATCCGCGCGCCGCCGGACTGCACGGCCGCGCCCTGAAGGCGGCGGCGTTCCGTGGCCTGCAGGGCGAACTTGCCCGGCGCGCCTTCGAGATCGCCAACGCCGACGACAAGGCCTTCAGCCTGACCGAGCACGGCCGCGTCTGGTGGAGCGGCGCGATCGTCGCGCTGCTTGAGGCCGGGCACAGCGCGCTGAAACCGCGGGTCGTGCTGCAGGCCGACGAGCAGATCACCCCGACCGCCTGGGTACGCGCCGAAGGCCGCGTCCGCGAGTGGGTTGAATCGCGCATCGCCCATGTGTTGAAGCCGCTATTCGAGCTGCAGGCGGCTGTCGAGGCAACCGGCGATGCCGCCCTGCCCGCCGCAGCGCGTGGCTTCGCTTTCCGCCTCAGCGAAACCATGGGCGCACTCGACCGCGAGACAGTGCGGGCAGAAGTGGAGCGCCTGCCACCCGCCGACCGCGCCGCGCTGCGCAAGCTTGGCGTCAAGTTCGCTCGCTTCTCGGTCTTCACCCCGGCGCTGATCAAGCCTGAGGCGGCCCGCCTGATGGGGCTCCTGACGGCCGTCAAGGCCGGCGTCCAGCCGTTGCCGCGCCTGCCCAATGCCGGCCTCACTTCGGTTCAGACCGATCCGGCACTTCCGGTGCCGATCTATGGAGCGGCCGGTTACCGCGTGCTTGGGCCACGCGCCGTGCGCCTCGACATGCTCGAACGGCTGGGCGACGCCATCGAGGCCAAGCGAGACGCCGAGAAGCGTCTGCCGCCCTTCGCGATCTCGCCCGACATGCTCTCGCTGCTCGGTTGCTCGGTCGAGGAGATGACCGGCGTCCTGCGGGCTCTCGGCTTCAAGGCCGAAGGCGCGAAGACCGAGACCGGCGCCGACATCCTGCTGTGGCGGCCGCGCCGCCGCCACGACGGCGAGCGTCCGCAGCACAGGCGTCCTGAGGGCGAACGCCCGCGCCGCGGCGACGGACCGCGCCGTCCCCAGCCCGCGGCGTCCGAGACCGGTCCGGCAGAGCCCGGCGCCGAGGCGCCCGCGCCGGCCGAGCGCGAAGCAAACCGGCGGCCGCGTCGCGGTCCCCGCCGTCCCGAAGGCGGAAACGGCGGCGAACGGCGCGGCGGCGATCACGGGGCGCGCCGGCGTCCCGACGACAAGCCGCGCGAGGCGGCGGCTGAAGGCGGCGAGCGCCCCCGCGCCGACCAGCCGCGCTCCGACAAGCCCCGCCCCGAGAAGCCCCGTCACGACCGGCCGCAGCGCCCGCCCGAACAGCGCTTCGAGCGCAAGGAAAAGCCCGCCGATCCCAATTCGCCTTTCGCAATCCTGGCCAAGCTCAAAGGATGAGGCGCGGGGCGCGGAGCGTTTGCCCTCACGCGGGGACAGGCTGAGATGCGGCTCGACAAATGGCTCTGGTCCGCCCGCTTCTACAAGACGCGCGCTCTCGCCGCCGATATCTGCGCCGAGGGCCGCGTCCGCGTGAACGGTGCGGTCACCACCAAGGCGCATTATGACGTGAAGCCAGGCGACGTGCTCACCCTGCCGCAGGGCGGGCGGGTGCGCGTCGTCGAAGTGCTCGCCCACGCGGAACGCCGGGGTCCGGCGGCCGAGGCCGAACGGCTCTACGCCGACCGCGACGGCTGAGAGGATTCAAGGATGCTCGACAAGATCAAGGCGCTTCTTCTTCAGTCCGGTCTGAAGCAGACGGCCCAGCCCTTCCCCGAGCGCGACGTCGCGGCGGTGGCGCTGCTGCTTGAGGCGGCGTCCGCCGACGGCAGCTATGGCGAGGCCGAGCACCTCACGCTCTGCGAACTCGTCGCCCGCAAGATGGTCCTCGCGCCGGATCGCGCGGCTGCGCTGCTGGACGCCGCCCGCGCCCGCCAGAACCAGGCGGTCGAGCTCTTCCGTTTCACCGACGCTGTCAATCGCGCGATGGACGAGGGCGAACGCGCGGCGCTCGTTGAAATGCTGTGGGAGGTCGTCTATGCAGACGGCGTTCTCGACGCGTTCGAGGACCGACTGATCCGTTCCGTCGCCGCCCTGCTGCACGTGCCGGACCGCACCCGCGCTGAGGCGCGGCGGCGCGTACTGGCACGCAAGGCGGACGGCGAAAACTAGGGAGAGCGCGCATCGCGCGCCGCGCCGCTGTAGATGACCTATGTCGTGGCCGACGCTTGCATCAAGTGCAAGTACATGGACTGCATCGAAGTCTGTCCGGTGGATTGCTTCTACGAGGGCGAGAACTTCCTCGTCATCCATCCCGACGAGTGCATCGACTGCGGGGTCTGCGAGCCGGAGTGCCCGGTCGAGGCGATCAAGCCGGATACCGAGCCGGGGCTCGAGGTCTGGCTGGAGTTGAATCGCAAGTTCGCCCAGACTTGGCCCAATATCACCGCCAAGGGCGAACCACCCGCAGACCGCGACGAGTGGGCCAAGGTGACCGACAAGCTTTCCAAGCACTTCAGCCCGAATCCCGGCAAGGGCGGCTAGAAGGCGCCAGGCCGGGCCGCGCGCGAGCGATATTTACCGCTTTCTTAATGCCCTATCCCACCCCTTGGGGCCGGATTCCCTCGCACGCACAGGCACTTGTCCGTGCCCGGAGTGGTTTTTAACTATTTAATCAATGGCTTAACGATTTAGGGCCTTCCAATTCGGTCATTTTGTGCTATATTGGTGACAGATCACGTCACCTGTTGACCCAAGGGTTTCCGGCTCGCTCACCGACCGGCAGCGGCTTCTCGCCGTTGCATATCCCAGCGCTATATGTCGCCCGGACACGCGCACAGATTGTGCGCCGGGTGGTTGCTGCGCTCTGGCGAAGCCCAAGGCCATCAGGCGGACATAGTTGTGCGGTATCCGTCAAAATGTGCGGGGCCGTGTCCAGTTCAGTGTGCGGAGAGAGACCGATGAGCAAAGCCAGCGCCGCCAAGAAGCCCCTCGCCAAGTCCTCCGCCAAGCCGAAATCCGCACCGAAGGCGGCCGCGAAGCCTGCGGCCAAGCGAGCCGTCGCGCCCGCGAAGGCGCCGGCCGCAAAGGCGGCTGTCCAGAAGCCCCAGGCCGCGAAGCCCATCGTGACGGCCAAGCCCGCCGCCGCTCCGAAGGTCGCGGTGAAGACGCCCGAGCCCGCGCCCATCGTGACACGCCGGGCCGACTTCAAGGTCAACGATCACGTCGTCTATCCGGCGCACGGGGTCGGCCAGATCGTCCGCATTGAGGAGCAGGAAGTCGCCGGTCACAAGCTGGAACTGTTCGTCATCACCTTCGAGAAGGACAAGATGACGCTGCGGGTTCCCACCCCCAAGGCGAAAGCCATCGGCATGCGCAAGTTGGCCGGCGCCGACACGGTACTGAGTGCCATGCAGACGTTGCGCGGCCGCGCCCGCATCAAGCGTACCATGTGGTCGCGCCGGGCCCAGGAGTATGAGGCCAAGATCAATTCTGGCGATCTGATCTCGATTGCCGAAGTGGTCCGCGACCTGCACCGTGCCGGCGGCCAGCCGGAACAGAGCTACTCCGAGCGCCAGCTCTATGAAGCCGCGCTGTCGCGGATGGTGCGCGAAGTTGCCGCCGTGGAGCGCATCGACGAGGACGCCGCGATGAAGCGTCTGGAGTCGGCGCTGACCAAGACGGCGGCCGCTGCGGCGTCGGCGGTCGCCAGCGCGGCTGCCTGATCGCCGTCTTGCGCTGCACTCGAATTGAACGAGGGCCCGGCCGGAACGCCGGGCCTTTCGCTTTCGTATGCCAGAAGCGTCAGCGGTTACGTCGCGCAGCCGCGGGCGTTCGTCTCGCGAAGGCCTGGATCACCGCTTTGGTGCGGAGCAGGCCGAAGAAGTGAAGCATCCGATTGATCGCCTCGAAGGCCATGGCCGCGGCCTCCGGTTCGCCGGCTCGCCCCGTTACGGCGGTAAGAAATTGCGAGACCTCGGTCTCGGCCAGCCGTTCTGCGGCCTCGACATAGAAGCCGAGAATGCCGGCATCGAAGCCGTGCGCCTCGTCGAATCCGGCGTGCCGCATGTCGCCCCAGATCGCGACCAGTTCAGCATCGGTGCGCGAGACCACGAGCCCACCGGCGCGACGACGCAAACGGATCGCTCCGATCCGCTGAAGCGCCGCTGCGTCGCGCTCGGCCTTCGGATTGCGCTTCCTGACCGATGAGAGCGGTACCAGCGCGTCGAAGCGGTCGAGCCGTGCGGCGACCAGCTGTTCCAGATGCGGAAAGGCCCCCGCCGCGACCGGCGCCGCCACCGGTCCCCCGGCCAACATGGCGCGGATCTGCGGCAATGTCAGGCTCTCTTCCTTTTGCAGTCGCCGGATGAGCCGTATGCCCTCGACATGAGCCTCGGCATAGTCAGCGACATTGCGGCCGCCTCGTATCGGTTCGGGGAGCAGTCCGTTGCGGAAGTAGACCCGAATCGTCTCTCGGTTGACCCCGGTCGCCTTCTCCAGATCCCGCATCTTCATGGATCGCCCCGAAACATACGTTGACGATAGACGCAGTTTTGCGTATTGCATATACGCACAAGCGCCGCGCGAGAAGCTTTCTCCGCAAGATGGCGCGCGAGGGAGCGCCCATGAACGACTTCACGGTACCGGCCGATCTCGTGGCCCCCGTCTTCAACCCGGCAAGCTTCGGACAGCGCGGCTTGGTGCACGACATCTTCACCCGCCTGCGGCGCGACTACCCGCTCTCGCGGGTCGAGGTTCCCGGCTACGATCCGCACTGGATCGTCACCAAGTGGGACGATCTGCGCGAGATCACGCGTCAGGACACGATCTTCCACGGCGGCGACCGATCGAAGACGCTGATCTCGCAGGCCGGCGAAGCGTTGGTGAAGCAATACACCGGCGGCCAGTCGAACATCTTCCGCTCGCTCGTCCAGCTCGACCCGCCCGAACATGGTGCCTATCGCGCCGTGCTGTCGCAGACCTTCATGCCGGAGCAGGTCGCCAAGCTCGCGGGCGACGTCGAAAAGACTGCCAAGGCCTATGTCGACCGCATGGCCGCGATGGCCCCGACCTGCGACTTCGCCACCGACGTCGCCTTCCGCTACCCGCTCAAGGTCATCCTCGACCTCATCGGCGTGCCGGAGGAGGACCACGAGAAGATGCTGCGCCTGACGCAGTGGCTCTTCACCTATGCCGACCCCGATCTCAGGCGGCCGGGCTCCGACCTCACCAATCCGGAAGAGATCACCAAGACCTGGAACATCGTCTTCAACGAGTTCCGCGACTACTACCTGCCCATCGTCGCCGACCGCCGCCGCTGCCCGCGCGGCGACATCGCCTCGCTGATCGCCAACGGGAAAGTGTTCGGCCACGACATGGAGGAGCGCGCGATGATCTCGTATTTCGCCATCGCCTCGACCGCGGGCCACGACACGACATCTGCGACCACTGCGACGGGCATGTGGGTGCTCGCCGAGCAGCCCGAGATCCTGGCCCGGCTGAAGTCCGATCCCGGCCTCATCTCCGGTTTCGTCGAGGAGACTATCCGCTGGACCTCGCCGGTTCAGCAATTCGTCCGCTCCGCGACCCAGGACTACGGACTGAAAGGCCGGCACATCGCCAAAGGCGATCTGATCTACCTATCCTACATGTCCGCCAACCGGGACGAGGACGTGTTCGCCGATCCGTTCGTGTTCGATCCCGCCCGATCGCCCAACCGCCATGTCGGCTTCGGCTATGGCGGCCATATCTGCCTCGGCCAGCACCTCGCAAGGCTGGAGATGAAGGCCTTCTGGCAGGCGCTGGTCCCGCGGCTGAAATCCGTCGAGATGGCAGGGGAAGGCCGTATCGCGGAATCGGAATTCGTCTCCGGCCCGAAATCGGTGCCGATTCGCTTCGCCATGCACTGACAATAGCCCTGGAGGGCGATCAGCCTCCCCGGGCCAGAACGAGGCGGACCTTCTCGAGGATCACCCCGTCGTCCTCGTGGAAATCGAACGTGCTGCGGAATCGGCTCTCGCGATCGTAGAGCTGAACGCTCGCGGTGTGATCCATCGTGTAGCCGCCGCCTTCGAGCGCCACCTTCGCGGCATAGATGTGATAGTCGCGCACGACGGCCGCGATCTCGTCCGGCGTCCCGGTCAGCATGACGATGCGGGGATCGAACAGCGAGCCGAACGTCTTCATCTCGTCTGGCGTGTCGCGCGCCGGATCGACGCTGATGAAGACCGGCATGACATCGGCTGCCTCCGGGCCAAGTGCCTCCAGAACCCGTGTCATCGCCGCCAGCGTCGTCGGACAGACATCGGGGCAATGCGTGAAGCCGAAGAAGATCAGCGCCACCTTGCCCTTGAGGCGGGCGCTGTCGAACCGCGCGCCGTCGCTGTCGGTCAGTACGAACGGCGCCGCCGGAGCGGAGGGCTGCAGGACGCTTCCGTTCGACGGATTCTGGCTCCGCAGCCAAGCCAGACCGCCGATCGTCGCGGCGGCGGCGAGCGTGACCGCTGCGAACAGCCTGATGGCGGGGCTGACGCTCATTCTCAGTGCATGTCGCTGTGGTCGTGACCGGCGTCGTGGCCTGTCGAGACCGCCGTCTGGACCGGCGCATCGAGAGCGACTTCGCCTGCAGCCTCGAAGACCAGAGTCAGTGCGACATGCGCGCCTTCAACAAGCGGCGCCTTCAGCCCGATCAGCATGATGTGGTACCCGCCAGGCTTCAGCTCGACCGAACCGCCGGCCGGGACTGCGATGGCCTCGACCGGCCGCATCTTCATGACATCTCCGTCCATGACGACCTCATGGAGTTCGATCGACGTCGAGACGTCACCCTTGACCGCGATCAGCCGGTCTTCGGCCGCGCCCGAATTGGCGATCGTCGCATAGGCGGCGCTGTTGCCGCCGGCCGAGGCCCGCACCCAGACGCCGCTTAGAGAGATCGCGCCGTCGGCGGCCTGCGCCAGCGATCCCAAGGCGAACATGGCAATCATCGTGATGAGTCGTTTCATGACCTGGAACTCCCTTTAAGTCGGCGTTTTGATATGTCCCATCCGCGCTCCCGGCGCCGAGGCCAGGAGCGCGAGTTTGAATCTCGAATGCCCGATCGCTCAGGCGTGCTTAGCGCGGCAAGCGGAGCGGCTGTCCGGTCGGCCGCAAGGTCAGAATCTTCCTTCTATCCCAATCGTAACGGCTGCACCTTCGCCAGGCGCGAATGCCGCACTATCGAAGCCGCCAAGGTTATTCTGCGCTGTAATGACAGTCGCCGCATACCGTTCATCCGTCAGATTTCGACCCTCGAGGAAAAGCGTGAACGTCTCGCCCTGATAGCCGACACGAGCTCCCAGCGTGGCATACCCGTCCGACCGGAGGGTGTTCGCATAGTCTGCGAAGCCTCCCTGAGGAACGATCGTAGCGAAGACGCCGCCGTAGAAACCGCTCTGAGCTGAATAGCCGAGATTGGCCTCAATGATGTGCTCGGCAAGAATCGGCAGCCGGTTATCGCCAAAAGTCGCATCGTCGCTGAAGCGAGCATTCGTCCATGTCCAGTCGAGACCGGCGACCACCTGATCACCTTCGGTGAAGATGTCGCCCGCAAGACCCACGTCGATGCTCGCCTCGATTCCCCAGCGCGTCGTCCGATCGGCGTTTCCTACTGAGCTGACCGTCTGAGTAACGAAGTCGCTGGTCGAGACGATTTCACCGTCCAGCCACGCCCGGTAGATCGTGACGTCCAGATCGAAGGGGCCAAGCCTGCCTTTGATCCCTGCCTCTATCGTCGTTGCAGATTGAGCGTCGAGATCGACCGTTACGGGACGGCGCGGATTGGCGCCGTTGACGTTGGCAGCCCCAGCTCCGGTGCCTGCCACATTGATGAACAAGACATCGAAGGTCGGGGGCTCCATCACGTGGCTGACGGCTGCGAAGACATTCAGATCGTCAGCGACATCCCAAGACACCAGCGCCAGGCCCGACAAGCTCTCGTAGTCGCGATCGAATGTCGCAGCGGGCCTCGCCGCCCGGGTCGGGAAATTTTCGCCAATTTCTCGCTCATGCCGATGCCAGCCGCCCACCAACTCGAGGCGCAGCGTCTCATCGAGTGGAACCTCCAACGACGCCTGAATCGAAAGGCGTGAAGCGTCGAATGCGTTGTCCGCCCACAGCAGGCCGGTTGTCCCCGTAAAGGTGGGTATGGTTCCCCCGCCGTTGAGAAAGAGGCGGCCGTCGCGTTCGCCCTTTTGATAAATTACCTCGACACCGATGCCCCCCTCGCCCGCCGCGAGATCGAAGGTATCGAACAATCTGCCGCGGACGCTCAAGTCGACGCTGTCGTCGATCTGCACATCGCGCCGCCGAAACTCGACATCGGTGGACATGTAGCTCACATCAAAATCTGCGTTGGTGCCTGCCGAACTGTAAGATAGGCCGCCTGCCACCCGGGAACGATCCGAGGTACGCCGCCAGTCACCTGCCAGATTTCCCGGCTGAGCCTCGCGGGAGCCCGCCTCGATCTGAGCAAGGGTCATCGGCCCGGGCAACTCCAGTTCGCTCGCGCTCGCCAGAAGTGACAACCGAAAGCGAGTAGTCTCGGTCAGGTTCCCTTCAATGGCCGCATAGCCGCGAGAAGCCTCCTGTTCATTGTGGTCCCGGTATCCGCGCTGCTTGAACCAAGTACCCGTGGCGAAGGCGGAGACCTCATCGCCGCCGGACAACGAAATCTGCCCTCTGCGATAGCCAAAGCTCCCGGCCTCGCCACGGCCAAGCGCCTCCAAAGGACCCGCGCCCTCCTGGCCGCGAAAGTCGACCACGCCGCCTAGTGCAGCAGCGCCGGCCAGGACACCGCGTCCGCCGCGCAGAACGGCAACAGACTTGAAGAACAGAGGATCGATCCACTCGACGAAGTCGAAGCTCGTGTCGGCAAAGCTCATGGGCAAGCCGTCCAGCCGCAACTCGATGCCTCGACCGGCCGGTTGCGTGCCGCGCTGAAGTCCAGAGCCGCGAATGGCGAAGCGCGGGTGATCGATGCCGCCGAAGACCGGTTCGAGCACGATTCCCGGCGACGCCCGGAAGAGGTCCGGCAGCGTCGAGAGCCGGCCTTCGCGAACAGGGAGAACAGCCATACGCGCCGATTCGGCGCTGTCGCTTCGCCCGAGCACAATAATCGTCTCGATGGGTTGATCGACAGGCTCCGAGATTTCAGGCGACGCCGCAAGCGCGGCGCCAGTGCATAGTGTCGAGAAGGAAGCGGAGAGCAGCAGCGCGCGCGCGCGGCGAGAATAGGGCGACATGTAGAGAACTCCGGACAGGATCGACGGCGCGGCCACGCATGGCCCTCGCGCCGGTTCAGGCGGTTCGAACGATCAGGTCTGGAGGAGGGGTGGCGCGCGCGGCGCCTGTGGCCGGAAGGGCGCATCGGCAGGCCCGCCCGGCGACTCGTCGCGAACGATGTGACCGCTTTGCACCGCCAGCGGCAGGCTGACGATGGGCGCGGAGGGCGGCGGGGCGAGAACCGCGACCGCCGCGAAGGCGCATGGCGCGTGCGCCGCCGCCATGACGCCGTCGATGCCGCTCGCCGGACGGTCCGCACCGTCCAGGGTCTTCGCGCCATCGACCGTGCAGATCACCATGGCGAACTGGCCGTCCTGAACGCCGGGCATGAAACCCTGCGGGATCAGGCTGCGCACGATCGCGGCAAACAGAGCAAGGCCGAGCAGCGCATCGCGCCACCCGAGTTCACCCGTCCACGAGATCCGAAGCCGCTCCATAGCGGCGGCACCATACAAATCGCCGCTTCCGTGTCGATGCGAAAGATCAATGTCCCCGGGGAAGCCTTGACTTGGGGGCGCTCCGGCGCACATTGAGCCGGTTCACGGTCGCCGGACCGCAAGGCCCGGCGCGAAGAGGGAATCCGGGAGGGCCGAGGTCCGGTCCGGAGCTGCCCCCGCAACTGTAAGCGGCGAGTCCTGCCGATCTGGCCACTGGCTTGCCGCCGGGAAGGCCGGCAGGACGGCGACCCGCGAGCCAGGAGACCTGCCGCGAACGGTTCGATGTCCGCGGGCGGGGTGTCTCGGGGGCGTGGGCAGGACGCGGCGCGTCCGCGGCCCGCGTTGACGGCCCCCGCTCCCCTCCGGGAGTAGCCGTGCCGTCCCTCTGCAGTCCCTGCCCCGGCCGTCCGCGTTGATGCGTCTCACGCGTCGCGCCCTTCTGGTCGCCGCTCCGGCCCTGGCGCTGGGTCGGATAGCGCGCGCCGCTGCGCCACGGCGCATCGTTTCGCTCAACCCCTGCCTCGACGCGATTCTGCTGCGGCTCGCCGATGCACCACAGGTAGCCGCCCTCAGCCACTATGCGCGCGATGTGCACACCTCCACGATTGCCGCGGAGGCGCTGCGCTTTCCCTTCACGTATGAAACGGCCGAGGAAATCGTCGCGCTGCAGCCCGATCTCGTGCTCGCCAGCCGCCACACGGCGCTCGCGACACGGACCGCGCTTGCCCGCATGGGCATTCCCTTCGCCCTGTTCGGCGTCCCCGACACGGTGGAGGAGAGCCTCGATCAGATTGCCGAGATTGCCGCCCTTTGCGGGGCGGAACCCCGCGGCGGCGCCCTGATCGGCGAAATTCGCGCCGCCATCGCCGCCTCAGCGCCGCAACCTGGACGGCCGGCCATCGAAGCGCTGATTCTCCAGGGCCGCGGTCTTGCGGCGGGTGCGGGAACGCTGCTCGACGAGATGCTGACCCGCACCGGCTTCACCAACGTCGCCGCCAGGTACGGGGTTTCCTACTGGGGCAACGTGCCGCTGGAACTGCTCGTCGCCGACCCGCCCCAGTTGCTCCTGGCCGGCGCGGCGAATGCCGGTGCGCCGAACCAGACGCAGCGCCTGCTTTCGCATCCCGCGCTCGCCGCCGTCTCCGGCCGCATGGCGCGCGCCAGCTTTCCAGAGACGCTGTTCTACTGCGGCGGGCCGGTTCTCCTGCAGACCGCTGCGAGGCTGGCCTCCGCGCGCGATGCTTTCTGGGCATCGCGGGCATGAACCGGTCGGGCGTTCTCGGCGGGCTCTGCGTCCTCATCGCCGCGCTGGTGCCGCTGTCGCTGATGACCGGCCGCGCCATGGTGCCGCTTGAGGCGTGGTTCGACAACGCCGATCCCCGCTGGCCGATCATCTTCGAGCTTCGTCTGCCCCGCACGCTGCTTGCCATCCTGATCGGTGCGGCGCTGGGCATGTCGGGCGCGGCCATGCAGGGCTATACGCGCAATCCGCTCGCCGACCCCGGCGTGCTCGGCGTTTCGGCGATGGCGGCTCTCGGCGCGGTGCTGACGCTGTATTTCGGACTGGCGGCCCACGCCGCCTGGATCCTGCCGGCCGCTGCGGTCGCAGGGGCAATTGCCGGCGTATTCCTGCTTGTGGCGCTGGCCGGGATGACGGCAAGCGTCATCACTTTCGTGCTCGCCGGCGTCATCCTGCAGAGCGTGGCCGGGTCGGGCGTCGCCCTCGCCCTCAGCATCGCGCCCAACCCGTGGGCGGTGCAGGAAATCCTCGGCTGGCTGATGGGCTCGCTGACCGACCGCAGCATCGAGGATTTGCGCCTCGCCCTACCGTTCGTCGCCGCCGGGATGGTGGCCATGCTGTCGCTCGGCCGGGCGCTGGATGCGCTGGCGCTGGGCGAGGCGTCGGCGGCCTCGCTGGGGATCAATCTGGCGCGGACGCAGTGGGTGCTCGCCGCCGGCGTCGGGCTTGCGACGGGCGCGAGCGTCGCGGCGTCGGGCATGATCGGCTTCGTCGGGCTGATCGTTCCGCACCTGGTGCGCACCTGGATCGGCGGCACGCCGCGGCAATTGCTGGTACCTAGCGCGCTGGGCGGGGCCTTGCTGGTTCTGGCCGGTGATACGTTGATGCGGGCGATCCCGCTGGAGAGCGAGCTGAAGCTCGGCATCGCGATGTCGGCGCTGGGCGGCCCCTTCTTCCTCGCGATGCTGATCTCGATGCGCCGCCGCGCCGCCTGAGGCGGAACGCTGGCGACCCCGGAGAGAGGAGACCGGCAACGCCGAGCCGGTGTTATAACTATATGATAATTATAAGAATTTCAGCGTCCGGGGGCGTGCCCTCCCCACACACTCTCCCCACACACTTTCCCCACTGATGTGCCTGCCGTTTCTCATTCAGCGGAACCGGCAGTGTGTGGGAGCCACCTGACATTACACCTAGAACGAGTAGTTCACAGGCCGCAGGGGGGTGTAGTCAGCGTTGGGCATAACCCAAAAGTGCCGCTCCCATCTGGGCTCCGAGGCCGTGGTGAAGTAGGGAGTTAACACCCTGAGTGGGGGGGCGAAGCAAGCCCTTAGAAGAATGCAGCACGCCGCAACCGCTGAGATCACGTGCTCCAGCCGGGCCTCACTGAAGCTGCCTTCGCGATCATGTTTCACCTTATTGTAGGCGCTATACCAAGGCAGGCAATCTGAGGGTGACGCTGGCTGCCACGCAGCAAACGGCCGGACTTCCCCATAGGAGGGCCTGCGTGCAAGCCGTAGTGCATAGTCATTCAACCGAAGGGGCTCCGCGACTTTTCTGTAGTCTTTTATGTTCCATCTGGCCGATCTGCCCGAGCTGTAGCCATTGCTCTCCAAGACGCCCCTGCAAAGCGCCTCGACCTCTGTTGCTGCAATGATAAGCAGGTTGCGAATGGTATGCCCGTAGGCACCTGCGTTCTCTGTGGAGGGCTCAAGAGTCTGGAAAATCGTATCAAGTTGGACAAGGAGCCAGTCGTTCTGAGCCACCACCGACCCGATTAGGTCCTGCTCGTGCTCCTG
>JAEUMK010000052.1 GCA_016792565.1 Alphaproteobacteria bacterium
TCCGCCCCGCATCATCCGCCACATCTCGATCAGGCGCGGCGGCTGCCCGGTGCGCAGGATGGCGCTGCGGAAGAGGCGAGCCATTCCCCACAGCACGAGCAGCGAGAAGGCGAGCGTCATGGCGCCGGTCGCCACGACCTCGACCCACGAGGGGTTGGTGGAGAGCCGCACCATCATCACGAAGGGCGTGTAGACCGGTATCCAGCCTATGGTGGTGGCGACCGGCCCGTTGGGGTCCTCCAGCATCGGCATCAGCAGGAAGAAGGGCAGCATCAGCGCGAAGACCAGCGGGGTCAGCAGCGACTGCGCCTCCTGCTGGGAATTGCAGACGCTGCCGAGGCCGAGGAAGACCGAGGCGATGGTGAGATAGGCGACGACGAAATAGAACGCGAAGGCCGCGATATAGGGCCCGGAGAGGATCAGGCTGATCGCGTCATAGGCGAAGGCGACGGTCGGTCCCGAGCCGTTCACCAGGATCAGCAGCCCGACCACCAGCCAGGCGAAGAGGATGGTCAGCCCGATCCCGGCGATGCCGATCAGCTTGCCGGCCATGAACTCCTCGGCCGACACCGACGACAGCAGCACCTCGATCAGCCGGTTGGAGCGCTCCTCGATCACCCCGAGCAGCAAGAGGTTCGCCACCGTGAAGATCGACATCCACAGCAGCATGGCGAGGCCGAGCGGCACGATGTTGAGCAGCCGGTCCCTGACCGCCACCGCGCCGCCCTCGTCCATCTTGTCGGGGCTGAAGCTCTGCAGCGCGACGCGGCGCTGCTCGATCGCCGCCACCGCCTCGCGCGACATGCCCTGCTCCTGGTAGAGCGCGCGCTGCGCCGCCTCGGTCAGCGCCCGGCTGACCAGCACGTCGAAGTCGGTGTCGTTGATGTTGACGCTCCAGTGCTGGATCGCGCTCGCCGGCCGCGTCAGCCGGTAGTCCTTCGGCACGATGACCGCCGAGGCGAGATAGGCGGGCGCTGTCGCGGCCACCGGCTTCTCGGCCCGCAGATAGGGCGACAGGGCCGCGCCGATGGCGGCCGGCTCGGCGCCGACGTCGATGTCGGCCGGCACCGCGACGCGCACGAAGCGCGGCTCCGGGGCGACGAAGGCCGGGGCGCCGGGACGCGCCAGGCCGGGCAGCACCTCGGCCGCCTTGGCGGCGCCGCCCCAGGCGATGAAGGCCTGGATCTCGTCGGCGCTGGGATCGCCGCGCGCCGGGGCCAGCGGCGAGAGCATCGGCACGTTCTCGGCGGGGACATAGTCGCCCGCATAGGCCTTCAGCGCCGCCAGGGTGCGCCGCGCCGCGTCGCGCTCGATCGCCGCATCGATCGCCGCCAGGATCTCGCCGCCCGACTGGTCGATGACCAGGACCGCCTTGGCCGGCTTGTTCTCCTGCACCCATTGGGGAATGAGGCCGGCCAGGGCCGCCACCACCGGCACGGCGACCATGGTCAGCCAGAAGCCCTTGGAGCGCGCGTGGTGCTTGTACTCGCGCGCCGCGACCAGGAAGATCCGCCGGAACATCGCGCCCATCATGCCGTTTCCCGCGCATCGGCGACCTGCGCGCCTTCGCCCACCAGCGCGACGAAGATGTCGTGCAGCGCCGGCTCGCCCATGTCGAAGCGGGCGAGGGCGAGGCCCCGCTCGAAGCAGGCCCTCAGCACGCCCTCGCCGTCCGCGCCGGGCGCCAGCATCAGCTCGAAGGCGCCGGGCGCCTCGTCCGGGACGACCCGGGCGACCCCGGGCAGGGCGGCGAGCGAGGCGGCGTCGGACGAGGTCTTCAGGCGGATGGTGCGCGGCAGGCGCGCCCGCGCTTCGTCCAGCGTGCCCTCGAAGGCGAGGCGGCCGCGGGCGATCAGCAGCAACCGGTCGCACAGCCGCTCGGCGTGCTGCATCACATGGGTCGAAAACAGCACCGTGCGGCCCTCGCGGTGGAGATCGACGATGAGGTCCTCCAGAACCTGCTGGTTGACCGGATCGAGGCCGGAGAACGGCTCGTCGAGGATCACCAAATCGGGCGCGTGGGCGATGGTGGCGAGGATCTGCACCTTCTGCGCCATGCCCTTGGAGAGCGTCTCGATCTTCTTGTGGCCGAAGGCGGCGAGGCCGAAGCGCTCGAGCAGTTCCAGCGCCCGGGCCCGGGCGGGCCGGGCCTCCATGCCCTTGAGGCGGGCGAGATAGACGATGGTCTCCACCGGCGTCATCCGGCGGTAGAGGCCGCGCTCCTCGGGCAGATAGCCGACCCGCTCGCGCACCCCCATGGCGCTGTCGCTGCCCAGCACCGATATCGTGCCGGCGCTGGGCCGGATCATCCCCAGCATCATGCGCAGGCTCGTCGTCTTGCCGGCGCCGTTGGGGCCGAGAAAGCCGTAGATCGAGCCTGGCGCGACGTCGAAGGACAGGCCCTCGACGGCGCGGAACTCGCCGTAGGACTTGCCGACGCCGCGAAAGGCGACGACGCTGGCGCTCATCGCCGCGCCCGGTCGGAGGCGCGCACCGCTACTCGCTTCCCGGATTGGAGACGATCAGAAGGTTGAGGTCCGATTTCGGCGTGAAGTTCTTCTTCTCGACCACGAAGGTCGTCGGCCCGGTCTTCTTGATGCCGTCGATGCACAGCGAGAGCACGTTCTTCGGATCGCCCTTGTCGATGGTCAGCTTGAAGGTGCCGATCGGCCCGTTCCAGGTGTTGGCGGTGGTGAGCACGTAGTCGAGATAATAGGCCATGCCGTTCCACCAGGCCTCGCCGTCGCCGTCGCTCTTGATCAGCGCTTTCTTGATCGCCGACTGCGTGCCCTTGTCGATGCAGTATTTGTCGACCAGCGTCTGGATGTAGTCGCCCTCTTCCTTGGACGGCTCGCGCCACACGAAGATGCCGCCGGGCGGCGCCGAGCGGTAGCTGTGCGCGATCTTCACGTCCTTTCCGGCGCGGAAGGTCTGCGTCCAGTGATAGCGCTCGATGATCGACCACGACGGATAGGCCTCGCCGCTGTCGTCGAAGAAGGCGAGGCCCGCCGCCTCGAATTCCTTTTTCGTGCGCGGCGGCAGCGCCTTCAGCGCGGCGACGACCTTGTCGAAGTCCAGCGACAGCGGAATGCCGTTCTCCTCCAGCGTCGCGGTGATGTCGGCGCCGGGCGAATCGTAGCTCGCCGACAATTGCCGGTTTTCGTCCCACGGCTCCTCGATGACCGCGATGCGGTCGGTCTTCACCGGAACCTTCTTGCCGTCCACGGTCGCGGTGAAGCCGACGAAGTTCTCCTTGTCGAGATCCTCGCGCGGGATGGCGAAGTCCGATTCCATCAGGCCCGAAAGGTTGATCGGCGGCAGTGGGAAGATCACCTCGCCCGTCACATCCTCCTCGCCCGTATGGCGGAACACGTAGCTGACGCGGATCTGGTCGAGGCCGAGGAAGAGGTCTTCCGACAGCATCTGCACGTCGGCCGTGTCCTGGAACTGCAACCCGGTCGCGGTCAGGCCGCCGAAGCCGTCATTGGCGAAGGCGGGCGCTGCGAGAACGGCGGCCAGGGCCGCGGCGGCGCAGAGACGGGAGAGGGACGGCATGTTCACTCCTTGAAAGCGGGATCGGCGGTGACGACCAGGATGTCGAGATCCTTGTCGGGCGTATAGTTCGTCTTCTCGACCGTGAAGCTGGTCGGGCCGCTCTTCGTCAACCCGTCCATGCAGACCGAGAGCACGTTTTCCGGTTTGCCCTTGTCGAGCGTCAGCCTGAACGTGCCGATCGGGCCTTTCCAGGTCTTCGCGGTGGTCAGCACGTACTGGATGTTGAACGCCGTTCCGGGGTGGGCGCCCCCGGCCTCGGGATCGGACGGCAGCGCCGCCTTGATCGCCCGTCCGGTGCCCTCGTCGATGCAGTATTTCGCCTTGTCGTCGGCGTTGGGATCACTCGGCCAGTCCTCGCTCGGCTTGGTCCAGTCGTACCAGTAGAACAGCCCGCCATTGGGGAAGGCGTCGTAGGTGTGCGAGATCCGGACTTCGGCGCCGGCCGGGAAGGTCTGGTCCCAGTGGTGGCGGATGCCGACCGACCAGCCGATCATCCAGCGCATCTCCGGTCCGTTGTCGTAGGTGTCGCGCTCGGCGAGCCCCTTGTCCTTCAGGATCTTCACCTGCTCGTCGGTCAGCTTGTCGAGCGCCTGCATGACGGTTTCGGGGTCGAGCGAGAGCGGGATGCCCATCCCGCTCAGGATGTCGGTCACGTCCTCGCCGGGCGCGTCGTATTCGGCGCTGGGCGGCGGCGGCACATAGGGCGCCTCGGGATCGGCCGGCTCCTCGTATTTCAGCAGATAGGCGCGACGGTCGGTGGCGACGGCGACGGGCTTGCCGTCGACGGTGGCGGTGAAGTCGAGCGGATTGGCCTTGTCGAGGTCGCCCGGCGTCATGATCGTCGGCGCGTGGATGAACGTGCCCACGAGGATCGGCGGCATCGGAAAGGCGACCGTGCCGCTGACATCGGCGGCGCTCTCGTTCCTGAAGACATAGTCGACGCGGATCTGGTCGATCCCGATGCGAAGGTCCTCGGAGACCATGGCGACGGCGTCGGTCTTGCCGAACTCCAGGCCTGCCGCGGTGATCCCGGCGAACCCGTCATTGGCGGAAGCGGCGCCGGCCAGAAGGGCGGCTGCGGCGGCTGCGGCGAGAAGCGGGCGGACGAGCATGGCGGCAGGAGTCTCCGGAAAAAAGCGGTCGGACCATCGCAGACTTTCGCGCGAAGACGACGTGGCGCTTCGCCGCGCGGGCTGGCCATCATGGCGCGCCGATTGCGGCGGCGCGAGGGCTACTCGACGGTCTCGTCGGCGTAGACGCCCCAGACATGGTCGCGGGCGACATAGGCGTCGATCGCCTTGGTCTCGACCTCGCAGAAGGCGCTGCCGCAGGTCTTCAGCCGCGCGACGACGCCCGGCTCGGCATAGGCGATGATGGCGGCGTCCGCCGACGGTCCCTCGCGCAGGGCGACATTGCCTTCGCCCGTCACCAGAACCGAGCGGCGGCCGTCCAGCATGCCCTTGTGGACCCAGCCGGTGATCCCGTCGGCGTCGCGGATACGCCGCCAGACGTCGTATTCGGCGATGACCTCGACCGGCAGGCCGCGGCGGACATAGACCCACTCGACCTTGTGGCCGGCCGAGGGGCCCTCGCGCAGATAGACCTCGCCCGACTTCAGGCTGACATAGCGCGGCACCGGCAGGCCGGAATCGCCGATACGGGTTTCGGGCCGCTCGCGCGGCTGGACCGCGGCGTAGAGCGCCGGCGCGGCGACGGATGGCCCGGCTGCCTCTGCGGCAAGCGCCTCGAGCGGCGGCTTCGGCTGCGGTTCGGGCGGCGTCTGCGCAGCCGCCGCCAGGAAAAAGGCAGCGGCGGACGCGGACGCCAGGAAGATGCGATCGATGCGCGGCACGGTCTTCACAACAAAACACCCCGATGCGCCGCTGCCCTGCCGTTCTGGCCTGATCGGTCCGTTCTGGACGATGCGCGTGCGCAACAGCCACGTTGCGCCGCAGCGGTTAATGCTGCGTTGATCGTCCGCACGCGCTTTGCGGCGCGCCGCGGCTTTGCTAGAGGATGAAGGGTCCGCTCTCGCCGCCGGGGTGTCCCTTGAAGAAGCCGCTCGTCATCGTCACGCGCAAGCTGCCCGACATCGTCGAGACGCGGATGCGCGAGCTGTTCGACACCCGCCTCAATCCCGACGACCGGGCGATGACCCAGGCCGAGCTGATCGAGGCGATGAAGCATGCCGAGGTCCTGGTGCCCACCGTCACCGACCGCCTGGACAGCCGCGCTTTGGTCCAGGCCGGCCCGAACCTCAAGCTGATCGCCAATTTCGGCGCCGGCGTCGATCATATCGACGTCGAAACCGCCCGCCAGCGCGGCGTCATCGTCACCAACACGCCCGGCGTGCTGACCGAGGATACGGCCGACATGACCATGGCGCTGATCCTCGCGGTGCCGCGCCGCATGGTCGAAGGCGCCGAAGTCCTGATGAAAGGGAACTTCAAGGGCTGGTCGCCGACCTGGATGCTGGGCAAGCGCATCTGGGGCAAGCGGCTCGGGATCATCGGCATGGGCCGCATCGGCCAGGCCGTCGCCCGCCGCGCCAAGGCGTTCGGGCTGCAGATCCACTACCACAACCGCAAGCCGGTGCCGGCGGCGATCGAGCAGGAGCTGGAGGCGACCTACTGGGAATCGCTCGACCAGATGCTCGCCCGGGTCGACATCGTCTCGGTCAATTGCCCGCACACCCCGGCCACCTATCACCTGCTGTCGGCGCGCCGCCTCAAGGCGATGAAGCCGAGCGCCTACATCGTCAACACGGCGCGCGGCGAGGTGATCGACGAGAACGCGCTCGCCCGCATGCTGGAGGCGGGCGAACTGGCGGGCGCCGGGCTCGACGTCTTCGAGCACGAGCCCGCCGTCAACCCCAAGCTGCTCAAGCTGAAGAATGTCGTGCTGCTGCCCCATATGGGCTCGGCGACGCTCGAGAGCCGCATCGACATGGGCGAGAAGGTCATCGTCAACATCAAGACCTATGCCGACGGGCACCGTCCGCCCGACCGGGTCATTCCGGCGATGCTCTGAGCGGCGCGTCTCGACAGACGGCCTTGCGCTTCCTAAATCTTGAGTGCGATGCGGGCAGCTGACTTCAGACGTGGGTTGTTCGGACGGGCGCTCGCCGCCGCGGCGCTGGCGGCGCTCGGCGCCTGTGCGGCCAGGCCCGACGTGCCGCTCGAAACCATCACCAGCGCCCCCTCGACCGCGACCAGCCCGGAGGAGAGGCTGCGGGGACTGCTCGCCGACGAGCAGCGCCTCAACGACGTGTTCGGCCGCCTGGCGACCAGCAATGTCGAACTCTGCGGCGCTCAGTTCGTGCCCAGTTTCGGCTTCCGCCTGTGGTCGATCGACGACTTCGAGCCCGCCAACCGGGCGGCCGCCGGGGCCGCCTTCGGCCTGACCGAGCGTCTCCAGGTCTATGCCGTGGCGGCCGGCCAGCCCGCCGAGGCGGCCGGCATCGCGCCCGGCGACGTCCTGACCCGGATCGAGGGCCGCGCGGTCGAACCCGGCGAGGCCGGGCGGCGGCAATATTCGGAGGGCGTGACCGCCGGCCTGCTGAAGCGCGGGCGGGTCTCGTTCACCTTCGAGCGCGACGGCAAGGCCCGCAAGGTGCGGCTGAACGCCCTGAAGGCCTGCCCCTACGCCGTGGCGCTGGCGATCGGCGAAGAGCCGAACGCGGCGACCGACGGCAAGACCATCTTCGTCTCCAGCGGCATGATGGCCTTCGCCCGCGACGACCAGGATCTCGCCATCGTGCTGGGGCACGAACTGGCCCACGCCATCCGCAACCATCCCATGCGCGGGGCGTCCGACGCCGTCCCGCCGCGCTCGACCGCGGGCAGGGTCGTCGGCGCGGTGGTCGACGTGGCGGCGGGCATCGGCGGCGCCGCCTATTCGGTCATCGGCGGCATGCCGCAGTCGCGGCGCAATTCGATCGCCTTCGAGAAGGAGGCCGACTATGTCGGGCTCTATCTGGCGGCCCGGGCGGGCTACGACGTCTCCTACGCGGCGCGGATCTGGCGGCGGCTGGACGAGAAATACGGCGCCAGTTCCAGCGACCACCCCACCTCCGACGACCGCTTCGAGGCGATGACCGCGACGTCGGCCGAGATCGCCGAGAAGCGCGCCGCGGGCGAGCCCCTCGTGCCGGCCGGCCTGCCGTCCTCGTAAGCCCTCAACCGCCCGGCGCGGTGCGGAAGACGAGTCGCGAGGCGGCAAGATAGTTGAAGAACAGCCCGGCGATCGCCCCGCCGCCCGCCGCGACATAGGGACTGGCGAAAAGGCCGGTGCCGAACGAGATCATCGCTGCGTAGACGGCATAGTTGACGCCGAGCCCGACCGAATTGACGGTCACGAAATGCGCCCACTCGCGCAGCACCGGCAGCGGTCCGTGGGCGCGCCGCTCGGGAAAGGTCAGCTGGCGGTTCATCGCCCAGGTGAAGGTCACCACGACCGCGAAGCAGACCAGGCGCGCCGAAGAGCGGTCCAGCCCCAGCACGTTCAGCGACGCCCACAGCACGGCGAGATCGAGGCCGAAGCCGAGCGTTCCGACGAAGGCGAAGCGGAAGAAGGGCGGCAGGCGGGCGATCATCGCCCGCCCGGCGGCGGCAGCGCGAGATAGTGCAGCCGCTTGGTCTCCCACCGGGCCCGGGTCACGCTGTCCAGGACGAACCCCGCAAAGACGCTGAGCGCCGCCAGGATCATCAGGCTGGCGGCGAGCACGGCGCTCGGCACCGACTTCACCGAGCCCATCGCGGCGAACTCGACGAAGACCGGAATGGCGACGAGCAGGCTGACGAGCGCCAGCAGCGCCGCGACGACGCCGAAGAAGACGAGCGGGCGCTCCTCGCGCACCAGCGTCGCGATGGTCATCAGGATGCGCCAGCCGTCGCGATAGGTGCGCAGCTTGGAGACCGTGCCCTCGGGCCGCTCCTTGTAGGCCGTCTCGACCTCCGCGACCGGCGTCATCATGCGCACGGCGTGGACGGTCAGTTCCGTTTCGATGCCGAATCCGGTCGCGGTGAAGGGCACCGATTTCACGAAGCGCCGCGACATGACGCGGTAGCCGGTCAGCATGTCCTCGAACGGCGCGGCGAAGAACCAGCGCACCAGGCTCGTCAGCAGCCAGTTGCCGAAGCGGTGGCCCTTGCGATAGGCGGCCTCGGCGGTCTCGATCCGCTTGCCCGCCACCATGTCGAGATGCTCGGCGGCGAGCCGGGCGATCATCGCCGGGGCCGCGGCGGCGTCGTAGGTGTCGTCGCCGTCGGCCATCACGTAGATGTCGGCCTCCACGTCGGCGAACATGCGCCGCACGACATGGCCCTTGCCCTGCGCCATCTCGCGCCGGACGATCGCCCCCGCCGCCAGCGCGACTTCGCCGGTGCGGTCCTTGGAGTTGTTGTCGTAGACATAGATGTCCGCATCCGGCAGCGCGGCGCGGAAGTCGGCGACCGTTTTCGCGATCGCCCCCTCCTCGTTGTAGCAGGGCAGCAGGACGGCGATCTTCATGGGGCGGCCTCCGACGGCACGACGCGGCACCAGCGCAGCGCGGGCGCGATATTGGACCGCACCTCGGCGCAGTCCTCGCTGCGGACGAGGCCGATGAGGCCGAGGGCCCTGTCCCCGCGCTTCGTCTCGGCCGGCAGGTAGAGCGTGAAGAGATCGCCGCCGCCGGCGAGATGCGCGCCGATGCGGTCGGTCATGCGTCTCAGGAACGCGGTGTCCTTGTCCGGCCCCACCAGGTAGCCGTCGATCCTCAGGAAGGCGATGCCGGGCGGGAAGAACGGGACGGCGAAGCCCATCGGCTCGACCCCGGTCATCACCGCCATCGTCGCTTCGGGCCGTGCGACGGAAGGCGCCTCGACCTCGACCATGGCGGACGTGAACGCCGTGCGCTTGCCGGCCTCAAGGTCGCTCAGCCAGACGATCGCGGCGAGGGCTGCGGCGACCGCCCCCCAGCGCGCCGGGGCGGGCAGGGGCAGCAGCCCGATCGCCGCCACGACCAGCAGCGGCCCCAGCATCTCCAGCGGCGTGATGTAGCGGTAGATCGCGAACACCGCGAGCCAGCTGAGATAGGCGGCGGCCGCGAAGGCGAAGAGGATGCGCGCCGCCCGGCGCGGCACCGGCGGCGCGCTCGAGGCCAGGCCGGCGGCGGCGATCAGAGCCCCCAGCGGCACGGCGGCGTAGGCGAAGGCGATCCGCCAGTCGTTGACCGGCCAGTCCGACGAGACGCGCCAGTCGGCGGCGAAGCGGAACGGGAAGGCGAGGGCGTCGGTGGCGCTCTGGGGCAGGAAGCGGGTATCGCGATAGGACGAGTCGAGGATCAGCGACGAGCCGATCAGGTCGTTGAAATAGGGAAAGAGCGGGTTGCCGGTCTCGCGCCACAGCACGAAGAACCACCAGCCGGACGCCGCCATCAGGCCGGCGAGGGCGGCGAGGCCGCAGACGAAGACCAGCGACAAGCGGCGGGCATGGGTGCCGGGCGCAACGGCGACGGCGGCGAGGATGGCGAGGCCGAACGGCGCGGTCGGCAGCTTCAGGCCGACCGCCAGGCCGACCAGCGCCCCGGCCCAGATCGCGGTGCGCCTTGCATCCGGCCAGGGCCCGGCGTCGAGCAGCACGCGGTCGCGCACGATCAGCCACAGCGCCGCCAGCACCGGCACGCTGACCACGTTGTCGTAGTAGGTCGTGCCGGTCAGGATCACCGCATAGCCGCCGGCGACGCCCAGCGCGGCCAGCAGCCCGGCCAGCGGCCGGCGCAGCACCAGCGCCGGAGACAGCGCGTCGCGGGCGATCAGATAGAGAAAGCTGAAATTGAGCCCCTGGACGAGGCCGAGAAAGGCCGCGGCGACGGTCGCCGGCGCGATGTTTCCCACCAGCCAGAGCGGCAGGTCGATCAACGGATTGTAGTAGGTCGCATGATGGGCGACGGCGGCGTCGAAGGCGATGCGGCCGTGCAGCAGGGCGTAGGGGTTGTACCAGTGGTAATTGCGCAGGTCCCACGAGGTCGACTGGCCGAGCCACAGCGCGAGGATCGCGATCGCGATCGGCCCCGCGGCGAAGATCAGCCAGTCGCCGGCCCGTGCCCGTGATGCCGCCTGCATGGCGCTCCCCGAAAAGTCCCGCGCTGTTCTAGGCGAGGCCGGGGAGCCGCGCCAGCGTCAGCGCAGGCTGGCGAAGGCGACGAATTTCTGGTCGGTGCGGGCCGGCGGCTTGGGATGCTTCAGCGCCGCCTCGACCCGTTTGGCAACCAGCGGCATCGCGGTGTCGGCGCTCTGCCACTCGCTCATGCCGGCCCGCCAGACCAGCGCGTCCGGCGCGATCTCGCCGTTGTCGAGACGGCGGATGACCGCCTCGTCGCTCAGGGGACCGACCGCCTGGCCGTCGATCACGACATACCATTGGGCCTCGGCGGCGGCCGCCGCGGGAACGGGCGGCGGGGTTTCGCCGCGCGCGGCGGGCGGCGACGGGGCGAGCGGCGGCATCGCTGCGGCAAGGGCGGCCGGCGGCACGGCGCCGCCGATCAGCGCGGCGAGCGAGGCGAAGGCGATGGCGCGGGTCATGGTCATGGCAGGTTCCTGCGGCAAACGTGAGCCGGGGATTATCGCCGCGACTGTGGGGGAAATGCGGCGGCGGCGTGCCCGCAATGAGGGGATCGGGACGCCGGGATCAGGACGCCAGGCGGGCGCAGCACGGGCAGGCCGGGTCGCGCCTCAGCTTGACCTTGCGGCTCCCGGCGGCCAGCCCGTCGAACAGCACCAGATGGCCGGCGAGGCTCTCGCCGAAGCCGGCGATCTCCTTGACCGCCTCCAGCGCCGCCCAGGCCCCGATCACCCCGGCGAGCGCGCCGACCACCCCCTGCTCGGTGCAGCTCGCCGCCCCCTCCGGCGCTTCGGCGACGAAGCAGCGATAGCAGGGCTGCGTCCTGCCGTCGGGCCGGAAGACCGCGATCTGGCCGTCGAACTCGCCGATCGCCGCCGAAACCAGCGGCTTGCCCAGCGCGACGCAGGCGTCCGAGACCGCGAAGCGCGTCTGGAAATTGTCGCAGCCGTCGAGCACCAGATCGTAGGGCGCGATCAGCGCCGCGGCGTTGGCGGCGGTCAGGCGCACGCCATGCGGCTCGATCCGCACCTCCGGGTTGAGCGCGCCGAGCCGGCGCACGGCGGCGGCGAGCTTCGGCGTTCCCACCTCGTCGGTGCGATAGAGGATCTGGCGCTGCAGGTTCGACAGCGAGACGGCGTCGTCGTCGACGATGCCGATCCGCCCCACCCCGGCGGCGGCGAGATAGAGCAGGGCCGGCGCGCCGAGCCCGCCCGCCCCGACCACCAGGATCGAGGCGTCGAGCAATCTCCTCTGCCCCGCGCCGCCGATCTCGCGCAGCAGGATGTGGCGGGCATAGCGCTCGAGCTGGTCGTCGGTGAGGGGCGGCGGCATGGGCGGCTTGTATCATGCGGGGGCTTTGGCGGAAGCTGGGTCCATGAGCGCCCCCCATCTCCTCATCTTCGGCTATGGCTACAGCGCCGCGGCCCTCGCCCGGCGGCTGATCCCCAGTGGCTGGCGGATCAGCGGCACGACGCGGCGGCTGGACCGCGCGGCGGCGATCAAGGCGGACGGCGTCACGCCTCTGCTGACCACCGCCGCCGGCATCCAGGACGCGGATCGCGTGCTGGAGAGCGTCACCCACATCCTCGCCGCCGCACCGCCCGGCGACAACGGCGATCCCTTGCTCGCGCTGCATGGCGACCGGCTCAGGGCGCCGCCGCCGAACCTGCGCTGGACGGGGTATCTGTCGACCACCGGGGTCTATGGCGACGCCGGCGGCGCCTGGGTCGACGAGGGCACGCCGCTCGCCCCGGTCCACGAACGCGGCCGCCGCCGCGTCGCCGCCGAAGAGGCCTGGGCGGAGCTCAGCGAATACACCGGCGCGCCGGCGGTAATCTTCCGCCTGCCCGGCATCTACGGCCCCGGCCGCAGCGCCTTCGATCAGCTCCGCGCCGGCACGGCCAAGCGGCTGGTGAAGCCGGGGCAGGTCTTCAGCCGCATCCACGTCGACGATCTGGCGGCGGCGATCGAGGCGGCGATGGCGCTGGAGGAGGGCACGGTCCTCAACATCGCCGACGACGCCCCGGCCCCGCCGCAGGATGTCGTCGCCCTTGCCGCCCGCCTCATCGGCGTGGCGCCGCCCCCGGAGGAGGATTTCGAGGCCGCAAGGCCCCGCCTCAGCCCCATGGCGCTGGAGTTCTACGGCGCCAATCGCCGGATCGCCAACCTCCGCATGAAGGAGGAACTCGGCCTGCTTCTCGCCTATCCCAGCTATCACGAGGGCCTCGCGGCCATCCTCCAGGCCGAAGGCTTCGGGGCCGAGGGTCATTGACGACGATCAAGGCCGCCGGCCGGGCTTGGGGCTTTTCTGCCTGAAACCGTCAACGGCCAAACCCGCCAACGGGCCAAGGCCCTCAAGAGGAAGGACGATTCCGTGACCTATCACGTCGCCATCTGGCTCGATCACACCGAAGCCCACATCTATGCGATCGGCCCGGACGACTATGTGCGCAGCACGGTCAAGAGCACCGGCGAGCGCCACCAGCATCACCGGGCCGGGGCCGTCGGCGCCGGGCACGCCCATCGCAACGATCCCTACTATCACGCCGTCGCCGAGGCGGCCGGCGCGGCGCACGAGATCTATGTCTGCGGCCCCGGCCTCGCCAAGACCGAATTCATGCACCACGTCGAGGCGCACGACAAAGGCATCGCCAAGCGCGTCGTGAAGGTCGATACCGCCGATCATCCATCCGACGGTCAGGTGGTCGCCGCCGCCCGCAAGGTCTTCAAGGCGATCGACCGCATGACGCCCCAGATCTGAGACGGTCCTCAGGGCCCGCCTTCCCGGCCTTCAGCGTTGTTTCACCAATTCCGGGGTATGGTGAACGCATCGGGCCACAGATGCGGATCGCCGCACGGCGCCGGGAGGGATGCATGACAACGCTATGGCAGATGCTTGCGGGCGGCGACGACGCCCATGTGCGCGATGACGCCTCCGCCGACCTCGCCGACGGCGAGTTCACGGTGGACGCGCCCGAGGTCCTGCCCGCCCATATCGAGGCTTTCCTGGCGCTGAAGGCGACCGCCGCCTTCTAGCCGTCGCAGAGTTCCGCCACCGCGCTCTCCAGCCGCGCCAGATCGGCCGGGGTCGAGAGGCGGTGATCGCCGCCCTTCACCAGCGAGAAGACGACATCGCGTCCGGCCAGTGCGTCGGCGAAGGCGAGGCCGTGCGTCCATGGCACGTCCTCGTCGGCCTGGCCGTGCAGGATGCGCACCGGAACGGCGAGGGGGATCGGCCCGCCGAGCAGCAGGTGCCTTCGGCCGTCCTCGATCAACGCGCGGCCGATCGGGTAGGGCCCGTCGCCATAGGCGCTGGGCCGCATCCAGACGCCCCGTTCCATGATCTCGCGCCGCGCCGCCTCGTCCAGCCCCGCCCACAGCAGCCGCTCGGTGAAGTCGAGCGCCGGGGCGATCGCGACGAGACCGTGCACCCGTTCGGGCCGCGCGAGCGCCGCCAGCGTCGCGATCCAGCCGCCCATCGACGAGCCGACCAGAACCAGAGGTCCCGCCGTCAGCGCGTCGATGACGGCGAGCGCGTCGCTCAGCCAGCGCGAGACCGTGCCGTCCGCGAAGGCGCCGGAGGAGGCGCCGTGGCCGAAATAGTCGAAGCGCACGAAGGCGCGGCCGCCCGCCGCGGCGAAGGCGGCCAGATGCGCCGCCTTGGTTCCCGTCATGTCCGACTTGAAGCCGCCCAGCCAGACAATCGTGGGGCCACGTCCCGCCACGCCCTGCCAGGCGATGGTGTGGCCGTCGGGGCGCTGCAGGAGGCGAGAGGTCATGTTTCCATCCTGGCACGGATCGCGGCGGCTTGGCTTGACTTGTCCCATGGGCGAAACGAGTGTGCGCGCCCCCGCCGATCCCCGGCGGGCGAACATGAAGGATTCCGCCCGTGTCTGCCGCAACCCCAGCCGAGATCCGCATCACCCTGCCCGACGGCAGCGTGCGGACGACGACCGCGGGCGCGACCGGCGCGGACATCGCCGCCGCCATCGGCCCCGGCCTCGCCAAGGCGGCGCTGGCGGCCGAAATCGACGGCGTCCTGCGCGACCTCGACACCCCGATCCGCGCCGACGCGAAGCTGCGCCTCATCACCCGCAAGGACGAGGCGGAAGCGCTCGACCTCATCCGCCACGACTGCGCGCACCTGATGGCGCAGGCGGTGCAGGAGCTGTTCCCCGGCACCCAGGTCACCATCGGCCCGAACATCGAGGACGGCTTCTTCTACGATTTCTTCCGCAACGAGCCGTTCACCACCGACGATCTGCCGAAGATCGAGGCGCGGATGCACGAGCTGGTGAAGGCGAACCTCGCCACCCGCCGCACCGTCTGGCCGCGCGAGGAAGCGATCCGCCACTTCGAGTCGATCGGCGAGAGCTACAAGGCCCAGATCATCCGTGACCTGCCGGCGGGCGAGGACGTCTCGGTCTATTACCACGGCAACTGGCACGACCTCTGCCGCGGCCCGCATCTGCCCTCGACCGGCCATATCGGCGCGGCCTTCAAGCTGATGAAGATCTCGGGCGCCTATTGGCGGGGCGACGCCAGGAACGCCCAGCTCCAGCGCATCTACGGCACCGCCTGGCGCGACGAGAAGGAGCTGAAGGCCTATCTCACCCGGCTTGAGGAGGCCGAGAAGCGCGACCACCGCAAGATCGGCAAGGAGATGGACCTCTTCCATCTCCAGTCCGAAGCGCACGGCTCGGTGTTCTGGCACCCCAACGGCTTCGTCCTCTACCGGGCGCTGGAGGCCTATATGCGCCGCCGCCTCGACGCGAACGACTATCTTGAGGTGAAGACCCCGCAGATCATGGATTCGCGCCAGTGGGAACAGTCCGGCCACTGGGGCAAGTACCGCGAGAACATGTTCGTCATTCCCGACGAGGTGCCCAATACCGAGGACGAGGGACCGGTCATCTCCGGCAAGGCCGACTGGATGGCCCTGAAGCCGATGAACTGCCCCGGCCACGTCCTCATCTTCCGGCAGGGGATCAAGAGCTATCGCGACCTGCCGATCCGGCTCGCTGAAATGGGCTGCTGCCACCGCAACGAGCCGCACGGCGCGCTGCACGGCCTCATGCGCGTGCGCCAGTTCACCCAGGACGACGCCCACATCTTCTGCCGCGAGGACCAGATCGTCGAGGAGGTGCAGCGCTTCTGCGACCTGCTCGACACCGTCTACCGCGATCTCGGCTTCGACAAATACGCGATCAAGCTGGCGCTGCGCCCCGACAAGCGTTTCGGCAGCGACGAGATGTGGGACAAGGCCGAGGCCGAGCTGCGCGCGGCGGTGGCGGCGACCGGGCGCGCCACCCCCGAATGGGGCTGGGAGGAGCTGCCGGGCGAGGGCGCGTTCTATGCGCCCAAGCTGGAGTTCCACCTGACCGACGCGATCGGCCGCACCTGGCAGGTCGGCACCATCCAGTCCGACCGCGTCCTGCCCGAACGGCTCGACGCCTCCTATGTCGGCGAGGACGGCGCCCGCCACCGCCCGGTCATGCTGCACCGGGCGATCCTGGGCACCTATGAACGCTTCATCGGCATCCTGATCGAGCACTATGCCGGCAAGTTCCCGCTCTGGCTGGCGCCGGTGCAGGCGGTGGTGGCGACCATCGTCAGCGACGCGGACGTCTATGCGAAGACGCTGGCGGGCAAGCTGAAATCGGCCGGCATCCGGGTCGAGACCGATCTCCGGAACGAGAAGATCAACTACAAGGTCCGCGAGCACAGCCTCGCCAAGGTTCCGCTCATGCTGATCGCCGGCAAGCGCGAGGCCGAGGAGGGGCGCATCACGGTGCGCCGCCTTGGCGTCGAGAAGCAGGAAACGATGAGCGTCGACGAGGCCATCGCCATGCTCCGCGCCGAAGCCCTGCCGCCCGATCTGCGCTGACGCTCCGCGATTGGACTGCGGCGGGCGCGACAGCCTGGCGCCCGCCGTCCCGCCTTGCCGTTACGGCCACTTGCCGCCCCTGCCGGGGCGCGCGACGATGGCCGGACGACAAGAACCGGGAGAAGCGTCCATGAGCAGTTTCACGGCCGAGGACCGGGCCGCGATGGCGGACTCCGTCCGCC
>JAEUMK010000080.1 GCA_016792565.1 Alphaproteobacteria bacterium
CTGGCGCAGGTTGACGATTTCGGCCATCAGCCCCCCGATCAGCCCTTCGGGCCTACCATATCCTCAGGCCGCACGATCCGGTCAAAGGTCTCGCCATCGACGAAGCCAAGCGCAATCGCCTCTTCCCGGAGCGTCGTGCCGTTCTTGTGCGCGGTCTTGGCCACTTTGGTCGCATTGTCATAGCCGATGGTGGGGGCGAGCGCCGTCACCAGCATCAGCGATTCCTTCATCAGCTTCTCGATCCGGGGAATGTTGGCCTCAGTCCCCACGACCATGTTGTCGGTGAAGCTACTGGCCGCATCGCCCAGAAGCTGGATCGACTGCAAGACGTTGTAGGACATCATCGGGTTGTAGACGTTCAGCTCGAAATGCCCTTGGCTACCGGCAAAGCCCACGGCGGCGTCATTGCCCATCACATGGGCGCAGACCATGGTCAGCGCCTCGGCCTGGGTCGGGTTCACCTTGCCCGGCATGATGGAAGAGCCGGGCTCATTTTCCGGCAGGATCAGCTCGCCCAGTCCCGAGCGGGGGCCGGAACCCAGAAGCCGCAGGTCATTGGCGATCTTGAACAGCGACCCGGCTACGGTCTTCAGCGCGCCCGAGAACATTACCATCGCGTCATGCGCGGCCAGTGCCTCAAACTTGTTCGGGGCGGTGACGAAGGGCAGGCCGGTGATCTTCGCGATCTCGGCCGCGACCCGCTTGTCAAAGCCCACCCGCGTGTTCAGTCCCGTGCCGACCGCCGTGCCGCCCTGGGCCAGCTCATAGATGTCGGGCAGGCAGGCCTTCACCCGGGCGATCCCCTTGTCGACCTGGGTCGCATAGCCCGAGAACTCCTGCCCCAGGGTCAGGGGGGTTGCGTCCTGGGTGTGGGTCCGGCCGATCTTGATGATGTCCTTGAACTCATGGGATTTGGCCCAGAGCGCCTTCGCCAGCTTCTCCAGCCCCGGGATCAGCACATCGCGGGTGTGCATGCCGATCGCCACATGCATTGCGGTCGGGAACGTGTCGTTTGACGACTGACCCATGTTCACATGGTCGTTCGGATGGACCGGCCTTTTCGAGCCCATCACGCCGCCCAGCATCTCGATCGCGCGGTTCGAGATCACTTCGTTCGCGTTCATGTTCGACTGGGTGCCCGAGCCGGTCTGCCAGACGACCAGCGGGAAGTGCTCGTCCAGCCTGCCGTCGATCACCTCCTGGGCGGCGGCGACGATGGTCTTGGCGAGCTTCTTGTCGAGCCGTCCCAGCGCCGCGTTGGTCTCGGCGGCGGCGCGCTTGATGATGCCGAGCGCGCGGATGACGGGTTTGGGCTGCTTCTCCCAGCCGATCTTGAAATTGCCGATCGAACGCTGCGACTGGGCGCCCCAGTACTTGCTGGCGTCGACGTCGATGGGGCCGAACGTGTCGGTTTCGGTGCGGGTCTTGGTCATGGGGCCTCGGCAGGGAATCTGGCGCGGTCGTGCTTACGGCAGGGCGGGGCGCTTGTCATCGCCCGCACCGGGCTCCTCCCGAACCGATTGCGCTGGATCAAGGCGGCGGCCCCGGCAGGGGCCGAGCTTGGGTCGACAAGCAATTGCATGGGGCCGGCGATGGATATGGCCGTCCGGACGGATGAAGCGGCCTTCCGGGCCGAGGTGCGGGCCTTTCTCGACGCGGCCCTGACGCCCGCCTTGCGCGCGGCGGGCCGGGCGACGTGGGGCACCTATTCCGAGATCGACGCGGCGCGCGAATGGCACCGCAGGCTC
The DNA here is from genome assembly GCA_016792565.1 of Alphaproteobacteria bacterium. GTDB lineage: Bacteria > Pseudomonadota > Alphaproteobacteria > Micropepsales > Micropepsaceae > JADZAI01. Next base: position 1,749 of record JAEUMK010000080.1, read on the forward strand.
CATGCCCGCGGCTGGGTCGCGCCGGTCTGGCCGGTCGCCCATGGCGGGGCGGGCTGGACCGCCCGCCAGCGCCTCATCTTCGAGCACGAATGCGCGCTCGCCGACGCGCCGATCCTTTTCGCCGGCGGCATCCGCACGATCGGTCCGCTGCTCATCGCCATGGGCAGCGCGGAGCAGAAGGCGCGCTATCTGCCGGCGATCCTCGCGGGTGCCGATTTCTGGTGCCAGGGCTTCTCGGAAACCGGGGCGGGGTCCGACCTCGCGGCGCTGCAACTGAAGGCGGTGCGCGAGGGCGAGGCCTATGTGCTGGATGGCGCCAAAATCTGGACGACCGGGGCGCACGACGCCAATCGCATGTTCGCGCTGGTGCGCACCGCGAAGGGCGAGAAGAAGCAGGACGGGATCACCTTCCTGCTGATCGACATGGCGACGCCGGGCATCACGGTGCGGCCGATCCACTCGCTCTCCGGCGATCACGAGTTCAACGAGGTGATCTTCGAGGAGGCCCGCGTCCCCGTTTCGCAGCGCGTCGGCGCCGAGAACGAAGGCTGGGCGGTGGCCAAGCTGCTGATGCGCTTCGCCCGCCAGAGCAACACGACCTCCGGCCTCGTGCGCCGCGCGATGGCGGCGGCGAAGCGGGCGATGGCGGACTGCACCGACGCGGCGCTGCTGGCGCGTCGCGCGGCGCTGGAGATCGAGCTGACGGCGCTCGAGGCGCTGGAGCTGCGCCTGCTCGGCGGTGCGCAGGCGGCGGACGAGGCGGCCTCGTCGCTGCTGAAGACGGTGGCGACCGAACTGCACCAGCGTGTCGCCGAACTGGCGCTGGACGCGGCAGGGGTAGAGGCCTTCCCGGCGGCGGCGCGCAAATATCTCAACGCCCGCGCCGCCAGCATCTACTCGGGCACCAACGAGACGCACCGCAACCTGCTCGCCGCCCAGCTCATCGGGCGGCTGTAGGGCCGCCTATTTCTTGCGGAACTTGTCGAGGCTCACAACCTCGCCGCCGGTCGGGGTGGGCTTCGCCTTGTCGTCCTCGGGCGCGGCGGCCTCGGGCTTGGTCTCCAGCTTGGCCGGCTGGGGGGCCGGCTGCTCGGCGGGGGCGGGCTTGCGCGCTGCGCCCGGCGGCGCGGCGGCGGGCTTGAACTGCAGCATGAACTGCACGCTGGGGTCGAAGAACGCCTTCACCGCCTCGAACGGCACGGTCAGCGGCTCGCCGATCTTCTGGAAGCTCAGCGTGATGTCGAAGGCGTCCGGCCTGACCGCGAGGCCCCAGTACTGGTGCTGGACGACGATCGTCATCTCCTCCGGATAGCGCTCCTTCAGCCAGTCCGACATCTTCACGCCGGGGTGCTGCGAATCGAAGGTGATGTAGAAATGGTGGTCGCCCGGCAGGCCCTGCTGGGCGACGCGTTCCAGCGCCATGCGCACCACGCCGCGCAGGGCGTTCTGCGCGAGCTGCTCGTAGTTCATCCAGTCCTTGGCCATGGCGGCAATCTAGGCCCGGCGCGCGCCGCAGGCAATGAGACGAAGCGTTGCGGAGACGCGCCGCGGCGGCCAACATGCCGCACAACCACACCGGGAGGGACCACCATGGCCGACACGAGCGATCATCCGGACGACCCCAATCGCTGGATGCAGGGCTTTCCGCCCGCGCCCGACCGGCTGATCCGCTTCGCGGAGTCCGCGGCCTCGCAATTCCCCAAGCTCCGCTGGACGCTGAACCACTACCGCGAGATGGCGCCGACGCGCCCGGTGCGCCGCGCCCCGGTGCCGGACGCCTTGCCGCGCGCCGAGCGCGAGGCGGCGCTGGACGCCATGCTCTTCCACACCATGGCCGGCGAGGAGACGAGCTGGGCCGAGGGCTTCGCGGCGATCCATACCGACGGCCTCCTGGTCCTGCATCGCGGCCGCATCGTCTATGAGCGCTATTTCGGCGTCTGCCGTCCGGAGCGGCCGCACATCCTGATGTCCGTCACCAAGTCGTTCGTCGGCCTGCTGGCGCAGTGGCTCGTCCATGAGGGGGCGCTCGACGAGACCGCGCCGGTGACGCGCTACCTGCCGGAAATGGCGGGCACCGCCTATGACGACGCGCGGGTCCGCGACGTCATGGATATGCGCATCGGCGTGCGCTACAGCGAGAACTACGCCGATCCGGCCGCCGAGGTCTGGGACTATGGCCGCGCCGCCGGCGCAATGCCCAAGCCCGAGGGCTATCGAGGCCCCCGCTCGATCGACGCCTTCCTGCGCGAGCTGGTGAAGGAGGGGCCGCACGGCGAGGACTTCGCCTACAAGACGGTCAACACCGAAGTGCTCGCCTGGATCGTCAAGCGCGTCGCCGGCCAGCCGCTCGCGACGCTCGTCTCTGAGCGCATCTGGAGCCGGATCGGCACCGAGGAGGACGCCTATTTCACCATCGACGAGTCGGGCGCCGAGATGGGCGGCGGCGGCCTCAACGCCACGCTGCGCGACATCGCGCGGATGGGCGAGATGATGCGCTGCGACGGGCGCTGGAACGGCGCCGAGATCGTTCCCAAGGCGGTGATCGACGACATCCGCTTCAACGGCTCGCCCGAGGCGTTCCATGCCGCGGGCTACGTCACCTTGCCCGGCTGGGCCTACCGGAACATGTGGTGGGTCTCGAACAATCCCCACGGCGCCTACATGGCGCGCGGCATCTACGGACAGAACATCTTCATCGACCCCAAGGCCGAGATGGTCGTCGCCCGGCTCGGCTCGCACCGCATCGCCGCCAACACCGCAACCGATCCGATCGTGCTGCCTGCCTATCAGGCGGCGGCCGAGGCGCTGATGGCCGGGCGGCTCTGATTGGCGGCGCGGCGCGACGACCAGGCGGCGTGGACCGTCTCCGGCAAGGTGCGGGCCCGCGAGAGCGGCGGCGTCGTCACCGTGGCGGTGGACGGCATCACGACGCAGGCCAAGTACTACAAGCCGCTGCTCTACGAGTTCTTCCGCAAGGAATGGCGCGGCGCGCGTCCCGCCTGGGGCGACCGGACGGTCGAGATCCAGGTCGAGCATATCGGCGAGCCGCCGTGGATGGACCTCGACAATCTGGCGAAGGCCATCCTCGACGGCATCAAGGGCTGGCTCTTCCACGACGACAGCCAGGTCGCCCGGCTGCTGGTCGAGCGCCGGCCGGGAACGCGCGAACGGATCACCGTCACGATCGCCCCGGCGCGGCCGCGCGCCGTCAGTAAAGCGTCGCCAGCGAAGCGGGGTCGTAGCCCTTGAGCTCGTCGATGGCGCCCGCGCGCACCCGGTTCACCCAGTCCGGATTGGCGATCAGCGCCCGGCCGACCGCCACCAGGTCGAACTCGCCGCGCTCGAAGCGCGCCGCAAGGCCCGCGAGGTCCTTGCCCGTCGCGCCGACCTGATCGGCCGCCGCGAACGAGGTGATGAAATCGGTGCTGAGGCCGACCGAGCCGACCGTGATGGTCGGCTTGCCGCTGATCTTCTTCACCCAGCCCGCGAGATTCATCTCCGATCCCTCGAACTCGGCCTCCCAGAAGCGGCGCTGCGAGCAGTGATAGATGTCGACCCCGGCGTCGGTCAGCGGGGCGAGGAATTCCTCCAGCAGCTCGGGCGTCGCCGCGAGCTTGGCGGCGTAGTCCTGCTGCTTCCACTGCGACCAGCGCAGGATCAGCGGGAAGTCGGGGCCGACCGCTTCGCGCACCGCGCGCACCACGTCGGCGCCGAACCGGGTGCGGGCGATCAGGCTACCGCCGAAGGCGTCGGTGCGCTGGTTGGTCGCTTCCCAGAAGAACTGGTCGATGAGATAGCCATGCGCGCCATGCAGCTCGACGCCGTCGAAACCGATCCGCTTGGCGTCGGCGGCGGCGCTCGCATAGGCGGCGACGAGGTCGGCAATCTCGCTGTCGGTGAGCGGCTGGCTCACCTGCTTGCCGGGCCTGGAGAGGCCCGAGGGTCCGATGGACGGGGCCTCGGGATGGCGCGCGCCGGCCGGGCGGCGGGCGGTGCCGACATGCCAGATCTGCGGCACGATGTGGCCGCCGGCCGCCTTCACTTCGGTCACGACATTGGCCCAGCCGGCCAGCGCGTCGGCGCCGTAGAAGCGCGGCACCCCGGCATCGGCGTCCGAGGCGGGATGGTCGATGACCGTGCCCTCGGTGACGATCAGGCCGACGCCGCCCTCGACGCGCCGGCGGTAGTAGGCGGCGACCTCGGCGGTCGGCACCTGGCCGGGCGACTTGCCGCGCGTCATGGGGGCCATGACGAAGCGGTTGGGAATGGTCAGCGTCTTCAGCGAGAACGGCGTGAACAGCGGATCGAGAACGGAACTCATGGGCGCACCCCCGGGCGATGAATCGACGCGCTGACATGGAGGCTCGGGCCGCGGCTGTCCAGCCGGCGCGCGCTGAAGCGTTGCGTAAGTCCGCGCCGCAGGCTTAATCGATCCCGCCCACGATGACCCAGTCCCCGCCACCGCCGGCCCGGCGGCCCTCCTACGCCCAGGTCTTCCGTCACCGGAACTACCGCCTGTTCTTCGCGGGGCAGCTGCTTTCGCTGATGGGCTCGTGGATGCAGACGATCGGCCAGGCCTGGTTGGTCTACAAGCTGACCGGCTCGCCCCTGGCGCTCGGGCTGATCGGCTTCCTGCAGCAGGGGCCGATCTTCTTCTTCTCCGTGCTGGGCGGCACGATCGCCGACCGGGTCGACCGCCGCAAGCTGATCGTCGTCACCCAGGCCGCCTTCCTGCTCCAGGCAGTGACGCTGGCGGCGCTGGCGTTCACCGGCACGGTCGAGCTCTGGCATGTCGCGGCGCTCGCGCTGTTCTTCGGCCTGATGAACGCCATCGACGTGCCGACCCGCCAGTCCTTCACCGTCGAGCTGGTCGGGCGCGAGGATCTCCAGAGCGCCATCGCGCTCAACGCCATCATGTTCAACCTCGCCCGGGTGGTCGGACCGGCGGTCGCGGGCGTCACCATCGCGGCGGCGGGCGAGGCCTGGTGCTTCGCCATCAACGGCTTCAGCTACCTGGCGGTTCTGACCAGCCTCGCCCTGATGCGCACCGCGCCCTTCGTCGCGGCGGCGGGCCGCCAGCGACCGTTGCAGGATCTCGTCGAAGGCTTCCGCTATGTCGTCGCCCACCGCGAGATCCGCACCGCGCTGCTGGCGCTGGCGGTATCCAGCTTCGCGGGCGGGCCCTACCTCACGATGATGCCGGTCTTTGCCCAGGAGGTGCTGGGCGCCGGGGCGGACGGCTACGGCGTGCTGATGACGACGGTCGGGGCGGGGGCGTTGTGCGGCGCGCTGGTGATGGGCCGGCTGAGGGCCGACATTCTGGCCCAGGCGCCTTCGGCGGCGGCGGTCGGCTTCGGCCTGTTCCTCGTCGCCTTCAGCTTCACGTCCAGTTTTCCCCTGGCGGTCGTGCTCATCCTGCCGACCGCCTTCTGCCTGATGCTCCAGGGCAGCGCGACCAACATCATCGTCCAGATGAAGGTCGAGGACCGGATGCGCGGCCGGGTCATGGCCTACTACACGATGTCCTTCCTGGGGATGATGCCGTTCGGCGCGCTGGCCGCCGGAGCGGTCGCCGACCGGATCGGGGTGCCGCTGACCCTCACATGCGGTGGTATCGTCTGCACCCTGGGCGGCATGCTCGCGTTGTGGTTGCGCCGGCGGCCGTCGGCCTGAAGCACAGACGACACGGTGTTGCTGGCATTGTTCCGGCTGCGCAACCGTTAACCAGTGTTACCGCCGTGATCTGGGTCAAATGCCTGCTGTTGTTAACCATTTTGCCTTTGGAGCTTGGTTAAATTTGAGTTAAAGTTTTCTTCTCGCAGGTTGTTAGTCGAGGAAGAAAGATGAAATCGATTGTTGCAGGACTGGGCCTTCTGGCTCTGACGGTGCCGGCTCACGCCGACATCTTCGCGCGTACGTCGGCCGACTCGTCGACCCTCGTCGTCGGTGGCTTCCTGGCCGCCATGGCGGCTCTGGTCGTCTATCGCTTCGGCGCGAAGCGCGCGGTCTGATAGCCCGAACGCCGGGCGTTCGCGCCCGGCAACGGACTGTCATACCCTTCAAGTTCGACAGGGCCGCCGCAAGGCGGCCTTGTCATGTCCGGCCCTCGATCGTTAGGCCTCTAATCTATTGCCCGCCCGGGCGCGCCGGTGCAGCCTCGCCCCAAAACCCGGGAGCGAGCGCGATGACGAACGAGGCCGACTGGCAGACCCTGCCGCACACCCTTCTTTGCACGGTCGAGTTCCGCGTCGACGGGGCGATGATCCCCATCGGCGACACGCCCTGGGGAACGCGGCGGATCGGCTACATCGCCGGCGGGGTGGTGAAGGGCGAACGCCTCAGCGGCGAGGTCCTCCCCGGCGGCGGCAACTGGGCCGAGGCGGGCCGCATCTCCGACGGCACGGCAATCTCGACCTTCGACGCGCGCACCGTCTGGCGCACCCATGACGGGGCGACGATCTATGTGACCCATGGCGGACGCATGGCGGTGCCGCCCGCCTCGGCGGCGGCCTTCGCCGATCCGTCCGAGGCCGCGCTGATGGACAAATCCGGCTACTACGCCCGCATCCTGCCGCTCTTCGAGACGGCGGACCCGCGCTATCAATGGCTGAACGCAATTGTTGCGGTCGGCTGCGGACGGCGCATCGCCGGCGGCATCCGCTATACGGTGTTTGAAATCGCCTGACGGGAATCCGCGCCTCGGGCGGGCGGATAAAGTGGTGGGGATTCTGTTGCCCAGCTCCCCACCGGGCTGCGCTTACCTATTAGGCAGCGAGGGCCATTTCATTGTCGTTGGCACCTATGCGACGACCCGATAACGGCGGATATCATACCGAGCAAAAGCTACGTCTTTACACGTCCGTCGATCCTATTTCGCCCCCATCAACTGAACCCCGCGAGGTTCACTTGGTGGAGGCGCCGGGTACCGCCCCCGGGTCCGAGCCGCTTATTACACGCGCGTTTATCGCCATAGCCGGGCAAGCCGGCACCGCTGAATATAGGGGGCCGCCTCGAGAAAATCATCCCCCCTTCGGCACCTGCGGATTCCGGCGCGAAACGGCGGTCGACGCGGCGGCCGGCGTTTGTCCGAAGCGGCCGCCCGGACCGCGACAGCTTGTCGGCTGGCATTTGTTGATAATATTCCTATATTGGCCTGGCCTCGGGCGAAGCCCTGCAATGTCGGGGTCCGGCTGGGGCGGCCCCCCCCTCCCGCACCCCGGCGAGGAACGAACATGCTTTGTTGCGCGACCCGGACATTTTGTTTCGCGCCCGGGCGCGGTCATCCACAGGAAACCGGTCCGGAGATCGCCGCGAATCAGGCACACTGGCCGCAGACCGCGACCGGCATGGACGGGCGGCGAAGGACGGGGCGGCAGAGGACTGGCGATGCGCCAATATCTCGACCTGATGGAGCTGGTCCTGAAGACCGGCGTGAAGAAGACCGATCGCACCGGCACCGGCACGCTCTCGGTGTTCGGCCATCAGATGCGCTTCGACCTGACCGAGGGCTTTCCGCTGGTTACCACCAAGAAGGTCCACATGAAGTCCGTGGTCCACGAGCTTCTGTGGTTCCTGAAGGGCGAGACCAACATCGCCTACCTGAAGCAGAACGGCGTGCGCATCTGGGACGAATGGGCCGACGAGCGCGGCGATCTGGGTCCCGTCTATGGCCATCAGTGGCGCTCCTGGCCGGCCCGCGACGGCCAGACCATCGACCAGATCGCGGCGCTGGTGGAGATGATCCGCCGCACGCCGGATTCGCGCCGCCTGCTGGTCACCGCCTGGAACCCGGCCGATGTCGATCGCATGGCGCTGCCGCCCTGCCACTGCCTCTTCCAGTTCTACGTCGCCGAGGGGCGGCTCTCCTGCCAGCTCTACCAGCGCTCCGCCGACATCTTCCTCGGCGTGCCGTTCAACATCGCCTCCTATGCGCTGCTCACCTTGATGCTGGCGCAGGTGACGGGGCTCAAGCCCGGCGAGTTCATCCACACGCTGGGCGACGCACATCTCTACTCCAACCATCTGGAGCAGGCGGCGCTGCAGCTCTCGCGCGCCCCCAAGCCGCTGCCGGTCATGCGCATCAATCCGGCGATCAGAGACATCTTCGCCTTCGCCTACGAGGATTTCCGGCTCGAAGGCTACGAGGCTCATCCCCACATCGCCGCGCCGGTCGCGGTGTGACGGTCCTGACGATTCGCCGCGCGGAGGAAGGCGATGCGCCGCTGGTCCTTCAGTTGCTGCGCGAACTGGCGGTCTTCGAAAAGCTCGACACGCCAGAGTTCTTTCGCCTGACCGAGGCGATCGTGGTGCGCGACCTCGTCGGCCCGGCAGCACGGGTCGTGGTCGACCTGGGCTATTGGGGCGGCGAGGCGGCGGGGATCTGCGTCTGGTATCGCACCTACGCCACCTTTCGCGCGGTGCCCGGCATCTTCCTTGAGGACATCTTCGTGCGCCCGGACTTTCGCGGCCTCGGCATCGGCCGCTCCTTCTTCGTGCATCTGGCGCGCGTCGCCGCCGCCGAGGGAGCGGACCGGATCGACTGGTCGGTGCTCGACTGGAACGAGAAGGCGATCGGCTTCTACCGCGCCATGGGGGCCGGCCCCTACGAGGGCTGGGTGAACTACCGCCTGCGCGGAGCGGCGCTCGCCGCGCTGGCGACCGATCGATGAGCGGCCCGCTGGTCTCGCTGATCGTCGCGGTCGCCCGCAACCGCGTCATCGGAAACGAAGGGCGGCTTCCCTGGCGTATCCCGGAAGACATGCGCTGGTTCCGTCAGCACACGCTGGGCAAGCCCGTGGTGATGGGCCGCAAGACCTGGGAGAGCCTGCCCAAGGCGCCCTTGCCCGGCCGCACCAACATCGTCGTGACGCGCAACCGCAGCTGGCAGCCGCGTTTCGACGAGGCGGTCTTCGCCAAGAACGAGGCCGAGGGTCATCGGCTGCTGGTGACCTGGGGGCTCGATGCGGCGATCGAGCAGGCAGGCCGCGGCGACATTCCCGCGCCGGAGATCGTGGTGATCGGCGGCGCCGAACTCTATGCCGCCGCGCTGCCGCTCGCCGGGCGGCTCTATCTCACCGATGTCGACCTGGAACCCGAGGGCGACGCCGTCATGCCGCCCATCGCTCTTGGACAATGGAAGCAGACCTTCGAGCGCACCTTCCCGGCGCTGCCCGGCGCGACGCCCGGCTTCACCTTCCGCGTGCTGGAGCGCGGCCCTTGATCTGGCCCGTTGCGCCGCGCGTCAGGACGGCTAACGTGCCGCCGCTGCGCAGCCTCTCGACCAGACAAGAAAGCCCAGGAAACGCTCATGGCCATCACTGAAGTCGCCACCGGACTGAAATTCCCCGAAGGCCCCGTCGTCATGGACGACGGCTCGGTCATTCTGGTCGAGATCGCCGCGGGCGCGATCACCCGGGTGCTGCCGAACGGCCGCAAGCAGACCATCGCCAAGCCAGGGGGCGGCCCCAACGGCGCGGCGATCGGCCCCGACGGCGCGCTCTATGTCTGCAACAACGGCGGCTTCGAGTATCACAAGGTGCGCGGGGTGATGATCCCCGGTCATCAGGCCAAGGACTATTCCGGCGGCCGCATCGAGCGTGTCGATCTCTCCACCGGCAAGGTCGAGGTGCTCTACACCCATTCCGACGGCGTCGCGCTGCGCGGCCCCAACGACATCGTGTTCGACCGCCAGGGCGGCTTCTGGTTCACCGATCACGCCAAGTCGACCCACGACTACCGCCAGTGGGGGGCGCTGCACTACGCGACGATCGACGGCAGCCACATCTCGACGCAGATCGGCAGCATCATGGCGCCCAACGGCGTCGGCCTCTCGCCCGACGAGAAGACCGTCTACTACGCCGAGACGCTCTCCGGCCGCCTCTTCGGCGCAGCGATCTCCAAGCCCGGAAATCTCGCCAAGAGGGCAGGGCTGGTCGCCGGCGGCGCCTTCGTCGGGGCGCAGCCGACGCACGCCTATTTCGACAGCCTGGCGGTGCAGGCGAACGGCGACGTCTGCGTCGCAACGATCCTCAATCCTGGCATCACGACCTTTACCCCCAAGGGAAAGATCCGCTTCACCTCGCTCGCCCAGTTCGCCGATCCGCTCGTCACCAACATCGCCTTCGGCGGCAAGAACATGAAGACTGCCTACATCACGCTGTCGGGGCGCGGAAAGCTCATCTCGATGCCGTGGGCGCAGGCCGGTCTGAAGCTGAACTTCAGCGGCTGAGCTAGCGGCGGACCACCTCGCGGTCGATCAGGACCGCGAGGAAGAGGGCCGGCCCGCCATGCGCGATCCAGGCATGGTTGGTCGCCCGCTGGATGACGATGTTGCCGGGCTTCAGCCGGCGTTCGTCGTCCTCCAGGATCAGCGACGCCTCGCCCTTGATGAGGCAGATGACATCGATCGAATGGGTTTCGTGCATGCCGCTCGCGCGGCTCTGGTCGATGATCGCGTCGGCAGCGTGGAAGCGGCCGAAGGCCTCGCGCGTCGCCTTGTCGAGAATCTCCTTGGGCACGCCAGGCGGCGTCGGCTCGATCACGAACCAGCGCACCTTCACGCCGCCCTTGGGTGGATGGAGGTTCACCGGCTCAAGATCGGCCGGGGTGTGATCCTTGGGATCGAGGGGGCCGTGCGTGTCGGCCCAAATATCCAGGAGGCCGCCAAGACCGGCCTCGGCCATCGCTGCGCCGGGGCCGCCGTCGATGATGACGATCGATTTGCCATCCGCATCATCGCCTGTGACGACGCGGCGGATGGCGTCTTCGAATCCGGGATAGGACACTGCTTCGACTCCCTGCATGCGGCAGGGTCTTGAGCGCCTGCCCTAGACGATCACGATACGCGGCGGTGGCCTGGATGCAACGCCCGCGTCGATCTGCGCGGCGACCCGCTCGGCGATGGCGATGAAGGCCCGCGCCTCGGCCCCGGCCGGATGGGCGGCAACCACCGGGGCGCCGTCGTCCGATCCTTCGCGGATCGACAGGTGCAGCGGGATCTCGCCAAGAAACTCAGTCTCTAGTTCCGCCGCCGCCTTGCGCGCCCCGCCATGACCGAAGAGATGCGCCTCGTGTCCGCAGTTCGGGCAGACATAGAGGCTCATGTTCTCGATGACCCCAAGTACCGGTACCTCCACCTTGCGGAACATCGCGATGCCCTTGCGGGCATCGAGCAGGGCGATGTCTTGGGGCGTGGAGACGATGATCGCGCCGGTCAGCGCGACGCGCTGGGCGAGGCTGAGATGGATGTCGCCAGTGCCGGGCGGCATGTCGATCACCAGCACGTCGAGATCGCCCCAGCTGACCTGCGTCAGCAACTGGTGCAGCGCGCCGGTGGCGACCGGGCCGCGCCAGACGGCCGGCGCATCGCGGTCGATCAGGAAGCCGATCGACATCGCCTTGAGGCCATATCGCTCCATCGGCTCAAGCATCTTGCCGTCGGCCGAACGCGGCCGGCCGCTGAGTCCCAGGAGATGCGGCACCGAGGGACCGTATATGTCGGCGTCCATCAGCCCGACCCGCTTGCCGAGGCGGGTTAGGGCGAGGGCCAGGTTGACCGCGACAGTCGACTTGCCGACGCCGCCCTTACCGCTGGCGACGGCAACGATGGCGCCGACGCCCGGCAACGCTTGCGCATGGGTTCCACGCTCCGGCAGGACCTCTTTTCGCAGTCCGGCCGAGGCGCGCGCCGGGCGCGGCGCCCCGCCGCTGCCTTCGGCGGTCAGGACGGCGGTCACGGCCTCGACCCCGCGGACCGCCCTGGCCGCCTTCTCGCAGGCGGCCCGCACCGCCTCGTAGAGGGGGGCGACGTCGGCCGCGACCTCGATCATGAAGCCGACCCGGCCATCCTTGACCACAAGCCCCTGAATCAGCCCCGCCTCCACCACGCCGCGCCCGGATTTCGGGTCGCGAATGCGGTTGAGCACCTGGGAAAGCTGTTCGCGTGTGGGTGTGGTCATGGCGCGCCTGAATATCACGTCTCTGCCCGTTCAGCTTGATTTCGCACGTTTGGCGTCGGATATAGCCCGGCGCCCTTGTTCCCGGCGGCCAGACGCTTACATGACCGCTCAGGTGGAGGAAACGATTGCATGCCTTGGCAGAATAACTCGGGCGGCCCGTGGGGCGGCGGCGGCGGCAAGGACGGCGGCCGCGGTCCATGGGGCCAGGGTGGCGGCAATCGCGGCGGCGGGGGAGACCGTCCGCCCAATCTGGAAGATCTGATCCGCCGCGGCCAGGAGCGGGTCAAGCAGGTCCTGCCGGGCGGGCCGATCGGTTCGCGCGGCCTCGCGCTCATCGCGCTGGTCGTGGCGCTCGCCTGGCTGGCGACCGGCATCTACACGGTCGAGCCCGACGAGCAGGGGATCGTGAAGACGTTCGGCGCCTATAGCCGGCAGACCGGCCCCGGCATCAGCTACCACCTGCCATGGCCGATCGAGAGCGTCGAGACCCCCAAGGTCACGCGCGAGAACCAGATCAATGTCGGCATCCGCTACGACGGCAACCGCCAGACGGACGTGCTCGAAGAGAGCCTGATGCTGACGGGCGACGAGAATATCGTGGACGTCGACTTCACGGTCTTCTGGGTGATCCGCGATGCGCCGGAATTCCTGTTCAATGTCGAGGACGTCGACGCCACCATCAAGGCCGTCGCCGAGTCGGCGATGCGCGAAGTGGTCGGCCGCAACAACCAGCAGCGAATCCTCACCGAGGACCGCGACAAGATCCAGCGCGAGGCCCAGCAGCTGATGCAGACGACGCTGGACGCCTACAAGGCCGGCGTCACCATCCAGCGGGTTCAGCTGCAGCGGGTCGATCCGCCGCAAAGTGTCATCGACGCCTTCCGCGACGTCCAGGCGGCGCGAGCCGACGCCGAGCGTCTGCGCAACGAAGCGGAGACCTACCGCAACCAGAAGGTGCCGCAGGCCCAGGGCCGGGCGGCCCAGATCAAGCAGGACGCCGAAGCCTACAAGTCGCAGACCGTGGCCCAGGCGCAGGGCGAGGCCCAGCGCTTCCTCTCGGTCTACGAGCAATACAAGCTGGCGCCCGACGTGACGCGCGAGCGCCTCTATCTGGAAACCATGGAGCGCATTCTGGGCGGCACCAACAAGATCATCGTCGACGGGGCGGGCGAAGGCGTCGTGCCCTACCTGCCGCTGGACCAGTTGAGAGCCAAGCCGGCCGCACCGGCCGAGGCGGAGGCGCCGGCGAGCGCCGACGGCTCGACATCGCCGTTCGGAGGCCGCTGATGCGCACGCTTCTCATCGTCTTCGCCGCGATCTTCGGCGTCCTCTTCTTCGTCTGGAACTTCGTGTTCTTCACCGTCGACCAGACCGAGCAGGCTCTGGTCATCCAGCTCGGCCAGCCGCAGCGCGTGGTCACCGAGCCCGGCCTTAACGTCAAGATTCCGCTGGTCCAGAACGTCATCTATTTCGAGAAGCGGGTGCTCGCTCTCGACGCGCCTTCCGAGGAAGTCACGTCGATCGACCAGAAGCGCCTGGTGGTCGATGCCTTCGCGCGATACCGCATCGTCGATCCGCTGAAATTCTATCAGACGGTCAACAATATCGCGCAGGCCGAGCAGCGGCTCAGCGCCATCCTCAACTCGAATATCCGCGTGATCCTGGCCGGACGCACCTTCCAGGCGGTGTTGTCGGGACAGCGCGCCGAACTCATGCGGATCATCCGCAAGCAGACCAACGACGAAGCCGAGACGCTGGGCATCGAGATCGTCGACGTGCGTATCCGGCGCGCCGACCTGCCCGAGGCGAACAGCACCGCGATCTTCAATCGCATGCGCACCGATCGCCAGCGCGAAGCCGCCGATATCCGCGCCAAAGGCGGCCAGGGGGCACAAGAGATCAGGGCCGAGGCCGACAAGCAGGTGACGATCATCCTCGCCGAGGCGCAGAAGGCCGCCGACATCATGCGCGGCGAAGGCGAGGGCGAGCGCAACCGGATCTTCGCGGAGGCCTTCTCGCAGGACCCCGCGTTCTTCCAGTTCTACCGGTCGATGCAGGCCTACAGCGCCTCGATGGGCGGAGGCGACACGACCATGGTCCTGTCGCCGGACAGCGCCTTTTTCCGCTATTTCCGCGGCGGGGCCAGCGGCGCGACGGGCGCACCGCAGTAACCAAGGCGCAAGCCGGGCGGACCCAGACCGGTCCGCCCGGCGCCCGGACGCCGGATATCGGCGTCGCCGCAATGTGATCACGATCCGATGGTTCGGTCGTGCAGTGTGGCGCCGGGTGAATCGGCGTCCCTTCGGCAGGAGTTTGCACCTTGGCTTCCCTTCGCATTCTCTCGACGGCCTGCTTCATGGCTGCGGCCTCGCTGGCGGCCCAGCCCTCCGGCGCCCTGGCGCGTTCGGCGCCCGACAGCTTCGCCGACCTGGCGGCTCGCCTGTCGCCGGCCGTCGTGAACATTTCGACCAGCCAGAAGGTCGACCGGCCGAATCTCGACGAGATGCCGCAGTTCCCGCCGGGCTCTCCCTATGAGGAGATGTTCAAGGACTATTACGAGCAGCAGCAGTCCAGCCAGGTGACCTCGCTCGGCTCCGGCTTCGTCATCGACGCCGGCGGCGTCATCGTCACCAACAATCACGTCATCGAGGGCGCCGACGAGATCACGGTCAACTTCCCCGACGGCCGGAGCTTCACGGCCGAACTGGTCGGCAAGGACGAGAAGACGGACCTCGCGGTGCTGCGCGTGAAGGCAGAAGAGCCTCTTCCCGCCGTGGTGTTCGGCGATTCGGACGGCGTGCGGGTCGGCGACTGGGTCATGGCGATCGGCAATCCCTTCGGCCTCGGCGGGACCGTGACGGCCGGCATCGTCTCGGCACGCAATCGCGACATCGCCTCCGGCCCCTATGACGACTTCATCCAGACGGATGCCGCCATCAATCGCGGCAATTCGGGCGGCCCCCTGTTCGACATGGACGGCAACGTCGTGGGCGTGAATTCCGCGATCATCTCGCCGTCGGGCGGCTCGATCGGCATCGGCTTCGCCATCCCGGCGTCCATCGTGAAGAGAACGGTCGACCAGCTCATCCAGTTCGGCGAGACGCAGCGCGGATGGATCGGCGTGCGAATCCAGTCGGTCACGGCGGAACTGGCCGAGGGGCTCGGTCTCGACAAGCCGCGCGGCGCGCTTGTCGCGGAGACGACGCCCGGCGGCCCGGCCGAGGCAGGGGGCATCAAGCCCCAGGATGTGATCCTGACCTTCAACGGCCAGGAGGTCCGCGACAGCCGGGCCCTGCCGCGCGTGGTCGCCGAGACGGAAATCGGCAAGGCCGTCCCGGTCGAGGTCTGGCGGGACCGCCAGGCGACGACCCTGACAGTCACGCTCGGCCGGCTTGAGGACTTCGAGAAGAGCGAAACCGCTGCGGCGACCCCGCCCGAGCCGGAGGCCTTGCCGCCCGCCGAGGAGGGCGCCGTTCGCATCGATGCGCTGGGCATGACCGTCGCCGAGATGAGCGATGCGCTGCGGGAGCGTTTCAAGATCGGGCCGGACATCACCGGCGTCGTGATCACCGAGATCGCGCCGGACAGCCCCGCCGGCGCCGCTGCGGCAGAAAACCGCATCCGCACCGGCGACGTCATCGTCGAGGTCGCGCAGGCCGAGGTCGCCACGGCGCAGGCCGTGGCGGACAAGGTCAACGAGGCCGTAGCGGCGCAGACGCGGGTCATCCTGCTTCTGCTCAACCGGGGCGGCGATCTGAGCTTTGCGGCCATCAGATTGGGTGAATAGTCCTTTCGCCTCTGGCATGAGCGGCGAAGACTGATAGGTTCACGGCGCAACCGTATCGTGAGCGTCGTTTCGTGGCCGACGTCTTTATCAGTTTTGCGCCTGAAGACAGGGGCTGGGCCAGTTCGCTCGGCGCTGCGCTGACGGCTGCCGGCTTCGACGTGCTGTGGGATCTCGCGCCGAGTTTCGGTCAGTCGATCCAGCGCGACCTCGAAGCCGAGATGGAGAACGCCAAGGCCATCATCGCGGTCTGGTCGAACGCCTCGCGCAATTCGAACTGGGTCCGCGATGTCGCGGAGGAGGCTTTCGGCCGCGGCGTTCTGCTGCCTGTGCTGAAGGACATCGACCGGCCGCCGCTGGGGTTCAGGCAATTGCGCTGCGCCGACCTCAGGAGCTGGACCGGCGGCGCCGACGGCCTCGACGAGGTGCTGCAGCAATTGCGCGCGCGGGTCGGCGGCGAGGCGGCCGGGCCGGTCGCACCGCTTCTCCCGCCCGACGAATTCGACTTCGAGCGTTCCACCATCATTCTGAAGAGCCGTGTCGAGGACCCCTCGGGCGGGCAACGCTCCGGCGGCCCGAGCGGCGCCCTGTCGGGCGGACAGCCGACCGCGCCATCGGTCAGCGCCAAGGTGGTCAGCGCGCCGCAAGGGCGGAACGGGCCGGCCGATCTGAGGCCCGGCGACGAAATCGGCCAGTACCGGGTGGTGCGGCGGCTCGGCGCCGGCGGTTTCGGCGCCGTCTACGAGGCCGCCAACATCCACAACGAGGACGAGCGCGTCGCCCTCAAGCTGCTGCTGGCCGATATCGCCGAGAGCGAGCGATTCGCGCAGCTGCTGAGGCTGGAGGCGAACGCGCTGCTGCGCCTGAAACACCCGGCCGTCGTCCAGTACCGCGTGTTCGGCCGCATCGCCGACACCGACCAGTTCTATCTCGTCACGGAGTTCGTGCCGGGGCCGACGCTGCGCGACTGGCGGCGGGCGCACACGCCCGATCTGGACCAGGTGCGCACGCTCGCCGTGCGGCTGGCGCAGGGGCTGGCCGCCGCGCACCGGCGCGGCATCGTCCACCGCGATCTCGCCCCGGACAACGTGATCGTCATGAGCGACGATCTGTCCGAAGCGACGCTGATCGACTTCGGAATTGCGCGGCTGGCGGAAGGCGACACGCTGGGCGGCGCCTTCGCCGGCAAGTTCAGCTATGCGGCGCCCGAGCAGTTCGAGTTCGAGGGCGGCAAGCTGGGCCCGTCGATCGATATCTATGCCTTCGGCCTCCTGATCGCCGCGTTCGTGCGCGGCAAGCCCATCGACATGGGCCGCGACATGGAATCGGCGCGGGCCAAGCGCCTGATGGTGCCGCCGCTGGAGGACATTCCCGAGCGGCTGCGGCCGATCCTCACCGCCATCCTCCAGCCCGACCCGGCCGACCGGCCGCAGTCGATGGACGAGGTGGCGCAGATCTTCGCCGGCCTTTCGAACGGCCCGGATACGGCTGCGCCGCCGCCGGCGCCGCCCGAGGACGCGCGGGCCGAGCCCGAGACGGTCCCTGAAGCGTCGTCGTCGATCGCGCTGTCGGTCCCGTCGCTGGTGGTCGCCAACGCCGTCCTTATTGAGGAGGCCGCAGAACCCGTTGCGGCGCCGGCTTCGAGCGAGGCGGAGGCGACGCCTCCGGCAGAGGCCGCGCCCGCCGCAGAAATCGTGCCCGACGGCGTGGCCGAGGAACCGCCGCTTCCCTACGAGGCGCCCTATCTGCCTGAGCCGCCGGTCGACGAAACGCCGCCGGACGCCGGGCCGGCCGAGCGGCGGCGATTCGGGTCAACTCTGCAACTGACCGGCATCGCCGTGTTGGCGGCAGTGGCGACCTTCCTGCTGTGGCCGCGCGACCAGGGGCCGGGCGATATCGCCGAGCTGACGCCGACGCCGACGATCGCGGCTACCCCGACGCCGGTACCGACCGCCGCGCCGACGCCGGTCGTGACACCGCCGGTCGCGACGCCGACGCCTGGGCCGACACCGCTGCCGAGTCCGATGCCAAGCCTCGCGCCGACCCCGCCGCCGCAGGCGACGCCGACACCCCAGGCCACGCCCGAGCCGACGCCGACCCCGCAAGCAACGCCCGAGCCGACGCCTCAAGCGACGCCCGCGCCGACACCGGAGCCGACGCCTCAGGCGACGCCTGCCGAAGCGCCGCTGGCGAGCGGGGCGATCGAGCCGGCGCCGGCCGGTACCAAGCCGCAAGCCCAGAACGGCGCCTCCTACGGCAAGGCCAACGCCGATGCCCGCATCGTCTACATCGCCCGGCGCGACACCGAACTGAAGGTCGCGTTCGGCCGCAATCGCGAAACCATCGGCATCGAGCGGCCGGTCAAGAAGGGCGACAGCTACCGGTTGCCGAACCGCACCGATATCGCCGTCTCGACGCCCGACGCCGGCGCGCTCGACGTGCTGCTGGACGGCAAGTTCATCGGCCGCGCCGGCAAGGACGGTCATCGCCTGGTCGACTTCCAGGCGACGCCCGCCGCCTATGGCGGTCCGGAGATCCTGCCGACGCCGACCCCGACCCCGACCCCTGCGCCCACCCCGACGCCCGCCGTCACCCCGACGCCGGCGCCCACGCCGCCGCCGGCCGACTCGGGCGATCTGGCCGGTGCGCAGGCGAGGGCGCTGACCATCCTCAACGGGTTGCGGCGGGATGCCGGGATGCGGCCGGTCGAGGCCAATGGCGACCTGAACGGGGTCGCGCTGCAGCTCGCCGCCGCCAATGCCGCCGCAGGACGATTCGTGCCGCCGAGCTCCAACGAAGTGCTGCGGATGATCATCGCCTCCGGCTACGGCAACGCGCGGGCCTCGCAGAGCCACGCGCGGCGGCAGAAGAACGTGGCGGCGGTGTTCGAGTTCTGGAAGGGCCAGGCCGGCATCTATGCGCTGCTGACCGATCCCAACGTGGTCGCCATGGGCTTCGCCGCTGCGAAGGCCGGCGACGGGACGATCTACTGGAGCATCGTGCTGGCGGGATCGCCGCAGTGATCAGGCTCTGAACTCGGCCTCGCGATAGCCCTGGAAGTAGAGCAGCGCCGTCAGATCGGCGTGGTCGATGCGGACCCGCGCCGCCGCCGCGACCACCGGCTTGGCGCGATAGGCGACGCCGAGCCCGGCCGCGCCGATCATCGCCAGGTCGTTGGCGCCGTCGCCGACCGCAAGCGTCGCGGCGGGCGCAATGGCGTTCTGGGCGGCGAGATCGGTGAGGGCGGCGAGTTTCGCCTCGCGGCCGAGAATGGGCTCGTCCACCTCGCCGGTGAGGACGCCGTCCGCTGCGCGCAGCGTGTTGGCGCGGTTGAAGGCGAAGCCGGCGGCGGCGGCGACCAGCGCGGTGAAGAACGTGAAGCCGCCCGAGATCAGCGCCGTCACCGCGCCGTCGGCGCGCATGGTCTGCACCAGGGTCCGGGCGCCGGGGTTGAGACGGACGCGCTCGTCATAGGCGCGCTGCAACGCGCCGAGCGGCAGGCCCTTGAGCAGCGAGACGCGGTGGCGCAGGGCCTCCGGGAAGTCGAGCTCGCCGCGCATCGCGCGCTCGGTGATCGCCGCGACCTCGTCCTTGACGCCAGCGAAGTCGGCCAGTTCGTCGATGCATTCGCAGCCGATGATGGTGGAATCCATGTCGGCGATCAGGAGGCGCTTTCGCCGGCCCTCGGCAGGGAGCACGGCGACGTCGACCGGCGCATCCTCCAGCGCGGCGCGGATGGCGGCTTCGGGTCCGGCATGATCGCCGGCGTCGAGATCGAACTCGGCGGCGAGGCCGTCGGCGAGCCAGCGCAGGTCGCGGCCGGAGGCAGCGGCCGCGGCGGTTGACGCGAGGCTCGCCGCGAGGCCCGCAGATGTGCGATTGCCGACGAGGACGGCGGTGTATTTCATGGCCGGATTCGGAGTGCGGATGTGATCGACACGGTGCTTATTGCAGGGCCGACGGCCAGCGGCAAATCGGCCGCGGCGATCGCCGTGGCGCGGGCGACCGGCGGGGTCATCGTCAACGCCGACTCCATGCAGGTCTATCGCGAGCTGCCGATCCTGTCGGCGCGGCCCTCGGCGGCCGACGAGGCGGCGGCGGAGCACCGCCTGTTCGGCATGGTGAGCGTGCAGGAGCCCTTTTCGGTGGCGCGGTGGCTGGAGGCGGCGCGCGCGGCGCTGGCCGACATCCACGCCACCGGGCGGCTCGCCATCGTGACGGGCGGGACGGGGCTCTATTTCAAGGCGCTGGAAGAGGGGCTTTCCGACGCCCCGTCGAGCGAGCCGGCGGGGCGCGCCGCCGCCCAGGCGCGCCGCGCCGCGCTGGGGCCGGAGGCCTTCCACGCCGAGCTGGTGCGGCTCGATCCCGCCTCGGCGCGGCTCAATCCGGGCGACACGCAGCGGACGCTGCGCGCCTGGGAGGTGGTGACGGCCTCGGGCCGCGGCCTCGCCGCCCATGCTGCCGTGCCGGCCGTTCCGGCGCTCGATCCGGGGCGCACGCTGGGCGTCGTCATCGATGTCGGGCGGCCGGTGCTCCATGCCCGGATCGACGCGCGCTTCGAGGCGATGCTGGCGGCCGGGGCGCTGGAGGAGGCGCGGGCGTTCTGGGCGCTGGAGCCCGATCCGATGAGCCCGGCGGCGAAGGCGCTGGGCCTGCCGCAGTTCCGGCTTGTGCTGGAGGGGACCCAGACGCTGGAGGCGGCGGCCGCCGAGGCCAAGATGCTGACCCGGCGCTTCGCCAAGCGGCAGGGCACCTGGTTCCGCAACCAGACGCCGCACTGGGCGCGGATCGACGCGAGCGACGGCGATGCCGGGCGGGTCGCCGGTTCGATCCTGGCCCGGCTGGAGCCGGTGCCGCGCTAGGGATCGCCGGTTCGGCCGCGCATGGCGGCGTCGAGGGCGGCGAGGCGGCTGGGGAGGTCGGGCTGCCGGGGGCCAAAGCCGGGGTCGGCCATGGCCGCCGCGAGCGAGCGGCGGGCCTCGGCGTAGTAGGGCAGCGCCGCATTGCCGGGCGTGTGGCGGGCGCGCTCCTCCAGCACGACATAGCGGTTATAGGCGGCGATCGGGTGGACGCCGCCGTCCTCACGTCCTCGCCCGGCGATGGCGTCGAAGCTGTGGGCGGCCTCGTCCAGCCAGCCGAGGCCTTCGCCGACGCCCTTGAGCTGGGCAAGGCCCTGGAATGCCGCGCCGCGATAGAAACCGGCCTCGACCCAAAGCGCGCGCGAGGTCTCGGGCGTCACGAGTTCCCAGACGGCGGTGAAGTCGTTGGCGGCCGCCGCCAGCGCCTCGCCCTTGCGGTCGCCCTCCAGCCGCCAGGCGCGGCGCAGCGCGGCGAGGCCGCGCAGATTGACGATCGAGGCCCGGAAGGCGGCGTTGTCGTCCGCCGTCGTAACGGCGAGCGCATCGGCGAGGGCGTCGCCGGCTTCGGCAAGGGTGACGATCGCCGAGGGGCCGGGCAGCGTCTCGGCATAGGCAATGAGTTCGCTGCCGAGCACCTGCTGGGCCACCGCCCAGTCGAGCCGGTCGTTGCGCCGGCTGAGCGCATCGACGGCACGGCGGGCGGCCAGGACGCCGGCGAGGGCGTCGGGCACGTTGTTGGCCTGCGGGGCAGGGGCCGCTGGCGGCGCGCCGAACAGCCGCTTCATGAAGGATCCGATCGCCATGCGCGTCTCCTCAAGGGGCCTCGCCGCGAGTGTCTGCCGGGTGCGCCCGCCCGTCCAGCCCGGATCGGCAAGGCGGCGTTAACGCAAGCTATTCAGGCTGTATTCAAGGCCAGCCGCTATCCTTCCGTGCAACTGGGCGGCGCTTGAGGAGAAGTCCATGTCCGTGGGTATCAAATCCCTGTTCGCGGCGGCGCTGGTTTCGGCCGGCGCAATGATGACGGTCGCACAGGCCGACTCGCCGAGCTATCAGCTGACCTGCACGACGGGCGGCACGATGCAGGCGCGTCTCAACCACTCGACCGACCGGGCCGGGCAGATCAACGGCACGACGCTGTCGATCTGGTTCACGCCGTCGGGCGGGGCGGCCACGGCCGTCCAGCCGCCGCGGGGCACGTGCGCCTGGTCCGACCGCATGCTGCGCCCCGGCGAGCCGACCCAGCTGTGGCTGGTGGCGCCGGGCGCGGCGGTCGATTTCAACATCGGCCCAAGCGGCCCGGACGCCGCGGTCGGAGTCGGGCCGGAGCCCTACAAGTCGCGCCTGCAGTTCCTGACCCAGGCGCTGACCCGCGAGGGCACGACCTTCACGGTCATGGCGCGCAGCAATGGCGGCGTGCTGGAAATCACCGACATCGCGCCCTGAGCGCGGCCGGCTGTGCGGCGGGCGGCAACGCCCGCCGCCGGAGGCCGCCGGTCATCCTCTTCAGCCTTCCTTTTCGCTTGACAGGCGCGTCGCGGTGCAGCATCTACGCGACACGAAATTTCAAGGCAGGCACCTCGTGCGCAACAATTCGCAGGTACTTATTCGGAGCGCCGCCCGGCCGGGGTCCTGAAGGACCCACGGACACGGCGGCGCGCGCACAGGCCCACGGGGGCCTTTTTTGTTGCCCGACAGGACGCAAACGGAATGAAGACGATGGACCGGGAAAGCACCACCACCACCGAGACCGAAGCCGAGGAACTGACCGGCGCGGAAATCGTCGTGCGGGCGATGCGCGACCAGGGGGTCGCCCACATCTTCGGCTATCCCGGCGGCGCCGTTCTGCCGATCTACGACGCGCTGTTCCAGCAGGAGGATGTGGAGCACATCCTGGTGCGCCACGAGCAGGGCGCGGCGCACGCGGCCGAAGGCTATGCCCGCTCGACCGGCAAGCCGGGCGTGCTGCTGGTGACGAGCGGCCCCGGCGCCACCAACGCGGTCACCGGCCTCACCGACGCGCTGATGGATTCGATCCCGCTCGTCTGCTTCACCGGCCAGGTGCCGACGCACCTGATCGGCGCGGACGCCTTCCAGGAATGCGACACGGTCGGCATCACCCGGCCCTGCACCAAGCACAACTACCTGGTGAAGGACGTCAACGACCTCGCCCGCATCATCCACGAGGCGTTCTACGTGGCGACGCACGGACGCCCCGGCCCGGTCGTCATCGACATCCCCAAGGACGTGCAGTTCAAGAAGGGCCGCTATGTCGGCCCGGCGAACGTCGAGCACCGCACCTATCGTCCCAACACCAAGGGCGACCCGCGCCGCATCGAGCAGGCGCTCGACCTCATCGCCAAGGCGAAGCGCCCGGTCTTCTACACCGGCGGCGGCGTCATCAACGCAGGCCCGGCGGCGAGCCGCACGCTGCGCGAACTGGTGCGCGCGACCGGCATTCCGATCACCTCGACGCTGATGGGCCTCGGCGCCTTTCCGGCCAGCGATCCGCAATGGCTGGGCATGCTGGGCATGCACGGCACCTACGAAGCCAATCTGGCGATGAACCGCTGCGACGTGATGATCAACATCGGCGCGCGTTTCGACGACCGCGTGACCGGGCGGCTCGACGCCTTCTCGCCGCAGTCGAAGAAGATCCATGTCGACATCGACGCCTCGTCGTTCAACAAGACGGTGCGCGTGGACGTGCCGATCCACGGCGACGCGGGCGAGATCCTGACCGAGCTGCTGGCCGGGTGGAAGGCGCGCCAGGCCTCGCTCGACGCCGCCGCGATGAAGACCTGGTGGGACGAGATCGGCGCGTGGCGCGGCCGCAGGAGCCTCGCCTATCGGCACTCCGACACGATCATCAAGCCGCAATACGCGATCGAGCGGCTCTACGAACTGACCAAGGGGCGCAAGACCTACATCACCACCGAGGTCGGCCAGCACCAGATGTGGGCGGCGCAGCACTATCATTTCGAGGAGCCCAATCGCTGGATGACTTCCGGCGGGCTGGGCACGATGGGCTATGGCGTGCCGGCGGCGGTGGGCGTGCAGACCGCGCACCGCGACGCGCTGGTCATCGACATCGCCGGCGAGGCGAGCGTGCAGATGACCATCCAGGAAATCTCGACCGCCGTGCAGTACCGCCTGCCGGTCAAGATCTTCATCCTCAACAACGAGTACATGGGCATGGTGCGCCAGTGGCAGCAATTGCTGCATGGCGGGCGCTACTCGCACTCCTATTCGGAGGCGCTGCCCGATTTCGTGAAGCTGGCCGACGCCTATGGCGCGGTCGGCCTGCGCGCGACGCGGCCGGACGAACTGGACGGCAAGATCATGGAGATGATCGAGGTCGACCGGCCGGTGATCTTCGACTGCGTGGTCGACAAGACCGAGAACTGCTTCCCGATGATTCCCTCCGGCGCGGCCCATGACGAGATGATCCTCGGCGATACCGACGATCAGCCCGGCGTGACCGAAGCCGGCCGGCAGATGGTGTGACGATGAGCCCCGATCCTACCCAGCCCAAATCGGCCTATTTCCTGGTCGAGGAGCACGAGGCGGTCATCAAGCGGACGCTGTCGGTGATCGTCGACAACGAGCCGGGCGTTCTCGCCCGCGTGGTCGGGCTGTTCTCCGGCCGCGGCTATAACATCGAGTCGCTGACGGTCGCCGAAACCGACCACCAGAAGCACACCTCGCGCATCACCATCGTCACCTCAGGCACGCCCGAGGTGATCGCCCAGATCAAGGCGCAGCTCGGCCGCCTGGTGCCGGTGCACCGGGTGGTGGACCTGTCGGTCGACCGGCCCGGCATCGAGCGCGAAATGGCGCTGATCAAGGTGGCGGGCGAGGGCGACAAGCGCGTGGAGGCGCTGCGCCTGTCGGACGCCTTCCGCGCCCGGGTGATCGACACCACGCATACCAGCTTCGTCTTCGAGCTGACCGGCGCGCCCTCGAAGATCGACGCCTTCGTCGACCTGATGAAGCCGCTCGGCCTCGTCGAGGTCAGCCGCACCGGCGTCGTCGCCATCGCGCGCGGCGCGGAGGCGATGTAGGACACCCCGATTGAAGCATTCCGCCGGGCGGCCTGCCCGGCGCCGATCCAAACGAGTTATTGCGAAGGAAGCAGCACCATGCGCGTTTACTACGAC
Source organism: Alphaproteobacteria bacterium (assembly GCA_016792565.1). GTDB lineage: Bacteria > Pseudomonadota > Alphaproteobacteria > Micropepsales > Micropepsaceae > JADZAI01. Next base: position 26,506 of record JAEUMK010000080.1, read on the forward strand.
CGCGACGCGGACGTGAATCTGATCAAGGGCAAGAAGACCGCGATCATCGGTTACGGCAGCCAGGGCCGCGCGCATGCGCTGAACCTGAAGGATTCGGGCGCCAGGGAACTGGCGATCGCC
>JAEUMK010000087.1 GCA_016792565.1 Alphaproteobacteria bacterium
GCCAGCACCAGGAAACCCCACACCACCGCCCACCACTGGTCGTAGTGGACCGGCATCCACAGTCCGAGATCGGGCGCCAGATCCAGGAAGTAGAACCCGGCCGCCACGGCGAGCCCGGCGAACAGCGCGTAGGCGCGGAAATAGCTGCGGTTGCGCAGCGCCAGTTCGCGTTCGTCGAGGGCCTCGTCGGGCGCGTTCCCGACGAACCAGTGGATCGACCGGCTCATGACAAAGGCGAAGCCGCCCAGCGTGGCCGTGGCGATCGTCAGTTTCAGAAGGCTGGCGGCCGCCGACCCCGGCTCGGTCAACAGCGCAAGGACCGCCAGCGCGGTCGCCGCGGCCAGCGCCGTGGCGCCGATCGCCGCGCGGCGGGCGCGGCGCGACAGGCGTCCCGGGCGCGGGCGGGTCAGGGGCTTGGTCGTCATTTCAGGGCTCTCCCGCGAGGCTGGCCTTGGCGCGCATCAGCTCGGCGGCCAGCGGCGCAAAGGGTTCGAACGAAAACACCATCTCCACCGGCAGGCCGAAGAACCGGGCGATCTTCATCGCCAGCTCCAGCGAGGGGCTGTAGTCGCCCCGCTCCAGATACCCGATGGTCTGGAAATTGACCCCCACCGCCTCGGCAAGCTCCCTGCGCGTGACGTTGCGTTCGGTCCTCAGGAGGGCGATCCGGTTGTGAAGCATGGGTACGGTGGTGTGCTACTCACGATGATGTATTGTGTTTACACAACATTACATGCGGATGTCAATGCCTATGTTGTGTTAACACAACATCCGCTCCCTGAGACCAATCGGGGCTTGCGCGGCCTTGCGCGGGAAGGCTAGGTCCGGCCGAGCCAAACGGCGGCGCGGAGCCCATGAACGACCCTCTCTACCCCATCTTCTGGGCGATCGATCAGGTGCTGTGGCTGTTCCTGATCATCATGTTCGTACGGATCATGCTGTCGTGGCTGTTCGCCTTCCAGGTGATCAACCCGCGCCATCCCTTCGCCTGGCAGGCCGACCGTTTCACGCGCGCGGTGACCGATCCCGTCATGCGGCCGATCCAGCGCGCGCTGCCGCCGCTGGGCGGCGTCGATCTTTCGCCGCTGGTCATCTTCATCCTCGTCTATGTGCTGCAGATGTATCTCTGGCAGCTCTATGTCGCGATCCGCTGATCCCTTCCGGATCGACGGCGACGACGTGCTGCTGCGCGTCCGCGCGACGCCGGGCGCGCGCCGGCCGGGGCTCGATGGCCTCGCCGAGGGGCCCGAGGCGCAGACCGCGCTGAAGGTGCGGGTGCGGGCCAAGGCCGAGGACGGCAAGGCCAACGCCGACCTGATCGAAACGCTGGCCGTGGCGCTGGGACGGCCGCGCTCGAGCCTTAGCGTCGCCGCCGGCGCCTCGGCGCGCCTCAAGACCGTCCGCATCGCGGGCCGCGCGGGCGAAACCGCCGCCCGGCTGAAGGAGCTTCTCACCCCATGACCGCCACCCGCATCGAAGGCAAGGAGGTCGCCGGAGACCTCAAGGCGCGCGTCGGGCAAGCCGCCGCGGCGCTGAAGGCGGCGCATGGGCTCACCGTCGGGCTGGGCGTCATTCTGGTCGGCGACGACCCGGCGAGCCAGGTCTATGTCCGCAACAAGGGCATCGCGGCGCGCGAAGCGGGGCTGCATGCCGCCGAAATCCGCCTTCCGGAAACGGCGAGCGAGGCCGAGGTGCTGGCAGCGGTGCGCCGGATGAACGACGATCCGGCGATCCACGGCTTTCTGGTGCAGTTCCCGACCCCGCCCCAGGTCCGCCAGAGCGCGGTGATCGACGCGATCGATCCGGCCAAGGACGTCGACGGCCTCACCGCGACGAATGCCGGCCTGCTGGTCTCGGCGCGCGAGGGCCTTGTCTCGTGCACCCCGGCCGGGGCGCTGATGATGATCAAGCGGGTGCGCGCCGACCTTGCGGGCCTCGACGCCGTGGTCATCGGGCGCTCGATCCTGGTCGGCCGGCCGATGGCCCAGCTTCTCCTCAACGAAAGCTGCACCGTGACGACGGCGCATTCGAAGACCCGCGACCTGCCGGCGCTCTGCCGCCGCGCCGACATCCTGGTCGCGGCGATCGGCAAGCCCGCCTTCGTGCGCGGCGACTGGATCAAGCCCGGGGCGACCGTCATCGATGTCGGCATCAACCGGATCGACGCCGGGGAGGGCAAGACGCGCCTCGTCGGCGATGTCGCCTATGACGAGGCGGCGGCGGTGGCCGGGGCGATCACGCCGGTCCCGGGCGGCGTCGGGCTGATGACCGTCGCCTGCCTCCTGCGCAATGCGGTGATCGCCGCCTGCCGCCAGAACGCCCTGCCGGTGCCGGAGGGCCTCTGAGGCGGCGTGGGCCGTTCAGGGCCGGTTCAGCGCCGCCGCGACAAAATGCGTCCAAGCTTCCAATCAAGGAAAGCCGCACCTAGAGTGAAGGACGCCATGCGCACCCGCTTCGCCCCGCTTCTCGTCACTGTCGCGGTCATCGCCGCCGCGGTCGGCGCTGCGCAGGCGTTCGACCGGCGCATCCGCATCAAGAACGACACCGGACAGGCGATCGTCAGCCTTTCCGCCTCCAGCAGCGAGAGCGGCTGGTCGGGCCAGGTGCTCGCCGGCCTCGCGCCCGGCAAGGCGGCGATGGCGACCATCGACGACGGCTCGGGCGCCTGCACCTACGACTTCACCGCGGCGCTTGAGGACGGCTCCTCGCGCCGCGCCGGCGGCGTGAACGTCTGCGACCTCTCGGTCTTCGCGATCGAGTAGCGCGCGCCGCGGCGGGGCCTCACGGCCCCGTCCCGACGGCTAGACGGGCCAGGCGCCGACGCTGATGCGGTCATCCACGCTGAGCACGCCGGGCTGGTTCTCGACCAGTGCCAGCAGGGCCTGGTGCTGGCTCTCGGCGCTGACCCGGCCGGCGAGCGTGACCGCGCCCTGGGCGACGGTCAGCACCACCTGCGCGGCGTCGATCCACGATTCGTGCGACAGGGCGGCGCGGATCGCCGCGGCGATCGCGGCATCGCCGGGCGCCTCGCCGGCCGGCGGCGGCGCGGCGATCAGGGCCTTCAGCAGGTCGCGCCGTGCGACGATGCCGACGAGGCGGCCGTCGCGCACCACCGGCAGGCGCTTGACGCCGAGGCTCGCGAGCAGTTCGGCGACCCGGGCGACCGGCGTTTCCTCCTCGACCGCCACGACCGACCGGCTCATCGCCTCGCGGACGTAGCGCCCATGCGCGCGGGCATAGTCGGCGGCCAGCGAGCGGTCGTCGGAGATCAGCCGCAGCCACCAGGAGGGCCGCTTGGCGGCGCCGTATTCCGAGCGCCGAACCAGATCGCCCTCGGTCAGCATGCCGGCCAGGGTGCCGTCCGCCTCGACGACCGGCAATCCGGAGACGCCGGCCTCGAGCATCGCCTTGGCCGCTTCGGCGACCGTCGCGCCGGACCGGATGGTGACCGGCGCGGACGTCATGATGTCCTTGGTTTTCATGGCCGCCTCCTCAGCGTTCGATTTTCAGTTCGGCAGGGCGGTCGCCCCGCGTCTTCCACAGCGAGTACAGCACGCCGCCGATCAGCAGCGCGAAGGTGACGCCCAGCGAGATCTCGGTCGGCACCTTGCCGCTGGCGAAGAAGTCGCCGGCGAAGATCTTGGAGCCGATGAAGATCAGCACCAGCGCCAGCGCGTACTTCAGATAGTGGAAGCGGTGCACCATCGCCGAGAGCGTGAAGTAGAGCGCCCTCAGGCCGATGATCGCGAAGATGTTCGAGGTGTAGACGATGAACGGCTCCTGGGTGATCAGGAAGATCGCCGGCACCGAATCGACCGCGAAGATGACGTCGGCGAACTCGACTGCCACCAGGCAGAGGAAGAGCGGCGTCGCCCAGAGGACGATCTTGCCGGTCTTGGGGTCCGGCTCCTTCACGAAGAAGCGCTCGCCGCGCATGCCCTCGGTGATGCGCATGTGCCCGCGCAGCCAGCGGATGAGGAAGTTCTCCGTCATCTGCTCTTCCTTGTTCTGGATGGCGCTCCACAGCAGCTTGAGGCCGGTGAGGATGAGGAAGACGGCGAAGACGTAGAGAATCCAGGCGAAGTTGGCGATCAGCGTCGCGCCCAGCGCGATCATCACGGCGCGCAGCACGATCACGCCGATGATGCCCCAGAACAGCACCCGGTGCTGGTAGGCCGCCGGCACCGCGAAATAGGTGAAGATCAGGCCGATGACGAAGACGTTGTCCATCGCCAGCGTGTATTCGACGACATAGCCGGTGAGGTAGAGCTCGACCGCCGTCGTCGCCCGGTCGAAATCGCTCGGTGCGTTGACGATGAGGGCGTCGATCGAGCCCGGCGGGGCGGGGCCGTTGTAGAGCCAGAACACGACGCCCGCGAAGGCCAGCGCCAGGACGATGTAGAGCCCCGACATGGTCAGGGATTCCTTGAAGGAGACCTCGTGGGCCTCGCGGTGGAGGAGGCCCAGGTCGAGGGCCATCACGGCAAGCACGAGAACGACGAAGCCGAGCCATACCCAGACGGGCATGCCGAGCCACAGCGCGGTCAGAATTTCCATGTGATGCGATCGAGGACGGCCGATTCCCAAAGGGACGTCCGACATCGCGACGCGGCCGCTGCGTCGCCAGAGGGGCCCGGACGAGGCTCACATAGAGCAATCGCACGGCCCGTCAAGAGGCGGGGGCTTTTTTGCCCCGCCCGCAGGCTGTGCGCCGCTACCCGCCCACGCGCCCCCTGCGGGCGGCGAGGGTTCTCAGGCGCAGGGCGTTCAGCTTGATGAACCCGGCCGCGTCCTTCTGGTCGTAGGCGCCGCCGTCCTCCTCGAAGGTCACGAGGTCCTGGGCGTAGAGCGAGTTCGCGCTCTCGCGCCCCGTCACGATGACGTTGCCCTTGTAGAGCTTCAGCCGCACGGTGCCGGCGACCATCGCCTGGCTCAGGTCGATGGCGGCCTGCAGCATCTCGCGCTCGGGAGCGAACCAGAAGCCGTTATAGATCAGCTCCGCATAGCGCGGCATCAGCTCGTCCTTCAGGTGCGCGGCGCCGCGGTCGAGGGTGATCGACTCGATGGCGCGGTGCGCGGCGAGCAGGATCGTGCCGCCGGGCGTCTCGTAGACGCCGCGCGACTTCATGCCGACGAAGCGGTTCTCGACGAGATCGAGGCGGCCGATGCCGTTGTCGCGGCCGAGGCCGTTGAGCCTCGCCAGCAGCGCGGCGGGGCCGAGCCTCTCGCCGTCGATAGAGACCGGATCGCCCTTCTCGAAGCCGATGACGATCTCGGTCGCCTTGTCGGGCGCCGCCTCGGGGCTGATGGTGCGCTGATAGACCATCTCGTCGGCCTCGACGTTCGGGTCCTCCAGCACCTTCCCCTCGCTGGAGGAGTGCAGCAGGTTGGCGTCGACCGAGAACGGGGCCTCGCCGCGCTTGTCCTTGGCGATCGGGATCTGGTGCGCCTCGGCGAAGGCGATCAGCTTGGTGCGGCTGTCGAGGTCCCATTCGCGCCACGGCGCGATCACCTTCACGTCGGGCTTGAGGGCATAGTAGCCGAGCTCGAAGCGGACCTGGTCGTTGCCCTTGCCGGTCGCGCCATGGGCGACCGCGTGGGCGCCGACCTTGTTGGCGATCTCGATCTGCTTCTTGGCGATCAGCGGGCGGGCGATCGAGGTGCCGAGCAGATACTGGCCCTCGTAGACCGCATTGGCGCGGAACATCGGGAAGACGTAGTCGCGCACGAACTCGTCGCGCACGTCCTCGATGAAGATGTTCTCCGGCTTGATGCCGAGCAGCAGCGCCTTGTCGCGGGCCGGCCCCAGTTCCTCGCCCTGGCCGAGATCGGCGGTGAAGGTGATGACTTCGCAGCGATATTCCGTCTGCAGCCATTTCAGGATGACGGAGGTGTCGAGGCCGCCGGAATAGGCGAGGACGACTTTCTGGGGCGCGGCCATGGCTCGGGCTCGATCGGTAGGGGACGGGTGCGAGGCTGGTAGCGCAAGCCAAGGCCGCGCCACAACTGCTTTCGTCAGAGAGAGCGCAGCCAGCCGGTCACCGACAGCCGGTCGCCGGCGGCCAGCGGATTGACATAGGAGACCGCGTGACGCTGCGGCACGCGGAAGAGGTTGAGCGCGTTGAAGGCCGGGGTGAAGGCTTCGGCGACGTGGCCGTCCTCGTCGATGAACTGCAGGAGCCCGCCCCAGTCGGCGATCCAGCCGGGCGTCAGGTTCAGCACGATGGCGGCGCGGCGGTTCTTGCCCTCGTTGCCGTCGTCGTGGACGGTCAGGAAGTGGCCGGGGCGATAGCGCGTCGCCTGGGCGTCGCAGAAGGCGATCGCGGCGTCGCCCGTTACGGCGCGGGCGAAGTCGAGGAAGGCGGGGCTGTTGAGGAAGACCGTCAGCGCCCGGAAGACCGCAATGCCTCCCTCATAGGGCTCGCCATGGTCCGAGAGGCGGATCGACTCGAAGAGGAACTGGAAGCCGGCGCGCCCGCGCTCGGCGGCGAGGCGGGCGATATCGGCCGCCGTCTCGCCCGTCCCGGCGGGCAGGTCGTAGACCGCGTCGCCGGCGTTCACCACCAGCGCCCAGGGGGCGTCGCCCGCCAGCGCGCCGTGCAGCGCGGCCGCCCCGGCGGCCTTCAGGGCGCCGGGAATGTGGACGCGGCCGGTGCGGCGGAAGACCCCGGCGCAGGCGGGGGCGAGATCGGCGCAGTCCAGTTCGAAGGTCGGGCTCATCTTTGTGCGGCGGCGGGCTTGTGGCGGGGGGGCGGGAAGGGCATCTCTAGCACAGAGGAAGAGCCATGGCCGACAGCCAGCGTTTCGCCGTCGCGGTGCACATGCTGATGATCCTGGCCGCCCGCAAGGCGGGCGAGGCCGGCCATCCCATGACCTCGGGCGAGATGGCGAAAAGCGTCAACGCCAACCCGGTCGTGCTGCGCCGGGTCATCTCGGCGCTTGCCCAGGCCGGGGTGGTGGCGACGCGGGCCGGGGCCCATGGCGGCGTCTGGCTCGCCCGCAAGCCGCAGGAGATCGCCCTCGACTGCGTGCGCCAGGCGGTCGACGACAATCCGGTCGTGTGCTGCCGCGCCAACGTCAATTCCGACTGCCCGCTCGCCCAGGCGGCGGCCGGGGTGATCGACGGCGTCGCCCGCCGTGTCGACGGCGCGATCCGCGCCTCGCTCGCCTCGCTGACGTTGTCCGATCTGGTGGCCGAGATGGCGTCCCCGGCCCAGCACACCCTGAAGGCCTAGAGCCATTTCCGTTCCGATGGAATCGGAACGGGGCTCCAGGTTTTCGATTGAGCCTCATCTTTTCGAAGAACCGGCATCCACGTCTTCGGATGATGCTCTGGCCGCTCAGCCCGGCATCCGCTGCAGTTCGGCCGAGCGCAGCGCGGCGAATTTCGCCGAGGCGCGTTCCTTGACGCTCTCGCTCTTCAACTGGCCGCAGGCCGCCATGATGTCGCGGCCGCGCGGCGTCCTCACCGGCGAGGCGTAGCCGGCTGCGTTGACGACGTCCGCAAACTTCTCGATCTCGGCCCAGTCCGAGCACTCATAGGGCGCCCCCGGCCAGGCGTTGAACGGGATCAGGTTGATCTTCGCCGGAATGCCCGCCAGCTTCTTCACCAGCAGCTTGGCGTCGGCGATGGAATCGTTGACGCCCTTCAGCATCACGTACTCGAAAGTGATGCGCCGCGCGTTCGACAGACCCGGATAGGCGCGGCAGGCGGCGAGCAGCGTGTCGATGTCGTATTTCTTGTTCAGCGGCACCAGCACGTCGCGCACCTCGTCGCGCGCCGCGTGCAACGAGACGGCCAGCATCGCGCCGATCTCCTCGCCCGCCCGGGCGATCATCGGCACCACGCCGGCGGTCGAGAGCGTGATGCGGCGCTTCGACAGCGACAGGCCTTCGCCGTCGGCCATGATCTGGATCGCCGCCTTCACGTTGTCGAAATTGTAGAGCGGCTCGCCCATGCCCATCATCACCACATTGGTGACGCGGCGCAGCTCGGTCGGCTTGCCGGCGGGATAGTCGGCGAGCGCGTCGCGGGCGACGAGCACCTGCGCGACGATCTCGCCGGCGGTGAGGTTGCGCACCAGCTTCTGCGTGCCGGTATGGCAGAAGCGGCAGTTCAGCGTGCAGCCGACCTGGCTGGAGACGCACAGCGTGCCGCGGTCTTCCTCGGGGATATAGACGGTCTCGACCTCGATGCCGGGACCGAAGCGCAGCAGCCACTTGCGCGTGCCGTCCTCCGACAGCTGCGCCTCGACGATCTCCGGGCGCTCCAGCGTGAAGCGCTCCGCCAGCTTCGCCCGCAGCGCCTTGGAGACGCTGGTCATCGCCTCGAACGAGGTCGCCCCGCGCTGATAGATCCAGTGCCAGATCTGGCCGGCGCGCATGCGCGCGTCCTTGCCCTCGACGCCGACGGCGGCGAGCGCGGCGGCGAGTTCCGGCCGCGTCAGCCCGATCAGCGACGTCAGGGACATTCCTGGTTGATCCGGTCGAACGCGGCGCCGGCGCCCGACAGCGAGTATTTGTCGGTCGTGTTGGTGCCGCGCTTGGACGTGCCCTTGACCGTCATGGTCGAGCCGGCCCGCATCGCCGCGATCAGCTTCTGCTCCGTCGCGCTGTCGGGAAGCCAGGCGCCGCCATCGGTGCCGGAATTGACGGTGACGAACGAGAAGGTCTCGCCGCCGACCGCCACCGTCGCCTTGGAGCCCTCCTTGAAGGGGTAGCCAATGACGATCGAGGGCTCGCCCTTCACCTGGCGGGCGGGAAAGTTGGAGACGATGAAGAAGATCGGGTCGCGCTTGGCGCCCTTGGGCTCGGTGCTCTGGGGCTGCGAGAGGGCGTAGCAGACGGTGGCGCCGCTGTCGCCCGACTTGAACGCCTTCCAGTCGTTGAACTCGCCGAGGAGCTGCGACGCGGCGCTGGCCACGCCGCCCATCGCGACAAGGGCTGAACAGGCGATGGCGCAGGCGGTCTTCGAACGCATGGGCGATCCTTCTGGGTCGGACGCCCGCCCCGGGGGCGGGCGAGGTTTCTGGGGCAGATGTGGCCCAAGCGGCGCGGGCTGACAAGTCGCGAGTTGACGGCACGGTCCGCGCCGGGCCGCTGCGGCGCATTGGGCCTAAGCAAACCGGCATTTTCGTGGCGCGCGGCACACCTTACAAGGAGCGGTTCCTGAACGGGCGTTCAGCCGCGCCGGGACGAGGGAGACAGCCATGAACGACCAGGGCGCCTTCGCGGCCGCATGGATCGACGCCTGGAACGCGCACGATCTGGAGCGCATCCTCTCGCACTACGCCGAGGACATCGTCTTTCTTTCGCCGGTCGCGGCGCGGGTCACGGGGTCGGGGCGGGTGGAGGGCAAGGCGGCGCTCCGCGCCTACTGGGGCACCGCCTTCGCGCGCTCGCCCGACCTCGAATTCGCGCTGGAGCGCGTCTATGCGGGGGATGGGGCGCTGACCATCGCCTATCGCAACCACCGGGGCCAGTTCGTCGCCGAAACCTTCGCCTTCGGGGCGGACGGCAAGGTGGTCTTCGCCGCCGCCTGCTACGCCTCCTGAGCGCCCGGCTTCTTCAGGAACAGCCGCTCGCCGGGCCTGGTGTGGCGCAGCAGCGGCGCGCCCCATTCGTGGTGCTCCTTGGGCGTGAAGGGCGCGGCGGGGCCGCCGGCCGCCACCGGACGCTCGCCGAAACGGCCCATGGTGATGAGGCGGTCATACATGACGATCGCCCCGGCGGTCGCGACGTTGAGGCAGAAGCCGGTCGGGATCTTCACGATGTGGCGGCAGAGCGCCTGGAGGCGGGGGCTCAGCGAGCCGCGCTCCGAGCCGAAGACATAGGCGGCCCGCGCCGGATGGCGGAAGCTCGGCAGCGCAACCGCCTCCTCGGTGAACTCGACCCCCACCAGCTCGCAGCCCTTGGGCAGGCGGAAATCCTCGAAGCGGTCGTAAGGGTAGTGCGGCACCTGCCCGTCCGAGGCGGCGGTATCGGCAAGACGGACGATGCGGGCGCGCGCCTCGGCCTCGATGGTGAAGGTGAAGCTGGCGCCGAAGGCATGGGCGGTGCGCATCAGATTGCCGAGATTCATCGCCTTGGAGATGCCCTCCGCCCCGATCCCGAAATAGCCGCGCATGATGGTCGCCTCCCGCCGCCGCCGAAAAAGCGCGCCCTTGCCCCGGCCGTCAAGGCGGCCTAGATGCGCCCCATGTCCCGCACCGGCGCCAATCCCGTTCTCGTCGAACTGACGCGCGGGGCCCTCGTGGAGAGCGTCCATCGCGGCGCGATCGCCGTCTGCGACGCTTCCGGCCGCGCGACGCTGGCGCTCGGCGACGTGGAGGCCCCGGTCTATCCGCGCTCGGCCTTCAAGATGATGCAGGCCCTGCCGCTGATCGAAACCGGCGCGGCCGACGCCTTCAAGGTGAGCGCGAAGGAACTGGCGCTCGCCTGCGCCTCGCATTCGGGCGAGGACTTCCATGTGAAGACCGCGGCGCGCTGGCTGAAGCGCCTCGGCTGCTCGGAGCGCGACCTTGCCTGCGGCCCGCATCTGCCGGGCAACGAGGCGGCGGCGCGGCGGATGCAGCGCGGCCGCAAGGAGCCGACGCGGCTGCACAACAATTGCTCGGGCAAGCACACGGGCTTCCTCTGCACCGCCTGCCACATGGGCGAGCCGGTGGCGGGCTATGTCGGCGTGGAGCACCCGGTGCAGATGCGGGTCCGCCGGGCGATCGGCGAGCTCTGCGGCGTGACGCCCGAGGCGATGCCCTGGGGCATCGACGGCTGCGCCGCGCCCAATTTCGCGCTGCCGCTCAAAGCCTTGGCGACCGGTTTCGCCCGCCTCGCCGACCCCTCGGGGCTCTCTTCGGCGCGGGCCGCGGCGGCGTCGCGGCTGATGGCGGCGGTCCGCGCCCACCCGCTCCACCAGTCCGGCACCGGGCGCTCCGACGCCGCGATGATCGCCGCCGCGACCGGCGGCACGGTCGTCAAGATCGGCGCGGAAGGCGTCTATTCGGCGGCGATCCCGGCCCTCGGCCTCGGGGTGGCGCTGAAGATCGACGACGGCGCGGGGCGGGCGGCGGAAACCGCGATGGCGGCGATCCTCGTGCGGCTCGGCGTGCTGGAGGGCTCGGGCGCGGCGGCGCGCAGCTTCACCGCCGCGCCGATCCGCAACTGGCGCGGCGATCTCTGCGGCGAGCGGCGTCCGGCGGCGGCGCTGGCCTGAAGGCCGCGCAGGCCGTCGCCGCGCCGGGAATTGAATTTCCCGCCCGATCGCGGGACGCTCGTCACACCGTACCCCGGGAGGTCCGCCCCATGCACCGCATCTGGTTCGCCGCCGTTCTCGGCCTGATCGGCACCCTCGCCGCGGCCGCCGAGGAGCCCGACTGGGCGGCTCTGGCGGCGCAGGATCTCCAGGCGATGCACGACGCCATCGCTGCGGACCACCCCGGCCCGGTGCTCGATCCGGCCTTCGGCGATCGGCTGGAAACCGGCCTCGCGGCAGGTCTGGCGCAGGCGCCGCGCGCCGAAACGCTGTCGCACTATCTCTATCTCCTCGTCGAATTCGCCAACGCCCTGCCGGACCGGCATCTGGGCGTCTGGGGGAATCGCGACCACCCGCAGTGGGCGGACGTGCGGCGCGACGACACGCTCTTCCCCGGCTTCGTGCTGTCCTGGCGGCGGGGCGGCATCGTGGTCGCCGCCGCGTTCGATGCCGACGCGCCGCCGGCCGGAGCGCGGCTCGTCGAGTGCGACGGGCTCGACGCGCTGGACCTCGCCCGGCGCAACGCGCTGCGCTTCGACGGCGATGCGGCGTCGCAGGCCGATCTCGTCCGGGCGGTGCCGGCGATGACGGTCGATCAGGGCCAGCTCGACTTCCTGCGTCCGGCGCAGTGCCGCTTTGCGCTCGACGGCGCCGAGCGGACCTATGCGCTCGCCTGGCGTCCGGTGCGGTTCCGGGCACTGCAGCCGGCGCTCGCCGCCGCGGCGTTCGGCGAGGCGCCGGCCATGGGCGCGCAGGACCTCCCCGGCGGCGTACTCTGGCTGTCCATTCCCACCCTCGATCCCCAGGGCGACGATGCGGCGGCGTTCGACGCCATGCGCGCGCGGCTCGCCGCGCCGCAGGGCCTTGCGCGGATCGTCTTCGACCTGCGCGGCAACGGCGGCGGCAGTTCCTTCCTCGCCCGCGGCCTCGCCGCTGCGCTCTACGGCGAGGCGGCGGTCGCCTGGGGCGAGCGCCGGCTGCGGACCGGCGAGCCGGATGCGATCCGTGCGTCGGACAAGGTGCGCGCCCATTTCCAGGCGCTGCGCGACGCGATGGGGGCGTTTCCGTCCGACCAGGCGACCGCGTCCTATCTCGATGCCGCGCTGGCCGCGATCGACGCAGCGATGGCCGCGGGCGAGCCGCTCGCCCGTCTCGGCCGGCGCGGGCCGCCGGCGGACGAGCCTCGCCCGCAAGCCGCCTTCGACGGCCAGGTGGTGGTCGTCGTCGACGGCCGGGCGTTCAGCTCGGCGCTCCTCTTCGTCGATCTCCTGCGGGCGGTCGACGATGTCGTCGTGGTCGGCTGGCCGACGCGCGCGCACGGGCTCTATGGCGAGGTGCGCGACATGCCCCTGCCCAGCGGCTGGGCATCGTTCGCGGTCTCGACCAAGGCCTTTCTCGGGTCCGCGGTGGCGCGCCCCACCGGGCTTGAGCCGGACATCCTGTGGGACGGCGAAATCGCCGACACGGCGGGGCTCCAGGCCTTTGTGGCGACGCTGACGCCGGCCGGGTCGATGCCGGCCCGCTGAGGCGCGGCGCGACAGGCCCGTTCGTCGCGCTTGCTCCGGGCGGCGCGCCCCGCCTAATTTGCGCGACCGAAAATCAAGGGCTTCAGGGGAGACGCCGATGCGCGCCGTGCTGTGCAAGGAATACGGGCCGCCCGATACGCTGGTCGTCGAGGACGTGCCCTCGCCGAAGCCCGGCAAGGGGCAATACGTGATCTCGGTGAAGGCGGCGGGGGTCAACTTCCCCGACGTGCTGATCATCCAGAACAAGTACCAGTTCAAGCCGCCGCTGCCGTTCTCGCCGGGCGGCGAGGTGGCCGGCATCGTCAAGGAAGTGGGCGAGGGCGTCACCAATCTGAAGGTCGGCGACCGGGTCCTCGGCTCGACCGGCTGGGGCGGCTTCGCCGAAGAGGTGGTGGCCGACGCCGGCCGCGCCATCCACATCCCCGAGGAGATGGACTTCGAGACCGCCTCGGCGCTGGTCATGACCTACGGCACCTCGCATCACGCGCTGAAGGACCGCGCCGATCTGAAGATGGGCGAGACCCTGCTCGTCCTCGGCGCAGCGGGCGGCGTCGGCCTCGCGGCGGTGGAGATCGGCAAGGCGATGGGGGCGCGGGTCATCGCCGCCGCCTCGACGCAGGAGAAGGTCGACGTCTGCCTCAGGCACGGGGCCGAGGCGGGTCTCGTCTACCCGTCCGGCAAGCTCACCAAGGAAGACCAGAAGGCGTTCAGCGAACAGCTGAAGGCGATCCTCCCCAACGGCGCCGACGTCATCTACGACCCGGTGGGCGATGCCTATGCCGAACCGGCGCTGCGCTCGATCGCCTGGGACGGGCGCTATCTGGTGGTCGGCTTCGCGGCCGGCGAGATCCCGAAGATCCCGCTCAACCTGGCGCTTCTGAAGAACTGCCAGATCGTCGGCGTCTTCTGGGGCGCCTGGGTCGCCCGCAACCCCGAGCACAACCGGCGCAACCTCGCCGAGCTGATGTGGCTCTACAAGACCGGGCGCATCAAGCCGCTGGTCTCGGCGACCTATCCCTTGGAACGCGCCGCCGAGGCGCTGAACGCGATGGCCAACCGGCAAGTGAAAGGCAAGGTCGTCCTGACGACCTGATCCTTTCATGGCGCAAGTCTTTTCCAACGGTGTCCGCTACATCGTCGAGGGCGGGCACCGTCTCTCCGGCGAGATCGAGCCGGCCGGCAACAAGAACGCCGCGTTGCCGATCATCGCGGCGGCGCTTCTGACCGACCAGAAGGTGACGCTCACCAACGTGCCGCGCATCCGCGACGTGGAGGCGCTGGTCGAACTGATCCGCACGCTGGGCGCGCTGGCGGAATGGACCGGCGTCAACACGCTGGAGATCGAGGCGAAGAAGGTCAGGCCCGCCGCGCTCGATCCCGAACTGTGCGCCCGCATCCGCGCCTCGATCCTGCTCGCCGGGCCGCTGCTCGCCCGCGCCGGCAAGGTGACGCTGCCGCCGCCCGGCGGCGACGTCATCGGGCGGCGGCGGGTCGATACGCATTTCCTGGCGCTCCAGCAGATGGGCGCCCGGGTGACGGTCGGCCAGAACTACGATTTCCGCGCGCCGAAGCTGAAGGGCGCCGACGTCTTCCTCGACGAGCCGTCCGTCACCGGCACCGAGAACGCGCTGATGGCGGCGACGGCGGCGCAGGGCACGACCGTGCTGCGCAACGTCGCCTCCGAGCCGCACGTCCAGGACCTCGCCCGCTTCCTCGTCATGCTCGGCGCGAAGATCGAGGGCATCGGCACCAACACGATGACCGTCCACGGCGGCGCGGCGCTGGGCGGCGGCGCCTACCGCATCGGGCCCGACCACATCGAGGTCGGCTCGCTCATCGGCCTTGCCGCCGTCACCCGCTCCGAGCTGCGCATCAAACGTGCCGGGGTCGAACATTTCCGCGCCATCCTGATGGGCTTCGAGCGGCTCGGCATCGTCTGCCGCATCGAGGGCGAAGACCTTGTCGTGCCGGGGCAGCAGACGCGGCGCATCCGCCCCGATTTCGGCGGCCATGTGCCCAAGATCGAGGACCAGCCCTGGCCGGCCTTCCCGGCCGATCTCATGTCGATCGCCATCGTCGCGGCGACGCAGTGCTCGGGCATGATCCTGTTCTTCGAGAAGATGTTCGAAAGCCGCCTCTTCTTCGTCGACAAGCTGATCGCCATGGGGGCGCGCATCGTCCTGTGCGATCCGCACCGGGCGATCGTCTCGGGGCCGACGCGGCTGCGCGCCCAGCGCATGGAAAGCCCCGACATCCGGGCCGGCATGGCGATGCTGCTCGCCTCGCTCTGCGCCAAGGGCACCTCGGTCATCAACAACGCCCAGCAGATCGAGCGCGGCTACGAGCGCATCGACGAGCGGCTGAACGCACTGGGCGCCCGCATCGTGCGCGAACCGGCGCGCGGCTAGGGCTGCGTCGCCATGACGCCCGCCGCAAGCGCGGCGCGAAGGAGCGCCATGTCCGAAGTGATCAGATCCAGGTCTGCGCTCTGCGCGAGCGCGAGATAGCTTGCGTCGTAGACGGTCAGGCCATGCTGATGGGCGAGGCGCCGCAAGGCGGCCGCCTGGTGAATGTCGGGCGCCGGCAGAATGTCCAGGTCGAGAGCGGACAGATAATCCGTGAACTGAACGATGCGCGCCGCGTCGATCCGGCCTCGGCGGCGCGCCATTTCAAGGCCGTTGAAAATCTCGAAAGGAAAGACGGCCGGAACGCGCGCATCTTCGGCCTCGAAACGGTCGATGAGCGGCGCGATGCGTATCGCGGGCCGTTCCTGCAGGATGACGCCCAGCATCGCCGAAGCGTCGATCACGAACGCCATCGTTACGTCCGGCCTTCGTCGATCAAGTCCTTGATGGTCTCGCCCGGCTCCAGCTCCGCGCGCGGGAATTGGCGCAGGCCTTCCAGCGCCGCCTGACGCCGCGCCTCCATCGCCGCGCTGCGCTCGCGTTCCCGCGCCATCCGGGCGACCGGCTTGCCGTGGCGCAGGATCAGCACATCCTCGCCGCTTTCGACGATGTCGAGCAGCTCGGACAGCCTGGCTTTGGCTTCGGTCAGGGAGAACTGGCGCATGTGATCAGACTAGTCAGACTAGTCAAATCCTGCAAGCCCCCGGAATCAAGAAGGCCCCGGAGCGATCCGGGGCCTTCTGGGGGGGGCATCGTGCCGCCCTGCCTCAGAACATCCGCTTGAACAGATGGACGAGGTAGCGGAAGGGGCTCTCGGCGGACACGACAGATGAGTGATGCTCATCCCGCGCCGCGAGCACAAAGCCGTATGCACGGAACATGGTGGTCCTCACGGGTTGGGTTTCTAACTTGCTCGCCAGCACGGTGCTCGCGATGGCGTTGATATAGGCCTGCCGTCCCAGGCTGACAAACGATCACTTCTCATTCGACAGTTGAGTATAGTTCATATATTAATGGGACGTTTCCCAGCCCGGACAGGCGGAAATCCCGCAAATGAGCCGAAAACTGCCGCCCCTCAATGCGCTGAGGGCCTTCGAAGCCGCCGCCCGGCTCAAGTCCGTGTCGCGCGCCGCCGACGAATTGTCGGTGACGCAGGGCGCGGTCTCCCATCAGGTGAAGGCGCTGGAGGCCTGGGCCGGGATCGACCTTATGCGCCGCGACGGCCGCGGCATCGCGCTGACCGAACCCGGCGAGCGCTATGCGACGGCCCTCGCCCCGGCCCTCGACCAGATCGACCTCGCGACAAGGCGGCTGCTCGCCAGCGACCCGCGCAAGGGCTGGCTCACGGTCTCGACCATGCCGTCCTTCGCCGCCAAATGGCTGGTGCCGCGCCTCTCGGCCTTCCGCGCCCGCCACCCGGAGATCGACGTCTGGCTCTCCACCTGGTGGAACCTCGCCGAGGACCGCGACCTCTCCGCCTTCACCGATTCCGACGTCGATCTGGCGATCCTCTACGGCGACGGCAACTGGGAGGGCGTCTCGGCGACGCTGTTCATGGAAGAGGAGCTGTTTCCGGTCTGCGCCCCGTCCTATCTCGCCCAGCACAGGCTGAAGGCTCCGGCCGATCTCGCCGGGGCGACGCTGCTGCATGACGAGATGCGCCAGGACTGGCGGCTCTGGCTGGCGGCGGCGGGGGTGCCTGGCCTCGATCCCGAACGTGGCCCCGGCTTCGACGACTCGGCGCTGCTGATCCAGGCGGCGATGGCCGGCATGGGGGTGGCGCTCGGCCGCTCGGCGCTGGTCAAGGCCGACATGGAGGCGGGTCTGCTCGTCGCGCCCTTCGCGCTGCGCCTGCAGGCCGATCTCGCCTATTATCTGGTCGGCCGTCCGGGCACCGAGAACCTGCCCAAGATCAGGGCGTTCCGCGACTGGCTGCTGGACGTCGCGTCAGCGGAGGCCGGCGGCAAGATTACGCCCGCGGCCCCTTAACCCTGCCGGTCCGATCTGCTAGAGCCAGCCCCTTCAAACGCTATCGGACCAGAACTGAGGGGATACGTCACATGGAGATCAACGGTACCATTTCGGCGGTCGTCACCGGCGGCGCCTCCGGCCTCGGCGAAGCGACGGCGCGGGCGCTGGCCAAGGCCGGCGCGCGGGTCGCGATCTTCGACATGAACGCCGACAAGGGCGAGAAGGTCGCGCGCGAGATCGGCGGTGTCTACTGCAACGTCAACGTGACCTCCGAGGAGAGCGTCGTCGAGGGCTTCAAGCGGGCCCGCGCCGCGGTCGGCCAGGAGCGCGTGCTGGTCAACTGCGCCGGCACCGGCAACGCCTTCAAGACCGCCTCGCGCAGCAAGGACGGCACGCTCAAGCACTTCCCGGTCGACCAGTTCGACCGCATCATCCAGATCAACCTGGTCGGCACGTTCCGCTGCATCGCGCATTCGGCCGAAGGCATGCTGACGCTCGACCCGCTCTCCACCGGCGAGCGCGGCGCGATCATCAACACCGCCTCGGTCGCGGCCGAGGACGGCCAGATCGGCCAGGCCGCCTATTCGGCCTCCAAGGGCGGCGTCGTCGGCATGACGCTCCCCATCGCCCGCGATCTGGCGCAGGAAGGCATCCGCGTGAACACCATCCTGCCCGGCCTCTTCAACACGCCGCTGATGCAGGCGGGCGGGCCGGAGTTCGTGCAGAAGCTGGGCGCCCAGGTGCTCTTCCCCTCGCGCCTCGGCAATCCGGAAGAATATGCCGGCCTGGCGCTGGAGATGGTCCGCAACGCCTATTTCAACGGCGAGGACGTGCGTCTCGACGGCGGCATCCGCATGACGCCGCGCTGAACGGCGACGCGTGGACGCGGCGCAGCGCAAGCTGAGACTGATCGCGGCGGCTTCGGCCGCCGCCTTCGTTCTGGTGTGCGCGCTGGCCGCCTTGTTCGCGGCGCCGGCCATCGAGGCGGCGCTCCAGGCGCGGGCCGGCGCGGCGCTCGCGGCGGCCGGGATCGCCGGCGTCACGGCGACGCTCGACGGGCGCACCGCGACGCTCGACGGCGCGGTCACGGACGAGGCCGAGAAGGCGGCGGCGATCGCCGCCGTCGCGGCGGTCGGCGGCATCGCCGCGACCGTCGACCGGATACGGGCCGGCGGCCCGGCCGAGGCCCCCGCGCTCTATCGCTTCAGCGCCACCTGGGACGGCCGGGCGCTGACCCTCACCGGCCACATGCCCAGCCGCGACGCGCGGGCCGAAACCGTCACCCATGCCCGCGACATGCTGCGCCGGGCCGAGATCGCCGATGCGATCGACGTTGCCCCCGGCGCGCCGGACGAGAACTGGCAGGCGATCGTCGCCGCCGGCCTCGCCGCGATGAAGGGTCTCTCCAGCGCGACGATGACACTGGCCGGTCCGAAGATGACCTTCGTCGGCCGCTCGCCCGATGCCGACGGCCGCGCCGAGGCGGTGCGGATCCTGGAATCCCTGCCCGCACCCTACGTCTCATCGATCGACATCCGCATCGGGCCGGAGCCGGTGGCCGCCCCGCCCGCGCCGCCCTATCGCTTCGGCGCGGCCTTCGACGGCGTCTCGGTGGCGCTCTCCGGCGTCCTCCCCTCGGCCGCCGCGAAGGCCGAGATCGCCGCGGCGCTCGCCAGCGCGCTGCCGGAGGCGATGCTCGACGACCGCACGGCGATCGATCCCGCCGCGCCCGACGGCGCCTATGCCGACGCGGCGCTGCTGGCGCTCGGCCAGTTCGCGCGGCTGAACGCGGCGACGCTCGCCCTCGACGGCCGTCGCCTGACGCTGGCCGGCATCGCGGCCGATCCGGCGGCGCGCGACGCCGCCCGCGCCGCCTTCGCCGATCTCCCCGCCGCCTACGAGGCGACGCTGACGCTGGGGATCGCGGGCGAGGCGGCGGCGGCGCCCGAGACGCGCGGCGGCGCGGCCAGCCCCGCGGCCGTCTGCCAGGGCGATGCCGACGCGGCGCTCGCCCAAGGCGGCCTCGTCTTCGCCAGCGGCTCGGCGACGCTGCCGGCCGCCGCCGGGCCGCTGATCGCGCGGCTGGCCGAGATCGCCCGGGCCTGCGCCGGCGCGCGGTTCCAGATTTCGGGCCACACCGATTCCAGCGGCCGCGAGGCCGCCAATCTCAAGCTCTCGCAGGACCGCGCCCGGGCCGTCGCGGCGGCCCTCGCCGAAGCCGGCGTCGAAGCAGGGCGGCTCAGCGCGGCGGGCTACGGCTCGTCGCGGCCGATCGCCGCCGAGGACAGCGACGCGGGCAAGGCCCGCAACCGCAGAATTGAGGTAATCGTCAGGCCATGACCTATCTCATCGGCGAAATCATCCTCTGGCTCGCCCTCGCGGCGCTCGTCGGCCTCGCGGCCGGGTGGGCGGCGCGCGGCGTCTTCGGCGTCCGCGACGCGGCGCAGAAGAGCGAGACCGACTGGTCGGCGCGCTCGGCGACGGCCGAGGCCGGATTCGAGGCCCGCACCCTCGCGGCGGAAGCGGCCAATGCGCGGCTGCGCGCCGATCTCCACGCCGCCCAGATGCGGGCCGCGGCGCTCGAGGCCGAAGGCGGCGCCAGGGTGCGCGAGCTGGAGGCGACGCTGCGCACCCGCCTCCACGCCGCCGAGGCGCTGGCCGAGGAACGCGGCCAGGCCGAGGCCCGGCTGCGCGCGGCGCTCGACACCGCGAGCGCCCAGGCGATGCACCGCGTCGCCGCCGCCGAAGCCGAGGCGGCGCGCCTTGGCGCGGCGCTCGAGGCCGCCGAAGCGCGGGCCCAGGCTGCCGCCCTGCCCGCGACCGCCGGCGACGATGCCCGCGTCGCGGCGCTGGAGACCGAGATCGCCGCGCTGACCGCGCGCCTCGCCGCCCGCGAGACCCCCGCGCCGGCGGCGCCGCGGATGGCGAAGAAGGCGCGGCCCGCGCCGCCGCCCGGCGAGGACGATCTGCAGACGATCGCCGGCCTCGGTCCGGCGATGGAGAAGGCGCTGAAGGGGCAGGGCATCGTCACCTTCGCGGCGCTCGCGGCGATGGGCGCGGACGAGGCGAAGGCGCTGGGCGCGACGCTGCGCAACGGCTTCGCCGAACGCTTCGTCCGCGACGACTGGGCCGGCCAGGCCCGCGCCGCGCTGGCCGCCAGGGAGGCTCCTGCCGCGACGGACGGAGCGCCTTGATTCCGCCGCCCCGCCCGGCGAGGGTGCGGGCCGGAGGATCGCCGTCATGAATGTCACGCGCCGCACCCTGATGGCCGCCTTGAGCGCCGCGGCCGCCCTGCCGGCCGGGCTGTGGCGCGCCGCCGCCCAGTCGGTCACCGGCGCGGTCACCGCGGTCGTCAACACCGTCAAGTCGCGCAAGCCCTCCGCGCCCCCGGACGCCGCGCCCACACCGGTCGCCGAGGGCGAGCCGGTCGAGCCCGGCACGACCTTCGAGACGGCGAAGAGAAGCGCGGTCGAGATTTCGCTGGCCGATGGTTCGGTCGCGGTCATCGGCGCGCGCAGCATCGCGACGGTGGGCGGCGGCGACGCGATGCAGATGGGCCAGGGCAATTTCCGCTACCGCTCGGGCAAGGGCGAGGGCGTCAACCGCGCGCTCTCCACGCCGGCCCTTCTCGTCGCCCTCAAGGGCACCGAGCTCGTCGTCAGCGTCGACGAGACCCGCACGATCTGCGGCGTCGTGGAGGGCACGATCGTCTGCACCTCGCGCAAGACCGGGGCCTCGGTCGAGGTTCCGGCCGGCAACTCGGTCGTCTGGGGCGCCGGCTCGTTCGGACAGGGCGTGACCCCCGGCATCTACCGCACCGGCGACGTCGCGGTGGACGACGGCATCGCGGCGGCCCGCACCGCCTGGACCGGCGCGCCGCCGCCGACGCCCGAACCGACGCCCGAGCCGACGCCGGCCCCGACGCCGGGCGCGCCCAACCCCGGCCGCCCGCGTCCGCAGCCCGGACCGCAGCCGGGCGGCCGCTAGGGCCGACCGGGCCGGGCCGATCTTCGGCGCGCGCATGGACTTTGCGGCGGCGCGCCGCTATCCACCCGCCCCATGACCGACCAGCGTCACATCCGCAATTTCTCCATCATCGCGCATATCGACCACGGGAAATCCACCCTGGCCGACCGCCTGATCCAGCTCACCGGCGGCCTGAGCGCGCGCGAGATGAAGGAGCAGGTGCTCGACTCGATGGACATCGAGCGCGAGCGCGGCATCACCATCAAGGCCCAGACCGTGCGCCTCGACTACACGGCGGCGGACGGCGAGGCCTATGTCCTGAACCTGATGGACACGCCCGGCCATGTCGACTTCGCCTACGAGGTCTCGCGCTGCCTCGCGGCCTGCGAAGGCGCGCTGCTGGTGGTCGACGCCAGCCAGGGGGTCGAGGCGCAGACCCTCGCCAATGTCTACCAGGCGCTCGACAACAATCTGGAAATCGTTCCCGTCCTCAACAAGATCGACCTGCCCGCCGCCGAGCCCGAGCGCATCAAGCAGCAGATCGAGGACGTGATCGGCCTCGACGCCTCCGACGCGGTGGAGATTTCGGCCAAGACCGGCCTCGGCATCGACAAGGTGCTGGAGGCGATCATCACCCGCCTGCCGCCGCCGCACGGCGATCCGGCGGCGCCCTTCAAGGCGCTGCTGATCGATTCCTGGTACGACGCCTATCTCGGCGTCGTGGTGCTCTTCCGCGTCGTCGACGGGGCGATCCGCAAGGGCCAGAAGATCCGTCTCGTCTCGACCAACGCCACCTATCAGGTCGAACGGCTCGGCGTCTTCCGCCCCAAGATGCAGATGTTCGAGACGCTCGGCCCGGGCGAGATCGGCTTCTTCACCGCCGCCATCAAGCAGGTCGCCGACACCCGCATCGGCGACACGATCGTCGACGAGAAGAACCTCAACGCGACGCAGTTGCCCGGCTTCAAGGACGCGCAGTCGGTCGTCTTCTGCGGCCTCTTCCCGGTCGATGCCGCCGAGTTCGAGGATCTGCGCGAGGCGATCGGCAAGCTGCGCCTCAACGACGCCAGCTTCACCTACGAGATGGAATCCTCCGCCGCGCTCGGCGTCGGCTTCCGCTGCGGCTTTCTTGGCCTGCTGCACCTCGACATCATCCGCGAGCGGTTGGAGCGCGAGTTCAATCTCGACCTCATCACCACCGCGCCTTCGGTCATCTACAAGATCCATCTGCGCGACGGCACGATGATGGAGCTGCACAACCCGGCCGACATGCCGGACGTGATGAAGATCGAGACCATCGAGGAACCGTGGATCAAGGCGACGATCCTGGTGCCGGACGAATATCTGGGCAGCGTGCTGAAGCTCTGCGAGGACCGGCGCGGGCGGCAGATCGACCTCACCTATGCCGGCAACCGCGCGATGCTGGTCTATTCGCTCCCCCTCAACGAGGTCGTCTTCGACTTCTACGACCGCCTGAAGAGCGTCAGCCGCGGCTATGCCAGCTTCGACTATGCGATCACCGGCTACGAGGAAGGCGACCTGGTGAAGATGTCGATCCTCGTCAACGCCGAGCCGGTCGACGCGCTCTCGATGATCGTCCACCGGGCGCGGGCCGAAATGCGCGGCCGCATGATGTGCGAGAAGCTGAAGGATCTCATCCCCCAGCACCTCTTCCAGATCCCCATCCAGGCGGCGATCGGCGGCAAGATCATCGCGCGCGAAACCATCCGCGCGCTCCGCAAGGACGTGACCGCCAAGTGCTACGGCGGCGACATCTCGCGCAAGCGCAAGCTCCTCGACAAGCAGAAAGAGGGCAAGAAGAAGATGCGCCAGTTCGGCAAGGTCGACATCCCCCAGGAAGCCTTCATCGCCGCCCTGAAGATGGACGAGAACTGATGTGGGGGCGGGTTCCTCCAAAAGAGTGGGACCTGTCCGCACTACCTGCTGTCCGCCGGAAACGCCTTGAGTGCGCTGCCGCCGCCGATACCCTGATTTCACAGGTGATCAGCTCGGCGATGTTGGTCTCAGCTCCAGCATGCGAGAATTCGGCAGAGAGAACGGGCTACATTCGGGCGGTTGCTCAGTTCCGCATCAGCGCGGACCTGTTCGATCTGTTGTTCAACGGACCGACTGGCTATCGAGCACAGTATTATCTAAGTGAATCGCAGGGCGATGCCGCCAATCGTCTCCTAACGAGGGGCTTGTCCTCCATCATTGCCGGGTTGCCGCAGAGTTGCTCGACCTCGTCGAACTTGTGCGTGGTCAACGCGTCGCTCGATGGCCAATGGACAAAGATATGGCCCCGGAATCACCTGTTCATTGAGGCTCCATGCAATGAACTCAGAGCGAGACGATGGGTCTCGAACTGTATCTCGCGAAGTTCTCAGGGATTGAAGGCGCCCTTCGACCAAGATGGCATCGTTGAACTCAAAGGAACTTTTACCGACCCAACTGACGGCAAGTATTGGCTCGATCCCTGTAAGGAACATCGGTCCAAGGACATTCACCTAAAAGGTCACTCTTGACCCTTTGGCCCATGCCATCAGCGCCTGACGCCCCTCGCGGCTGGTCCACCTTGACTTTCTGCGACTAAATTCCTATACTTGCCGCCGTCCCGCATCGGTGGGGGCGGGGAAAGGTGAAGGGGAGGGCGTCATGCAGGCTTGGCCGTCGCGCGCCGCGCTCGCGCCGCGCCGCCGCCCCCTCCCCCCTCGGGGGCGGGCGCGGAACGAAGATGCTTTTCGCCGTTTACCCGAAATAATCTGTCGCGGCCTCGCGGCGGCATCGCTCGCCTGGCTCGCCGCCTGCGCCCATCCGGCGCCGCTGCCGCGCCCCTGGGGCGAGGCCGAGCGCCTCTTCCATGCCGATCCGCGCTGGCTGGGCGGCGACGCGGCGATCTCGGTCGATCTCGGCGGCGGGCGTCTTCTCTGGCTCTTCGGCGACAGCTTCGTCGATCCCGTCCCGCCCTACACGCGGCGCGAGGCGGCCTTTCCCCGCAACACCGTCGCGGTGCAGGCCGGACCCGATCCGCTCCGCGCGGCGATGGATTTCGTCTGGCGGCGGGACGGGGCGGGCGTCCCCGCCTCGTTCTTCCCCGAACCCGGCGAGGACTGGTACTGGCCGGGCGCGGGCCTTCGCCTGCCCGACGGCACGCTCGCCGTCTTCCTCCACCGCATCGGCCTCACCGCCGCCGCGCCGCCGCTCAATTTCGCGGTCGAGGGCTTCGCGCTCGCCCTCATCGCCAACCCGGACGATCCGCCCGCCGCCTGGCGCGGCCGCATCGTGCCGGGGCCGTTCCTCCCCTTGGGCGCCGTCCCCGCCGCGGCGGTGCTGACGGAGGACGGGGCGGCGATCGTGCTGGCGACGGCGCAGCAGGGCGGCGTCCATCGCGGCGTGCTGGTCCGCTATGCCGCCGCCGATCTCGCCGCGGGCGATCTCTCCCGCGCCCTCTGGTGGGCGGGCGAAGGGCGGGGCTGGGTGGCGGCGTCGGCGCTCGGCGCGGCCGGCCCGGCGATCGTCATCGACCAGGCGGGGGCCGAATCCTCGCTCCACTACGACAGTTGCGCCCGCCTCTATGTGCATGTCTCCAGCGCGGGCTTCGGCGCGGCCGAGATCGTCACGCGCACCGCGCCCCGCCCCACCGGCCCGTGGAGCGCGCCGCTGCCGCTCTACCGCCCGCCGGAATCGGACGGGCCCGCGCCCTTCGTCTATGCCGGCAAGGCGCATGCGGGCCTCGCCGCGCCCGGCGCGCGGCAGCTCGTCCTCACCTATGTCGCCAGTTCGTTCGACGGCGCGGCGCTGCTGACGGCGGAGGGCGAGAGGCGCCTCTACTGGCCGCGCGCCGCGCTCGCCGCCGCGCCGGCCTGCGCCGATTGAGCCGGCGCCGTCTCCGCCCCGGCCGGCGGCCTCTCGCCGGGCAGGAGCAGGTTTTCGCCCAGCACGCCGCGGATATAGAGCCCGCGCACCAGCACCAGCGCGATGATGGTCAGCGGCGTCGCCAGCACGACCCCCAGGATCCCGAACAGCGCGCCGAAGGCGACCATCGCGAAAAGCGCGAGCGCCATCGGCAGGCCGGCCAGATGCCGCTGCACCATCGGCGTCACCAGATTGCCCTCCAGCTGCTGCACCCCGACATAGACGAGAAGGGCGAGCAGGAAGACGTCGAGGCTGACCGTCGCGCTGATCAGCAGGCCCGGCACCGCCGAGACGATCGGTCCCAGAAGCGGCACGAACTGGGCGATCCCGGCGAAGAGGCCAAGGCCGATGGCCGACGGCACGCCGGCGAGCCACAGCCCGATGCCGGTCAGCACGCCGATGATGATCATCGAGACGAACTGCGCCAGCAGCCAGCCCTTCAGCGCATGGCCGCAGCCGTTCAGCGTGGCCCGGATTTCGCCCCGCTGGCGCTCGGGGAACAGCAGCAGGAACCCGTCACGGTAGGCGCGCGGCTCCAGCGCCAGCATGATGCCGCCGACCAGGCCGAGGCCGATATTGGCGAGCGCCCCGGCCGCGCCGAGCGCCCAGCCCGGCACCTGGGCGGCGAAGGTCCCGGCATACTCGCCCGCGTCCTCCAGCTGCTCCAGCATCGCCGCGAAGATCGGATCGTCCGCGAACTGCGTCTTCAGCCGCGCCAGGGCGCCGGGCAGCATGCCGACCAGCGTCGTCACCTGCTCCGCCATCTGCCGCCCGAACAGCGAGACCGCGAGGACGAGGACGCCGAGGATGAGCAGCGCCGCCGGCACAACCGCCCAGCGCTCCTTCATCGGGACGATCCGCGTGATGAGGTCGGCGACGGCGCGCAGCACCACCGCGACCAGGATCGCGGCGATGACCAGCATCAGAAGATCGGACAGGAAGACCGCCAGCGCTGCAGCCGCCAGCAGCGCCATGACGACCAGCACGCGCCGCACGAACAGCGCATCCTCGATCCGCTCGGGAGGTGTGGTCAATGGGTCCGCCGATTCTGCCTGTGCCGTCCGGGCGGAGACTGCCACGGCGGCCTAGCCGACATAAAGATCGCCGGGGTGGATGTCGTAGTCGGTGTCGAGCTTTGCCCAGATGCGCTTCTGGGCCTCGGCGCTCTGCTGGTCGGGGGACTTCCACACGCCCCACCATTCGTCGACCACCTGCCGCCGCCAGGCGCACCAGTAGACGCCGAAGGGAGTGTCGTAGCCCTTGGGGTCGAAGCCGCCGAAGGTCGCCGAATCGAGCGCGATGGAGGCCCGCTGGCTGCACACGCTCGGGCCGTAGCGCTCGAACCACTCGTCCGATTCCGATTTCAGGTACTGGCCGAGCTTGGCTCCGTCGACCCGGCCGTTCAGCTTGAAGTAGATCAGCGGCCGCTTCTTGTTGCCCGGCAAATCGGCATAGTCCTGCGCGCTGGTGACCAGCCAGCCGTTGAAGCTGCCCATCTGCTCGAAGCTGTAGACGGTGCCGCCGACCCACAGCGCCGTGTGGCCGGGTCCGTAGCCCGAGGCGTTGGTGACGCAGGTGATGATGCCGACCGAGGTCGCCATGGCGCCTCTCCCTATCGTCCGGCGGGCGATCCCCGCCCGCCCCGTCAGTCTATCATCGTCCCGCCGCCCGGCGGCTGAGGCTTTACGCCGCGCGCCTTCAGAGCCGGGCCTTGATCCAGGCGTCCATCACGTCGATCGCGCGATCGCGGATCGCGCGGGAATCCTCGAAATAATGCTGCCCCGGGATCAGCTCCAGCGTCTTGTCCGTCGATCCGATGAAGGCGTGGATCAGCCTCGCATCGCTGGGAAAGACGCCGGTATCGGCTGTGCCCTGAAGGACCAGCGCGGGCAGGTCGAACTTCTCCAGATGCGGCTTGCCCTGGCACTTGGAGGTCTCAAGGCTCCACATCGACAGCCAGGTCTTCAGCGTATTGGCGCGGCCGATCGAGGGGTATCTGTTCGCCTCGGCGGGGTGGCCGCGATAGCACAGCGGCGTGATGCGGTCGGACGGGTCGATCGTCCCGTCCATGCAGCGCAGGTCGCCCCATACGCGGAACAGCGGGAAGATGCGGTCGGGCACGCCGGCGTCGTTCAGCCGCTTCAGCTCCGCCTTCGCCCAGTCGGTGATGCGCTGGTTGCGGGCGCGCTGCGCGGCGCGATAGCGGGCGATGAAGGCGGCCGAGTAGGGCGGGCCGTTCTCGGGGTTGAACGGGTTCAGCGTCTCGTCCGTCGCGGCCGGGTCGGTCTCGTCGACGACCGAGGCGTCCATCCAGTCGGTCAGCACTTCGGGCCGTCCCTGATGGGCGTTCAGCGAGATGTAGAGATCGCCCTTGACGAGGCTCTCCAGCGCGGCCCGGCCGGCGCCCTTCAGGGTCTCGTGCAGCGTCGGCTTGATGGCTTCGGCCTGATAGGCGCCCATCAGCGAGCCGCCGCCCGAGTTGCCCAGCACGACGATCGTCTCGGCGCCTGCGGCCTCGCGCAGCCATCGCGTGCCGACGCCGATGTCGATCAGCGCGTGCTCCAGCAGGAACTGGTCCTCGGCGCCGCGATAGCGCGTGTTCCAGCCGAGGAAGCCGTAACCGCGCGCCGCAAAGTAGGGCGCGGCATAGTGCTCGGCGAAGTCGACATTGTAGTGGGTGGCGATGACCGCGACCTTCGGGCGCGGCTGGCCTCGGGGCGTCCAGTAGAGCCCCTGGCAGGGATGGCCGCCCGCGCCGACGCGCACCGCCGTCGCCGACGGCAGGCCGATGAAGGTCCGTTCCACCTTGGCCAGAAGATCGCTCTCGTCCATCCCGGATTCCCCTTGGATCTTGTACGTGACTGGAGTTCAGGGCTTCAGCGCCGCCGCCACCTGTGCCGTGCGCCTCACCAGGCCGTTCAGCAGCTGGCGCGGCAACTCTTCCTTCAGCGCCGCCCCCTCGAAGGCGAGATGCGCGGCCGGCACCGCGACCTGCTCGGTCACCACCAGCGTCTGGATGGTCGACAGGATTTGGCGCAGATGGGCGAGAGCCCGCAAGCCGCCGAAGGGGCTCGGCGAGGCCGACATCAGGCCTGCGACCTTTCCCCGAAAGGCGGTCAGCGCGACGAGCGATTCGTCGCCGGTCGGCCGCGAGGCCCAGTCGATGGCGTTCTTCAGCACGGCCGGGATCGAACCGTTGTGTTCCGGCGTCGCGATCAGGAAGCCGTCATGGGCGGCCAGCTCGGCCTTCAGCGCCAACGCCGCTTCAGGAAAGGCGCTGCGTTCCAGCGCATCGCTGTAAAGGGGCAAGTCGTACCGGGCAAGGCTGAGCGGCGTCACGTGGATGCCGCCTGCGGCGCCGGCCGAGGCCGCCAGATCGGCGAGGCGCTGGTTGTAGGAACCCTCGCGCGTGCTTCCCGCCAGCGCCAGCAATCTGACCGAACTCATGTCCCCGCCCCCGCCGCGCCCGTTTCGTTAGGGTTCTATACAATCGGCTTGCATTCAAGGCCATTTTGCCTGACCGTCAACTAGATTAACATAGTGGCGCCGCAGAGCCGCAGCCCAGGAGGAGACCATGCCGAAGCCCGTCAACCGCGAGTTCCAGATGCGCGGCATCAACCATCTCGCCCTGGTCTGCAAAGACATGGCCCGTACGGTCGAATTCTACTCGGGCGTGCTCGGCATGCCGTTGGTCAAGACGCTGGATCTTCCCGGCGGGCGCGGCCAGCACTTCTTCTTCGATGTCGGCAACGGCGATTGCATCGCCTTCTTCTGGTTTGCGGACGGGCCCCAGGCCGCGCCGGGCGTCGCCGCGCCGGCGGCGCTGCCGGGGCGGGGCAATTTCGCGACCGCCCACGGCTCGATGAACCACGTGGCCATCAATGTCGATGCCGACAAGTTCGACGAATACTACGAGAAGCTGAAGGCCCGCGGCGTCGACGTCACCATGGTGATGAACCACGACAACTCTCCGACCCAGGTCAGCGCGACCGTGACCGACGACGTCTATGTGCGCTCGGTCTATTTCTTCGATCCGGACGGTGTGTGCCTGGAGTTCGCGGCGTGGACCCGGGCGCTTGACGAGAGCGACGTCAACGTCGCGCCGGTCAATGCCGAAGGCAAGAAGGTGGCCGTCCCGGCCTGAGTCCTAGACGCTGCTGTCGCTGGCGAGCTTGGCCTCGGGGATATCCTCGGCGAGGTTCGCGCCGACCTTTGCGAGAAGCCTGCGCAGCTTCTCGATGTCGCGCTCGGTCATTCCCTTCGTGGCGATCCGGTTCACTTCGGCGACGGCGGGCATCAGCTTCTTCTCCAGACGTTTGGCCAGCGGCGTCAGGAAGACATGGATGCGGCGGCGGTCCTCGGTGCTCTGCTCGCGGCGCACGAAGCCGCTTTTCTCCAGACTTTTCAGGGCGATCACCGTGGTCGGCTCGCGCATCCCGACGCGGCGGCTCAGTTCGCGCTGGGTGATGCCGTCTTCCTGCCACAGCACGCGCAGGAACCGCCACTGGCCGCTGGAAACGCCATGCGGCTGGGTGCGTTGTTCGAGTGCGCGGGAAAACGACCGGAAAGCGATTCGCGTCAGATACCCAAGGCTGTTGGAGGAGTTGGCGTAGAACTTCGCATCGTCGCGCGGATCGCTCATGCCTGTCACCCGAATCGCCGCGCGCGGCGGCACGGAACGCGGCGGACGATGGCGAGCGGTGCAGGCGACGTCAACCGGCCCTGATTGACAGCCAAGCGGGCTTCTCTATAGCTCAACAAATAGAACACTAAGCAATAGGGCGCGCCGCTCGATGAAAAGCCTGCCAGGGTTAAAGCTGCTGCCGACGGCCATTGTCGGCAGCTATCCCCAGCCCGACTGGCTGATCGACCGCGAGAAGCTGAAGGGCCGTCTGCCGCCCCGCGTGCGGGCGCGCGAACTGTGGCGCATCGCGGCGCCCTGGCTCGCCGACGCCCAGGAGGCTGCGACGCTGGTTGCGATCTCCGACCAGAGCCTGGCGGGCATCGACATCGTCGGCGATGGCGAGATGCGCCGGGAGTCCTACTCCAATGCGCTCGCGACGGCGCTTGCCGGCATCGACATCGATAACCCCGGCACCGCCATCGACCGAACGGGCAAGCCGAATCCCGTGCCGCGGGTCGCCGGGCGGATCAGCCGCCTCTCCTCGATCGAGGGCGGCAACGCCGCCTTCCTCAGGCGCCGGGCCTGCGGCTGCGTGAAGATTACGCTGCCCGGACCCTTCACGATGACCCAGCAGGCTCAGAACGACTTCTATCCGGACGACGAGGCCCTTGCCCTCGACTATGCGACGGCGGTCAACGCCGAACTGAAGGACCTCTTCGCCAGCGGAGTCGATATCGTGCAGCTGGACGAGCCCTATCTCCAGGCGCGGGCTGACAAGGCGCGGGCCTATGCGCTCAAGGCCATCGACCGGGCCGTCGACGGCGTCGGCGGCCTGACGGCGCTTCACATCTGTTTCGGCTATGCCCATGTGCATCAGGGCGCTTCGAAGCCCTCGGGCTACGATTTTCTCGGTGAGCTGAACGAATCAAAGATCGACATCGTCTCCCTGGAGGCCGCCCAGCCTGGCCTCGATCCGCGCGTGCTGCGCGAATTGCCCGACAAGCGCATCATGTATGGGGTCATCGACCTCAACGATCCGGCGATCGAGACGGCGGAAATCGTGGCGCGGCGGATCCGAGCGGCACTGGAGCATACGACGCCGGAACAGCTGATCGTCGCACCCGATTGCGGGATGAAGTATCTCTCGCGCGAGACCGCCTTCGGCAAGTTGAAGGCGATGGCCGACGGCGCCGCCATTGTCCGCCGCGAACTCGGTGCGGACTGAAGGGCAGGTATTGAACCGCTCAGCGCGCCAGCCAGTCCCCGAGAATGCGCTTTGCCTCATGCGGCCGCTCCAGCATGACGAGATGACCGCACGCTTCGACCTGTTCCAGCCGCGCACCGGGGATGGCCGCCAGCATCTCGCGTTGGTGCGCCTCGGTGGCGATGGCGTCCTCGCGGCCCCGTACGAGAAGGGTGGGGCAGCGTATTGCCGCCAGCGAGGCGCGGCTGTCGATTCGCGACATGATCGCCCGCTGCTGGCGCAGGAAGGTCTCGGCGCCGGTCTCCAGCGCCATGCGCCGCACGATGGCCAGAAGATGCGGGTCATGGCGGCGGTCGGGATGCAGCAGGATGGGTACCCGCTCCTCCACGACGCCCGCGAAGTCGCCCGCCTCCACGAGGCGGATATAGCCCTGCCGCCGCTCGGTCTGCGCCGGCCCGTCGTTCGGCGCCAGGGTCGAGATGAGCGTGAGACTGCGCACGCGCTCCGGCGCGCGGCGCATGACCTCGAAGGCGGTAAATCCCCCCATCGCATGGGCGACGAGATCGAAGCGTTCCGGTGCCTCAGCCAGCAGGCGGGCCGCCATCCCGGCGATCGTGTCGTCCCTCGTATGGTCGGCATGAAGGACGTCGTAGCGGTCGCCAAGCGCGGCGGCGACGGGCGACCAGACCTCTGCGGTGAGCAACTGGCCTGAGGCAAGGACGACGGACGGCTTGAGGGCCATGGGCTAGACCACACGGTGCAGCAGTGGCTCTCCGGCACCGAGCCGGCGGCAATTCTCCACCGCCACGTCCATCGAGCGGGCAAGAGTCTCGGGCGTCAGCCAGGCCAGATGCGGCATGACGACGACGCTCGGCAGCGTCAGCAACTCGTTTGCCGGCTCGACGGGCTCGCGCGCGAAGACGTCAAGCCCTGCGCCCGACAGGCGGCCCGCGCGCAGCGCCGCGACCAGCGCCGCCTCGTCGATCAGCTCGCCGCGCGCGGTGTTGACGACGATCGCACCCGGCTTCATGCGCGCGATCGCCGCCGCATCGAAGATGCCCCGCGTCGCTTCGGTCAACGGTGCGTGCAGCGAGACGATATCGGCCTCGGCCAGCAGCGCCTCGAATGTCCGGAAGGCGGCCTCGCGGCCGGCCCTGGGCGTCCGGGCGGTGTAGATGACGCGCGCGCCCAGCGCCTCCAGCGCCGGAGCGAGGCGCGAGGCCGACGCGCCGAATCCGAAGAAGCCGACCGTCCGCCCGGCGATCTCGCCGACCCGGTCGAGCACGTCCGGATCGGGCCGCCATCCGTTGCCCGCCCGGGTCTGCGGATCGAACACCGCGACCCGGCGCAGCACCGCCAGCATCAGAGTCAGCGCCATCTCGGCGACCGCCTGACTGTTGGTGCCAGGCATATTGCAGACCGCGATGCGCCGCCGCCGCGCTGCCTCCAGATCGATCGTGTTCACGCCCACGCCGATCTTCTGGACGAGGCCGAGCCTTGGGGCGGCTTCCATCATCGACTCGGTCACGGGCTTGAGGACATGAAGCAGCACATCGGCATCCGCGATCTCTCGCGCGAACCCGGTCTCGTCGCTCTCATCGACGACGGCGATCCTGGCGCCCCGGATAGCCGAAAGGGCGGCGCGGAAGCCGGGGCTTGCCCGATAGTGCAGAACGGCCTTCACGGTCCCTCGCTCCGGATGCGGGCGGCGACGGACGCAGGCAATGCATCGGCGCCGGCGAAATGCGCCCGCTCGCCCATCGCTTCCTCGATGCGCAGCAATTCGTTCCATTTCGCCATGCGCTCGGAGCGTGCAAACGAGCCGACCTTCAGTTGCCCGGCGTCCCACCCGGTCGCAAGATGGGCGATGGTCAGATCCTCGCTCTCGCCCGAGCGAGCCGACACGATCGCCGCCCAGCCAAGGTCCTGCGCCGCGTCCAGCGCTCCCTTCGCCTCGCTCACCGTGCCGGCCTGGTTCACCTTGATCAGAGCTGCATTGCACGCGCCCGCCGCCGCGATGCGCCTGATGCGCCCGGCACTGGTCACCAGGATGTCGTCGCCGATCATCTGCACGCGCCGCCCCAGACGCCGCGTTGCATCGGCCATCCCGGTCAGATCGTCCTGCGATACCGGATCTTCGATCGAGGCGATGGCATAGCGCTCAGACCAGCCGACGACCCGCTCCACCATGGCGGCGGAATCCAGCGCCGCCTTGTCCAGCGGCAGGCGGTAGGCCGAGCCGTCGAAAAGTTCGTTGGCGGCGACATCCAGAGAGATCCACACCTCGCGGCCGGGCCGGTATCCCGCCCGCTCGATCGCCTCTGTCAGGGCGACCAGCGCCTCCTCGTTGGAGTCGAAGCTCGGCCACCAGCCGCCTTCGTCGGCGGTACCGGCGAGTCGGCCGCGTCCGGCCATCATCTCGCCTGCGGCGCGATAGACGTCGGCGGTGATCTCCAGTGCCCGCCGAACCGAACCGGCGTGGGGGGCCATCACCATGAAGTCCTGTATATCGGTGCGCCGCCCGGCATGGGCGCCTCCCCCGAATATCTGGATCTCGGGCAGCGGCAGGCGGACATCGCGGCCGCCCGCGAGATGGCGCCACAGCGGTTCGCCCGCAGCAGCTGCCGCTGCATGCAGCACGGCCATTGAGGTCGCCACCGTCGCATTGGCGCCCAGCCTCGCTTTGTTCGCGGTGCCGTCCGCCGTGACGATGGCAGTATCGACACCTGCCTGGTCTGCCGCATCGCGACCTTCCAGAGCCCGCGCCAGCGCGCCATTCACGGCGGCGACCGCGCCTTCGACCCCCATGCCGCCAAAGCGCGGCCCGCCGTCGCGCAGATCGACAGCTTCGTGCGCGCCGCGCGAGGCGCCTGCAGGGGCGATGGCGCGGCCCGTTGCGCCGCCCGCCAGCCTCACCTCCGCCTCGACCGTCGGTCGGCCGCGCGAGTCCCATATCTGCCGCGCTTTCAGGGAAACAATGCTCGTTTTCATGTCATGTCCAACGCGTCGGCGAATGCCCAGCCGATCTCCGCGACGCCGACCGCCTCGGCGGCAAGCAGCGGGCGGGCCAGGCGTCGTACCAGGGCTTTGTCTGCGTCTTCCGTCAGGTACTCGACCGGCGACTTGCCGTCGATGCGGGCGAGTAACAGGGCGGCCAGGAGCGCTCCCGCCCGGACATCCAGCGCGGCGCGCGGCTCCCATGTCACGCCCCCGAAATAGGCCTCCTGCAGCGCCTCGAAGGAGTTGAAGTAGGCGGCCCGGTTCGCAGGCCGCCACACCGCTTTCAGCAGAAGATGTGTCAGGCAGAACGCGATGTCGAAGCCCGGATCGCCGAACCAGGCACATTCGGCGTCGAGGAAGACCGGCCCATCCGGCCCCACCAGAATGTTCTTCGGACTGACATCGCCGTGAACCAGGGCGATTTCGGTCTCCAGCGTCTCCTGGGCGAGGGCATGCAGACGCGCGGCGAGATCGGGGTGGCGCGTGGCGGTGTGGAGCAGATAGGGCTCGATTCGCAGCGCATGGAACATCGCGCCGTTGGCGAAGTCGCGCGCCGCCTCGCCGGAATAGGCGGTCCTTGCATGGATGAAGGCGAGGTCACGTCCGACCATGGCCGCGAAAGCGGGATCGACGCGACCCGCGGAAAGCTCACTCTTCCAGTTCGCGTGGCTGTCGGGCGGCAGGAAGTTCATGACGAAGAGATGATCGTCCGGCGATTCGGCGATGACGTGCGGTGCGCGCGGCCGGCCGAGCCGCTCGGCAAGGCGCAGCCACATCACCTCGGCGTGGGAGCGCTCGACCGGGGCTTGCCAGTCTGCTGCGACGCGCAACCGCTCCAGCGCCTGCTTGACGCAGACTGGTCCCTCCGAAGTCTCCACCCGGAAAATGTCGCAGGAGACGCCGCCGGTCAGGCGCACGATCGGCGCGCCTGGCAGCAGCGAGATGCCAAGTCGCGCCAGCACATCGTTCAGCGGGGCGATCTCGGTATCAGGCGGCTGTGACATGGGCATGCTCATCGTACAGCTGATCGCCCCGTTCAAGCGGTCCGCGTTCCGCAAGGCATCTTCGCCTGCCCGGACCGCCGCCGGTCCGGCGTCGTACCGGATCGGCTCCCACAATCGATAGCGTTCTAAACGATTTTCGCAACTTCGGGTCAATCCCCCGCCTTCGCCGCCAGAGGCAACCAAGGCGGGTTGACAGCGCTGCCGCCCGACAGCACCCTTATTGTCAAATAGATTTACAAAAATCCCGGGGAGGCCGCATGCCGCAATTGAACGCCGTCAGCGCGCGCGCACCAAGACCTAGGGCAGAGCGGGCGGCATGATCGACGTTCACTTCGTGCCGACGCCGAACGGCCACAAAGTCTCGATGGCGCTTGAAGAGATGGGGCTGGAGCATCGGCTCATTCGCTACGACATGTTGAAGGGGGATCACCTGACGCCAGCGTTCCGCCGCATCAACCCGAACGCCCGCCTGCCGGCGATCGTGGACCATGCGCCGAGCGATGGCGGCGATCCCTTCCCCGTATTCGAATCGGGAGCGATCCTCGTCTATCTCGCCGAGAAGTCGGGCAAGCTCATGCCCGCCGCGCCGCGGCGGCGCTCGCTCGCCATGCAATGGCTGATGTGGCAGATGGCCGGCCTGGGTCCCATGCACGGTCAGGCCCACCATTTCATCCGCTACGCGCCGGATGGCAATCCGTATGCGGTGGAGCGCTACACCAACGAGGCGCGCCGGCTCCTGGCCGTGCTGAACCGCCGCCTCAGGGACGCCGAATACCTGGCTGAGGAATACTCGATCGCCGACATCTCTGCCTGGCCTTGGGTTAGAGCCGCGCGGGTCATCGGCTTCGAGATCGCCGAGTTTTCGCACATCAAGCGCTGGTTCGATGCAATTTCCATCCGTCCTGCCGTCGTCGCCGGAACCAGCGTCGCCAATCCGGCGCTGCTCTCCAGCCTGCGCGTGCCGCTGACGGCGGAACAGTGGTCAAACCTGTTCGGGCAGAACATGCTCGCGAGCGCAGAGAGCGAAGAGGACTAAGGAGAGCAGCATGAGCGACGATCTCGACGCGATTCGCGCTTTGGCGACACGATTCTTCGACGCGGTCCAGGACGGGAATGTCGATACGCTGGAGGCGATCTACGATCCGCAGGTCGAGATCTGGCACAATACCGACCGCGCGACCGTGAGCCGTGAGGACAATCTGAGGACACTTCGCGGCTTCATCGCGCGGGCGCCCAAGCGGCGCTACACCGACCGCCGCTTGGTCGTCTTTCCGGGCGGCTTCGTACAGCAGCACCTGCTCCTCGCCGAGCAGCCGAACGGCAAGGTCCTCGAGCTACCCGCCTGCATCGTCTGCGCCGTCGCCGGCGGGCGCATCACGCGCCTGGACGAGTACTTCGACTCCGCCGCGCTGGCCGATTGGCTTGCCTGACGGGCGTGCCCGCCAGCCCGCCCGATTGACCAGTCACACCAGGGCCTTAGGCTGACCTAACTCGTTCCGGATCGGCAGGCGTCATGAATTCGACCGACTATCTCATCGTCCCGCTGCTTCAGGCCTTCTGCTGGTTTGACGACGGATTGCAGGCCCATCTCCAGGCCAAAGGCTGGGGCCAGGTCACCCGCCCCCAGTCGATGGTGATGGTGAACTTCGTGACCGGCGTCCTCAGGCCGTCCGACATCGCCCGCAATCTCGGCATTAGCCGCCAGGCCATCCATTCCACGATCGCCCAGATGGTCGACATGGGCATGCTGGAACTGAAGGACGACCCGGCCGATGGCCGCTCAAAGGTCATTGCGATAACGCCCAAGGGCGTCGCGATGCGGGCCGACGCCAATGAAGCCGTGCAGGCGCTGACGGCCGAACTCGGCCGCCGGATCGGCAAGGCGCATGTAGCGAACCTCGCGGCTGCCCTGTCCTGCGACTGGGGGGCGCCGCACAAACCCACGGTCAAACCGCCCTCGTCGCCACGAAAGCGAAAAGCATAGGGCAACGAAGGTGTTGCAAGCCTGCGTCGGCCGGCGTTAAAACTTATCAATCGAAGCATTTGTTCGTCAATTCGGTTGACAATCAAATTTCGCCCGGCATCCTGCCCGCGAGACCGCCACAGACGGTCACGGAAACGCAACGGGGAGGAGACGGACCATGCGCCACAACGCACCCGCGAAAATCTTGATGTCTGCCGCCAGCGCGCTCGCGCTGCTGAGCGCCGCGCCGGCATGGGCGCAGGAACCCTCTCCCGATGCCGCAACGGCAGTGGACGAGTCGGACGAGGAGGTCGTCGTCACCGCCCAGAAACGCGAGCAGCGACTGCAGGACGTTCCGGTCGCCGTAACGGCCTTCACGTCGAAGGTGCTTGAGGATCAGGCGACGCAGAGTCTGACGAATCTGAGCTCCAAGGCGCCGAATGTCGTGCTGGCACCGGTCGGCTACTCGCCCTTCGCCGCTGCCTTCTACATTCGCGGCCTCGGATTCTCCGACGTCGAATCAAGCTTTGAGCCTTCGGTGGGCACCGAAATCAACGGCGTCTATCTCACGCGCAACAGCGGCGCGCTGATGGACTTCTACGACATCGAATCGGTCGAGGTGCTGCGCGGGCCCCAGGGCACGCTCTACGGCCGCAACACGATCGGCGGCCTCATCAGCCTGCGCACGAAGCGTCCGGACGGCACATTCAGCGGCGGTGTCCAGGGGACGATCGGCGACAACGGGCGCCGCGAAGCGCGCGTGGCGATGAATTTTCCGATCTCGGAAACGTTCTCGGGCCGTATCTCCCTGCTCTACAAGGACTATGACGGCTACAACTACAACGCCACGCTCGGGCGCAACGAGGGCTTCCAGGAAACCCTGGCCGGCCGCCTGACGCTCCGCTACGCGCCAAGTGAGCAGTTCGAGGCGACTCTCATCCTGGACGTCGACCAGGAGGAAGGCTCGGGCGCCTCGATGCGCAATGCCGGCCGGCCGGGCAATGTCTTCACCAATCTCTCGCCGCTGGGCGGCGATCCGTACGTCACTTACGGCAACGAGCCGATCTTCTCCAATGTCGATACCTGGGGCGCAACGCTCGAGGTCAATTACGATGTGGGCTTCGGAACGATAACCTCGGTCACCGGCTACCGGGAGTTCGACGACAATCTGTCGTCCGACTACGACGCCAGCGCGATCACGGGCTATCACGGCGAGCGCACGCAGACCCATTGGCAGTTCAGCGAGGAGTTGCGCATCGCGTCCGACGGTTCGGGGCCATGGAACTATGTCTTCGGCGTCTACTACTTGAATCAGGCCTACGACATCTCGAACCGCCAGTTCGGCTTCATCGTAAACGGCACCCAGTTCGCCAACCAGGACAACACGGCCTACGCCGTGTTCGGACAGATCGACTACAATGCGACGCCCGAGCTCGTGCTGACCGTCGGCGGCCGCTACAGCTACGAGGAAAAGACGTTCACCAACGATCCTCTCGGTCCGGTGACAGCCTCGACCTTCAGCAGCGACTGGAGCGACTTCTCGCCCAAGCTCGGTCTCTCCTACAAGTTCAGCGACGACATCATGGCCTATGCCCAATGGCAGCAGGGCTTCCGTTCGGGCGGCTATAACGGCCGCGCCAACACAGTCCTCGCCGTCGGCCCGTTCGACGCCGAGAACGTCGATGCCTACGAAATCGGCCTGAAGACGGCCTTCTTCGACCGCCGCCTGCGTCTGAATTTCGCGGCGTTCCGCAACGAGTACTCGGACATGCAGACCGGCACACAGGGGCCGATTCTCGACGGCGGCGGCAACATCATCGGCTTCCAGTCGATCGTCACCAACGCAGCGGCCGCGACGATCGATGGCTTCGAAGTCGAGGCCAACTGGGCGATCGGCGGCGGCTTCACGATCAACGCCAATCTGGGCTGGCTCGATGCGCGCTATTCGGACTTCATCGCCGATCTCACCAGCGACGGGATCGACAATCCGACAGACAACACCGACCTGCCGCTCGTCTTCGCGCCGAGATGGTCAGGTGCGCTCGGCATTACCTATGCAACCGATCTCGACTTCGGCCGCCTGACGATCAACGCCAACGCCGTCTACATGGACGACGTCTACACGAGCGGCGGCACGATCAACCGCATCTCAGACGTTCAGGTGCGCGAAGAGAACACCATGCTCGATGCGGCGATTTCTCTGGAATCCCCCGATGGCGTGTGGCGCGTCTCGCTATGGGGCAAGAACCTCGCGGACCAGCTGATCATCAACAATACGTTCGGCCTCGGGGCGCTCGGCAATCTGCGCGTCTATGCGCCGCCGATGACATGGGGTCTCGACGTCGGCGTCAATTTCTAGGCGCGCGACAATCTGACCGTGCCGCGCGCCGGGGCGAAAGCTCCGGCGCGCGTGTATGCTGCCGCGGCACAAGGAGGCATCATGGCCGATCATCCCCCGCTGAAGCGCCTCAAGGGCGTTCACCACGCCGCCTATCGCTGCCGGGACGCTGAGCAGACGCGCTGGTTCTACGAGACCGTGCTGGGCCTCAAGGCCGCCGCCGGCCTCATCATCGAGGTCACGCCCGGCTCCGGCGCCGACGATCCCTACATGCACATCTTTTTCGCACTGCCGAGCGGCGATTATGTCGCCTTCTTCGACGCCCCCGGCAGCGCGGCGCCGGACTGGTTCAAGCGCAAGCACGGCTTCGACATGCACTTCGCCTTCGAGGTCGATACCGAAGCCGAGATGCTGGCGATGCAGGAGCGCATCCGCTCGTTCGGCATCGCCTGCCTCGGCCCGATCGACCACCACTTCGTCAAGTCGGTCTACATGTAC
Source organism: Alphaproteobacteria bacterium (assembly GCA_016792565.1). Taxonomy (GTDB): domain Bacteria; phylum Pseudomonadota; class Alphaproteobacteria; order Micropepsales; family Micropepsaceae; genus JADZAI01. The sequence continues at coordinate 39,666 of JAEUMK010000087.1, forward strand.
GATCCCAACGGAATCCAGGTCGAGATCACCGTCCGCACCGAACAGCACGATCCCATCCTCGCGCACGAGGGCTCGATCCTGGAAGAGCAGCTCAAGCTCTGGTCGGCGCGGACGCGTGCCCAGAAGATCGCCAAGTTCGGCGCGGATGCGCTCAACGCCCGGAGCGACATGCCGGCGAGGGCCTGAGCGTGGCGTCGGACTACCAGCGCATCCCCTATCTGATCGTCTTCGACGAGACAGCCGCCTTCAAGGACACCTATGCCGGCATGATCGGCAAGGTCGTGCTGGAAGCGCAGCTTCTCAAGCCGGACACGCCCAGCGATTCGGTGGTGATCTTCAGCCACCCGATCGGGGGCGGCGCCTATCTGCCGATGCCGGGCGCGCTCGCGAGGCGCGGAATCCACACGATCTACGCCAACACCCGCTATCGCGGGAACGACACCGCGCTGATCATGGAGAAGACGATTCTCGATCTGGGCGCGGCGATCCGGGACGCCAAGGAACGCCTCGGCTACAAGCGGGTCTATCTCGGCGGCTGGAGCGGCGGCGGCGCGATGTCGCTCTTCTACCAGGCCGAGGCACAGTCGCCTTCGGTGACGCAGACGCCGGCCGGCGAGCCCCCGGACCTCACCAAAGCCGGCCTGATCCCCGCCGACGGCGTCATGCTGCTTGCGGCGCATCTTTCGCGCAATCTGACGCTGACCGAATGGCTCGATCCGTCGGTCCGGGACGAGAGCCGGCCTTTCGACCGCGACAACGATCTCAATCTCTACGGCCCGCTGGCGCCGAAGCCGCCCTACGAGGCAGCCTATCTCGAGCGCTTCCGGGCGGCGCAGATCGATCGCAATCGGCGCATCACGGCCTGGGTAAAAGCCGAACTGGCGGCGCTGCGTGCGGCGGGCCGCCCGAACGAGGAACGCTGCTTCACTGTCCAGGGCACGATGGCGGACCCGCGCTTTCTCGACCCCGCCGTCGATCCGTCCGACCGGCGGCCGAACTGGAGCTATCTCGGCGATCCCCAGCTCGTGAACGACGGGCCCGTCGGCCTCGCGCGCTTCACGACGCTGCGTTCATGGCTGTCGCAATGGTCCTATGACGACTCGCACGCCCATGGACTGCGCTGCGCGGCCAGGCTGACCGTCCCGCTTCTGGTGATCGAGAACAGCGCCGACGACGCCTGTACGCCCAGCCACGCCGCACGGCTGATGGCGGCCGCTACGAACGCGCCCACGACCCATCACGTTGTCAGGGGCGCGAACCACTACTATTTCGGCCAGCCAGAACTGGCGGCCGAGGCGGCTTCGAAGGCCAGAGCCTGGATCGAGGCCCTCGGCTAGGGCCTCAGCTCAGCCTGCGCGGTACTCGTCGTTCAACGCCGTGAGCGCTGCGGCGCCGGGGCACAACGCGCGCTCGTCGAGACGATTCAACGGCGCCTTCACGGTATTCAGTCCGGCATGGAGATCGCGCGGCTCGGGGTCGAGGTAGAGCAGGCCGGTCACCATTTCGCCCGCCGCATGGCGCTGCTGGAGATAATCCATCGCCTTCACCCGGTCGCGCGGATCGTAATCGTCGCGGATCTTGTGAAGGCGGATGACCGAGCCGTCGTGCTGCACGACGTCCTCCACGGTGCCCGGCGCCTGATCGAGCTTGATCGCCTCGCGGCCTTCCAGGAAGTCCAGCCGATTCACCGCTTCGTTATGGGCGCGCACGAAGTCGAAGCTCTTTGTCGAACCCGCATGATTGTTGAAGGCGATGCAGGGGCTGACCACGTCGATCACCGCCGCGCCCTTGTGGGCGATGCCAGCCTTCAACAGCGGCACGAGCTGCGTCTTGTCGCCCGAAAAGCTGCGCGCCACGAACGTCGCCCCGGCGATCAGCGCCAGGCTGACGAGATCGATGGGCGAGTCGGCGTTGATCCCGCCGGCCTTCGATTTCGAGCCGGTATCGGCGGTCGCCGAGAACTGGCCCTTGGTCAGGCCGTAGACCCCGTTGTTCTCGCACACATACATCATGTTCACGCCGCGCCGCACGGCATGGACGAACTGGCCGATGCCGATCGAGGCGCTGTCGCCGTCGCCCGAGATGCCCAGGTAGATCAGCTCGCGATTGGCGAGATTGGCGCCGGTCAGCACCGAAGGCATGCGGCCGTGGACGCTGTTGAAGCCGTGGCTCTGGCCGAGCAGATAGTCCGGCGTCTTGGACGAACAGCCGATGCCCGACAGCTTGGCCACCCGGTGCGGCTCGATGTCCAGTTCGAAGCAGGCCTGGATCAGCGCCGCGGAGATCGAATCGTGTCCGCATCCCGCACAGAGCGTCGAGATGGCGCCCTCGTAGTCGCGGTGGGTAAAGCCGAGCGCGTTCTGCTCAAGGCCCTTGTGACGGAATTTCGGCTTGGCGAGATAGCTCATTCGGCGGCGCCCTCCAGGCGCGGTTCAAGCTGTCCGAGACGTTCCGCGACCTCGGCGAGGATGAAGCGTGCGGTGATCGGCGCCCCGTCATAGTGCGGGATCGACACGATGCGGGCGGGGTCGATCGCCCCTTCGTTGATCAGCAGGGTCCGCATCTGGCCGTCACGGTTCTGCTCCACGATGAAGACTTGCTCGTGCGCGTTGACGAACTCGATGACCTCGTCGCTGAACGGGAAGGCGCGGATGCGCATCGCATCGACCCACAGACCGCGTTTCCCCAGCGCGTCCAGCGCTTCCGCCATCGCCGGTGCGGTCGATCCGAAATAGATGACGCCGAAGCGCGCCTTGCGCGCCGCTTGGTGGACGACCGGCTTGGGCACCAGCAGCTTCGCCGTCTCGAACTTCCTCAGCAGGCGCTGCATGTTGTCGACATAGACCGCGCCCTCCTCGGAGTACTTGGCGTAGCGGTCGCGCGAGGTGCCCCGGGTGAAATAGGCGCCCCGCGTCGGGTGCGTGCCCGGCAGCGTGCGATAGGGGATCGCGTCGCCGTCGACGTCGAGATAGCGGCCGAAATCCATGCCGCTCTCCAGCATTTCGGCCGTCATGATCTTGCCGCGGTCGTAGCGCCGCGCCTCGTCCCAAGCGAGCGGCTCGCACAGCCACTGGTTCATGCCGATATCGAGATCCGACATGACGAAGATTGGCGTCTGGAGGCGCTCGGCAAGGTCCAGCGCCTCGGCGGCGAAATCGAACGATTCGCGCGGATCCTCCGGGAACAGCAGCACATGCTTGGTGTCGCCGTGGCTGGCGTAGGCGCACAGCAGGATATCGGATTGCTGGGTTCTGGTCGGCATGCCGGTCGAGGGACCGCCCCGCTGGATGTCGAAGACGACGGCCGGGATCTCGGCGAAATAGGCGAGGCCGAAGAATTCCTGCATAAGGCTGATGCCGGGCCCCGAGGTCGCGGTGAACGCCCGGGCGCCGTTCCAGCCGGCGCCGATCACCACGCCGATGGCGGCAAGCTCGTCTTCCGCCTGCACGATCGCGAAGCGGTTCTCGCCGGTCTCCGGATCGACGCGCAGCTTGCGGCAATGGGCGTTGAAGGACTCCGCCACGGAGGTCGAGGGCGTGATCGGGTACCATGCCGCGACGCTGGCGCCGCCATAGACGCAGCCAAGTCCGATCGCATCGTTGCCTTCCAGGAAGATGCGGTCGCCGACCAGGTCGGAGCGCTCGACCTTGAGCTTGCAGAGCCCCTCCAGATGTTCCGACGCATAGTCCCGGCCGATGTGGAGCGCCTTGAAGTTCGGCTCCAGCAGCCGCTCCTTGCCCTTGAACTGCTCGCGGATCAGCGATTCGACGACCTCGGCGCCGATGCCCATGAGCGCGGTCAGCGCGCCGACATAGATGATGTTCTTGAAGAGCTGGCGCTGGCGGGGATCGGTATAGGTGCGGTTGCAGATCTCGGTCAGCGGCATGCCGATGACCATGATGTCCGGACGGAACTTCGAGGGCGGCAGCGGCTTGGAGGAATCGTAGAACAGATAGCCGCCCGGATCGATCGAGGCGACGTCCTTGTCCCAGGTCTGCGGATTCATCGCCACCATCAGGTCGACGCCGCCGCGCCGTCCGAGCCAGCCCTCGCCCGAGACCCGCACCTCGTACCAGGTCGGCAGGCCCTGGATGTTCGACGGAAAGATGTTGCGCGAGGCGATCGGCACGCCCATGCGCAGGATCGAGCGGGCGAACAATTCGTTCGCACTGGCCGAGCCCGATCCGTTGACGTTGGCGAACTTGACGACGAAGTCGTTCGTCGCCTCTATCGGTTTTGGCATGACGCGCCCGCCTGCGGGATTTCGATAAGGGTCTTCTGCATGTCCCACGCGCCCGTGGGGCAGCGTTCGGCGCACAGGCCGCAATGCAGGCAGACATCCTCGTCCTTCGCCATGATGCGCCCGGTCTTGAGGGCCGGCGACACGTAGAGGTCCTGCTCCAGGTTCACCGCCGGCGCGGTCAGCCGAGTCCGCAAGTCTTGTTCGGGCCCATCGGCCGTGAAGGTGATGCAGTCCATCGGGCAGATGTCGACGCAGGCGTCGCACTCGATGCACAGCTTGGGCGCGAAGACGGTCTGCACGTCGCAATTCAGACAGCGCCGCGCCTCCGCATAGCCGAGCTTGGCGTCATAACCGAGTTCCACTTCGGCGCGGATGTCCTTCAGCGCGATCGCGTTTTCAAGATGCGGCACCTTGTGACGCAACGCGGCGTTGATGTCGTTGTCGTAGCTCCATTCGTGGATGCCCATCTTCTGGCTGGTCATCGCCATGGCGACGGGCGGCCGCTCGGCAATGTCGGCGCCGGAAAGGAAGCGGTCGATCGACACGGCCGCGCCGTGGCCGTGCGCCACGGCCCAGATGATGTTCTTCGGTCCGAACGCCGCGTCGCCGCCGAAGAAGACCTTCGGATTGGTCGACTGGAACGTCGTCTCGTCGACCTTGGGCATGGCCCAGCGGTCGAACTCCACGCCGCAATCGCCCTCGATCCAGGGGAAGGCGTTCTCCTGGCCGATGGCGACAAGAATGTCGTCGCAGGCCATGTGGACATCGGGCTCGCCAGCCGGCACGAGGGCCCGCTTGCCGTTCGTGTACTCGGCCCGGACCTTCTCGAAGACCATGCCGGTCAGGCGGCCGCCCTCGTGGGTGACCGCCTTGGGCACCAGGAAATTGTGGATGGGGATGCCCTCGTGCGCGGCATCCTCCTTCTCCCAGGGCGAGGCCTTCATCTCCTCGAAGCCGGAGCGCACGACGACGCGCACGTCCTCGCCGCCCAGCCGCCGCGCTGTGCGGCAGCAATCCATCGCGGTGTTGCCGCCGCCCAGAACCAGCACGCGCTTGCCGATGGACGTCGTATGGCCGAACGAGACGCTGGCGAGCCAGTCGATGCCGATATGGATATTGGCCGCCGCTTCCTCGCGGCCGGGAACGTCGAGGCCGCGGCCGCGCGGCGCGCCGCTGCCGACAAAGACGGCGTCGAAGTCCTCGGCGAGCAGCGCCTTCAGGCTGTCGATGCGCCGGCCCAGCTTCAGTTCGGGCTCAAGGCGCGTGATGAAACCGACTTCCTCGTCAAGCACCGCTTCGGGCAGACGGAATTTCGGGATCTGCGTGCGCATGAAGCCGCCGGCCTTCGGGTCGCCGTCGAAGATCGTGACGTGGTAGCCGAGCGGCAGCAGGTCGCGCGCGACGGTCAGCGAGGCCGGTCCGGCGCCGACCAGCGCGACGCGCTTGCCGTTCTTCGCGCCGGCCTTGGGCAGGCGCTCGGCGATCTCGCCCTTGTTGTCGGCGGCGACGCGCTTCAGCCGGCAAATGGCGACGGGCTGTTCCTCGACGCGGCCGCGGCGGCAGGCGGGCTCGCAGGGGCGGTCGCAGGTCCGGCCCAGCACGCCGGGAAAGACATTGGAATGCCAGTTGACCATGTAGGCGTCGGCATAGCGGCCGGCGGCGATCAGGCGGATATATTCGGGCACCGGCGTATGGGCGGGGCACGCCCACTGGCAATCGACGACTTTGTGCCAGTAATCCGGAGTCGCGGACTCTGTCGGACTCATGCGCTACCGGACCCTCCCGACAGGAAGGCCGGTCCCTCGGCGCGAAGCGATCATGTGGCGGCGTCCCTCACGGCCGCCTTGTACTGGCGGTCCTTTGCACAGTTTCGCGCCACGCCGCGCCGGATGCAATTGCATTCAGCGCCGTTCTCCGGGGATTTCGATCCCTTGTGGCGGGCCGTGGGTGTGCCCGGCCAGCCCTATCTTCTTGCGAAGAATTCTCATTGCCATCTCGGAAATCCACCGCTAGGTGTTGCGCAGAATTCGCATTCTCAACTGGAACTGAGGTGAAAGTCGCAGGCATGGCCCTTTCGCTGCGGCTGCGACGGGCCTCGTCGCGCAATCCCCGCCTCTTCTGGCTGACCCAGTTCCGGCGCTGGCACTGGATGAGCGGAGCAGTCTCCATGGGCGGACTGCTGCTCTTTTCGATCACCGGCTTCACGCTCAACCACGCGGCGGAGATCGAGGCGCATCCGGTCGTGACCACACGGCAGGCCGTGCTGGCGCCCGATCTGCTTGCCGCCCTCAAGGACGATGTGCCGCTGCCCGGCCCGGTTGCCGAGGCGCTCGCTGCCGCCTTCGGCATCGACATCGCCGGCCGCGACGCCGACTGGACGGCGGGAGAGGTCTACATCGCCCTGCCGCGACCCGGCGGCGACGCCTGGTTGACCATCGATCGCGTCAGCGGCGAAGCCATCTACGAGCGTACCGACCGGGGCTGGCTTTCCTACCTCAACGATCTGCACAAGGGGCGCAACACCGGACCGGCATGGCTCTGGTTCATCGACTTGTTCGCAGCGGCAAGCGCGATCTTCGCGCTGACCGGCCTCGGCCTGCTCGGGCTCTATGCAACGAGCCGCCGCGCGACCTGGCCGCTGGTCGGCGCGGGCGCCGCGCTTCCGGTGCTCCTCTTGCTCCTCTTCGCCCACTGACCGGGATCGCCATGCGCGCCGCCACATTCTCGACCATCGTTCTGCTCGGCGCGGCGACGCCGGCCGCCGCCGATGAGATCGCCGTCAGCTTTGAACTTCCGCGGCACGACATTGCCGAATATCACAAGCCCTATGTCGTGATCTGGGTGGAGCGCGCCGACCGCAGCGTCGCCGCGACGCTGGCCGTCTGGTACGATACCCGGCTCAAGGAGCGCGAAGGCGAGAAGTGGCTGAAGGACCTGCGCCAGTGGTGGCGGCGGGCCGGCCGCGACCTCGCCCTTCCGATCGACGGCGTCAGCGGCGCGACACGAGCACCCGGCAAGCAGACTTTGTCCTTCACGCCAGGCAAAGGCCCGCTGCCCGCCCTCGAGCCTGGCGCCTATACGCTGATCGTCGAGGCGGCGCGCGAGTCCGGAGGGCGCGAATCCGTCGAACTTCCGTTCACCTGGCCGGACGAGACCGGCGCGCCTGTTCAGGCGCGGGGCGCCAGCGAGATCGGCGCCGTCGATCTGCAAGTCGTGCGCTGACATGGGCCGGTCGGCGCGCCCGGTTGCCGCCACGCGGCTGCTCATTCCGGCTTTCGGCGACCCGCCTCTCGAGGCCGCGGGCACGCGCCACAGCCTCTACGGCGAAGCCATGGGCACGGTTTGGTCGGCCCACCTCTACGGCCCGCCCGACGCTGCCCCGATCCGCGCCCGGATCGAGGCTCTGCTCGACGGCGTCATCGCCGAGATGAGCAGCTGGTCGCCGCTCGCCTTCCTTATGCGCTTCAACGCCGCTCCCGCCGGCACATGGCTCGAGGCCCCGGCCGGGTTTCGCCGCGTACTTGCCGAAGCCGTTCGCATAGCGGCGCTTACGGGCGGTGCCTTCAACCCGGCGGCCGGCGCGCTGGTCGATCTCTGGGGCTTCGGGCCTGCGAGCCGGCACGACGCGCCGGAGGCAGGCGACGTCGCCGCGGCGGCGCGTACGGCTGGCCGTTGGCGCGCCCTCGCCGTGGAGAACACAAGCGTGCTGCAACCCGGTCTTGCGCTCGACTTTTCCGGTATCGCCAAGGGCTATGCCGTCGATCTCGTCGCGGCGTGTCTGCGCGAAGCAGGCGCACCGTCGTTTCTCGTGGACATTGGCGGAGAACTGTACGGTCAGGGGGTCAAGGACGACGCCATGCCCTGGTGGGTCGAGCTGGAGG
>JAEUMK010000104.1 GCA_016792565.1 Alphaproteobacteria bacterium
CGACCGCGATAAAGACCGCATCGGCGCGCCGGACTGCCTCGCGGCCTTCGATTTCGAAGGTCAGTCGATCCTGGCGCACATTGACTGCGATGAGGCCATCAAGGCCCGGCTCGTAGATCGGCACCTCGCCCGCCCTGAGACGAGCGATCTTGTCGGCGTCCTTGTCGATGCAGACGACCGTGTGGCCGAAATCCGCAAAGCAAGCGCCCGAAACCAGGCCCACATATCCGGTGCCGACCATCGCAATTCGCATGGCGCCGATATAGCGCGCCGGCCCGTCCTAGGCCAGCGTTTCAGCCCTGCGCGGCGATCGGCGGTTCGCCGATTCCCATGTCGCGCAGCTTGCGGTAGAGCGTGGAGCGGCCGATTCCGAGACGGCGGGCGACTTCCGTCATGTGACCGTCGTAAAGCTCGATCGCAAAGCGGATGAGGTCGTTCTCGATCTCCTCCAGCCGGCGCAGATGTCCGGCGCCGTCTATGGCCTTGATCTCCAGGCCATTGGCGAGGACGACCGTGCCGCCGGCGGGCGGCGCTCCGGCGGGCGCGGCCGGCGCGACGGAGGCGGCTGACGGCGCCGGCATGGCGGTCTCGTGCGGCGGCATGGCGGGCGCCGCACGAAGAGCCGGACGGATCTCGATCCCCAACTGCGCGGCGACCTGGGGGAAGTCGGCCTGGCTAAGGTGGTCAGAGTCGCTCAACACCACGGCGCGGAAGACGGTGTTTTCAAGCTGCCGGACATTGCCCGGCCAGGCATAGGCATTCAGCATTTCGAGGGCGGCGGGCTCGATGCCGACGACGCGCTTGTTTTCCTCAGCAGCGAAGCGCTCGATGAAGAACTGAACGAGTTCCGGCAAGTCCTCCATGCGGTCGCGCAGGGGCGGCAACTGAACCGGAAAGACATTGAGGCGATAGAACAGATCCTCGCGGAAGCGGCCTTCCTGCGCGAGCTGGGTCAGATTGCGATTGGTCGCGGAGATCAGGCGGATATTGACCTTCACGGGACGCTTGGCACCGACCGGATCGACCTCGCCCTCCTGAATGGCCCGCAGCAGCTTCACCTGCATGTCGAGACGCAATTCGCCGATCTCGTCGAGGAAGAGCGTGCCGCCGTCGGCTTCCTGGAACTTGCCGATATGCTTCTCGTTGGCCCCGGTGAAGGCGCCCTTCTCGTGGCCGAAGAGGATCGACTCGATGAGGTTCTCGGGGATCGCGCCGCAGTTCACGGCGACGAACGGCTTGCCGGCGCGGTCCGAGGCCTGCTGGATGGCGCGGGCGAGGACTTCCTTGCCGACGCCCGACTCGCCCTCGATCAGGATCGGGATGTTCGACTGTGCGCCGCGCTCGCCCAGGCGGATCACCATGCGCATGGCGGCGGACTTGGCGATCATGTCGCCGAAGCCGAGTACGCCCGGAGTTCGTTTCTTGAGGCGCTGGACCTCGCCGGTGAGGGCCTTTACTTTCAAGGCGTTGCGAATGGACACCAAGATGCGCTCGGGGCTGGCCGGCTTCACCAGGAAGTCGTCCGCGCCCGCGCGCATGGCCGAAACGACGGTTTCAATGCCGCCCTGGGCGGTCAGCACGATCACCGGCAGGCCGGGATGGCCCGGCCGCAGCCGCTTGAGGGCCGAGATGCCGTCCTCGCCGGGCATGACGAGATCGAGCATGACGAGCCCGACATCGGGGCCGCGCGGCCCTTCCAGGGCGCGGAACATCTCGTCGGCGGAGGCCGCCTGCAACGTCTGGTAGCCGTTGCGTTCGATCACCGCCTGCATCAGCCGGCGCTGGGTCGGGTCGTCATCGACAATGAGGATCGTATGCGTCATGTACCCGTCCGCCGCCCACCACTGCGCCGCCGCCGTTTTCGGCCGTGCGGACGCCCTGAAATGCACCAATTCGGGACGACTATGCGGGCGAAACTCCTAATTCCGGGTTTATCCTCGGCGCTTGCGGGTCTAAGGCCCTGAAACCAAACGCTATCGCCCCTATCTACGCTTCAGCCATGCCATCGGGAGACCCCATGTCCGCCGCCGCGCCCCTCCGCGACACCCCTCCTGCCTGGGACCTCAGTGACCTCTACGCCGGCCCCGACGACCCGCAGATCCCGGCTGACCTTAAGCGGGCGCTGGGGCTGGCGCGGGCCTTCGCCGGCCGCAAGGGCACGGTCTGCGGACTCGACGCGGACGGGCTGGCCGAGGCCATCGCCGACTACGAGGCGCTGGGCGACCTCAGCGGGCGGATCGGCTCGTATGCCGGCCTCGCCTTCGCGGCGCACGCCTCCGACCCGGCGATCGCCAAGTTCTACGGCGACGTGCAGGAGCGGTTGTCGGAGATCGGCACCGAGACGCTTTTCTTCGAGCTGGAGCTGGCCCAGATCCCGGACGCCGAGCTGGAGGCGGCGCTCGCCGCCCATGGAGGGCTCGCCCGCTACCGGCCATGGCTGGAGACCGTGCGCGCCTTCCGCCCGCACCAGCTCGCCGAGGACATGGAGCGTCTGCTCTACGAAAAGGACCTGACCGGGTCCGCCGCTTGGGGACGGCTGTTCGAGGAGACGGTGGCGAGCCTGCGCTACACCGTGCGCGGCGAGGCGCTGACCGGGCCGCAGGCGCTGAACCTGCTGTCGAGCTCCGACGCGGCGCTGAGGCGCGATGCGGCCGCCGCCCTGTCGGCGACGTTCGGCGATCAGGCGCGGACTTTCGCCTTCATCCTCAACACGCTCGCCAAGGACAAGGAGATCGACGATCGCTGGCGCGCCTATCCCGAGGCGACTTCGTTCCGGCACCTGATGAACCAGGTCGAGCCGGAGGTCGTGGAGGCGCTGCGCCGTTCGGTGGTCGCCGCCTTCCCGCAATTGTCGCACCGCTACTACAGGCTGAAGGCCCGCTGGCTCGGCCTGGAGAAGCTGAACGACTGGGACCGCAATGCGCCGCTGCCCCGCGCCTCCGACGAGGCGATCGGCTGGAACGCGGCCAAGGACATCGTGCTGGGCGCCTATGGCGGCTTCGCGCCCCGCATGGCCGAGATCGCCGGCCGCTTCTTCGAGAAGAACTGGATCGACGCCGAACCGCGCCCCGGCAAGTCGGGCGGCGCGTTCAGCCACGGCACCGTGCCGAGCGCCCACCCCTATATCCTGATGAACTATCTCGGGAAGTCGCGCGACGTGATGACGCTGGCGCACGAGCTGGGCCACGGCGTGCACCAGACGCTGGCGGCCAAGCAGGGCCTGCTGCTCGCCTCGACGCCGCTGACGCTGGCGGAGACGGCCTCGGTGTTCGGCGAGATGCTGACCTTCCGCGCCCTGCTCGCCGCCGCGCCGACGCCCCGCGACCGGGCGATCCTGCTCGCCAGCAAGGTCGAGGACATGCTGAACACCGTGGTGCGCCAGATCGCGTTCTACGAGTTCGAGCTGCGCTTCCACGCCAAGCGCCGGCAAGGCGAACTGACGCCTGAGGACATCGGCGCGATCTGGCTGGCGGTGCAGAAGGAGAGCCTCGGTCCCGCCTTCGACTTCTCGGCCGGCTACGCGAACTGGTGGTGCTACATCCCGCATTTCGTGCGCTCGCCCTTCTACGTCTATGCCTATGCGTTCGGCGATTGCCTGGTGAACTCGCTCTATGCGCTGCACGAGGAGGCGCATCCCGACTTCGTCGCCAAGTATTTCGCCATGCTGGAGGCCGGCGGCTCGAAGCGGCACAAGGCGCTGCTCGCGCCGTTCGGCCTCGACGCCTCCGATCCGGCGTTCTGGTCGCGCGGCGTGGCGATGATCTCGCGCTTCATCGACGAACTGGAGCGCGACGCGGCGCTGCTGGATGGCGGAGGCTGACAGGCGATGGCGGACGGCGAGAAGCCTCCGAAGAAGCTGAAGGACGCCAACACGCTGGGCGGGCGGATGCGGCGTTATGCCAGCACCACGGCGAGCCTCGGCGGCTTCGCGGCCAAGACCGCCGTCAACCGGATGCTCGGCCGCGAGATGGACAACGCCAAGGCGGCGCTGGAGCTGAAAACCGTGCTGGGCGGCCTCAAGGGGCCGGTGATGAAGGTGGCGCAATTGCTCGCCACGGTGCCCGACCTGCTGCCGCCCGAATTCGCGGAGGAACTGGCGACGCTGCAGTCGAGCGCGCCGCCGATGGGCTGGCCGTTCGTGCGCCGCCGCATGGCCGCCGAACTCGGCCCCGACTGGACGGCGCGGTTCGAGAAATTCGAGCAGGAAGCGGCTGCCGCCGCCTCGCTCGGCCAAGTCCATCGCGCGGTGACCAAAGAGGGACGCCGCGTCGCCTGCAAGCTGCAATATCCCGACATGGCCTCGGCGGTCGAAGCCGATCTCGGCCAGCTCGATCTCGCCTTCGCGATCTATCGCCGCGCCGACCGGGCGATCGACGCCTCGGAGATGAAGGGCGAGATCGCCGCGCGGCTGCGCGAGGAACTCGACTACCGCCAGGAGGCGCGCCACATCGCGCTCTACCGGATCATGCTGGCGGAGCGGCCGGAGATCGCCGTGCCGGAGGTGTTCCCCGATCTTTCGACCGGCCGCTTGCTGACGATGAACTGGCTGGACGGGCGGCCGCTGCTCGACTTCAAGGGGGAGTCACTGGTGCGCCGCAACGCCATCGCCGCCAACATGTTCGCCGCCTGGTGGCTGCCCTTCGTACGCTTCGGGGCGATTCACGGCGATCCGCACCTCGGCAACTACACGGTGCGCCCCGATCTCGGCATCAACCTGCTGGACTATGGCTGCATCCGCACCTTCCGGCCGGGCTTTGTCGGCGGCGTGGTCGGGCTCTATCGCTCGCTGCTGTCGGACGACCGCGCGGGGCAGGTCGCGGCCTACGAAAGCTGGGGCTTCCGCGACCTGTCGAACGATCTCATCGATACGCTGAACATCTGGGCGCGCTTCATCTACGCGCCGCTGCTCGACGACCGTGTGCGCACGATCGCCGACGGCGTCAGTCCGGCTCAGTACGGCCGCAAGGAGGCGTTCGCCGTACACCAGCGGCTGAAGACGCTGGGGCCGGTGAAGCCGCCGCGCGAGTTCGTCTTCATGGACCGCGCCGCGATCGGTCTCGGCGCGGTCTTCCTGCACCTGGGCGCCGAACTGAACTTCTATGCCCTCTTCAACGAGGCGATGGGCGACTTCTCGCAGGAGGCGCTCGCCCGCCGCCAGCACGCGGCGTTCGCCGCGGCGGGCGTCGCACTGCCGGCCTAGGCGGGCAATGCTGTTGACTTGGCTGCTCTCAACGGGGATTTGTGTCAGACGTGTGACGAACTTCGACGGATTCTTGCTGCCGCAGCGTTAACTTGCAGATGGCAGGGCCGCCGCGGCGATCGCGGGGCAGGCTCAACAACGACGCGCGAAGCAGAAACGTGCCGCGCGCACCAGGAACGAGTGCCAGGGTGGAGATGCAGCATCCCGATCCGACCTTTCCATCCAATGCCTGCGCCTACGGCATCTACGATACCGATACCTTTCGGCCGCTGAACGAAAGCACCCATGTCCGGCTCCTCGAACTGGGTTGGACACGCGACGAGTTCGAGGGCGCGCGGGTTCTAGACATCGGCAGCAGTTCGGGAGTCCTCTCCCTTCACGCTCACCAGCTTGGCGCGCGAGAGATTCTGGCGCGCGAGGTCCAGCAGCACCTTGTCGACTTCTTCGGCGGCGTGGTGGAGCGGCATCGATTGCCGATTTCAGTGGCGCGCAAGGCGTTCTGGGATCTCGATCCGGCGACGGAGCAGGCGGACATCGTTCTGTTCATGGAGGTGCTGCACTGGATCGTCGATCAGGGCGGCGAAATCGCGCCGGCGATCGCCCATGTGGCCTCGCTGACCGGGCGGACGCTCTATCTTGAGACGCCGTGGGATATCAACGAGCCCTCGCTGACCGGGCGGGGCGTCAGCGCCGAACGCTACAATATCGAGCTGATCGTGCGGGAACTCTCCAAGCATTTCGCCGATGTCAGCGTCCTGAAGTTCATGACCTATTTCGGCCGGATGCCAGGGTCGAAGCGCGTGCTGCTGCGCGCCAGCGGACGGCGCGCCGGCGCCGACGCGTTGGCGGTCATGGAGCACGCCAACATCGTTCGCCACGCTCTGCGCCGCTCATCCAACGACATCGATCTGTTGACGACGCCGGACGGACCGCGTGTCCTGAAGTCCGTGCCGGCCTATTCCATTCTGCATGGCATGGACGACGCTCCCTTCGAGCGGCTGTGCGCGTTTCTCGGCTCGATCGAGACGCCGATCATTGCGCCGCCATTGCGGATCGGCGAGGGCTTCCGCCATCGCGCCAGCGGCCAGGTCCAGATGCTCTTCCCTTTCGTCGGTCAGTTGGCGACGGTCATGCCTGTCAATACCGCGCCCTGGCCGGTGCCGCGCGAGGTGATCGGCACCGTCATGACCATGCGCCGCCAGATGGCAGCCGCTCCGCCGGATCTGATCGCCGAACTCCGCGCTGCCTGCCCGCCTGTCAGCTTTCCCCGAATCGACTACGGCCGGGCCTGTCAGGCTTTCATAGAAATCCCCGACGCCATCTCGCTGATGTCGGATCCGGAAATCGTGGCGTTGTGGCGTGACGTGGAGCAACGGCTTCGGGTCTACGATCGCGCTCAGGAGGATGCGATCTGCCATTGTGACGTCCAGCGCGGGAACTTCGTCACTGACGATTCGGGCCGGCTGCATATGGTGGATATCGACCTGATCCGGACCGGCCCGGCCTTCGCCGACGCTCTGACGGCCTGCGCCTATGACGGTCTCGACGCCGAGGCGATGCGTTCGGTTGTCGCGAACCTGGAGCAGGCGCTTGACCGGTCGTTGACCCAGTTCGATCTGGATTTCGCGGTCTGGCAAGTCGCCGGATGGTTCGGTGCAATCCTCGATCTGGGAGTCGAAGCCGCCAGAGGCATGCATGATGAATTGGCGCGCGTCCTGATCGGTATGAAGGCGATGGCGGCGTTGCGACTCTGACGCGGCCTCTCAGGACAGGCCGAGGTCGAGCAGTGCGAAGGACAGATCGCGCCGGTCCTCACCGCGTTCGATGACCCTGTGTGCGCACATCAGCGTGATGGAAAACTCCTGCCCGGGCAGAAGGTCGACAGGCGACTCGATCTCAGCCGGCTGACCGACCGGTATCCTGAAGGCGATACCGGGGGCTTCCTGTATCTTGAACAGACCATCGACAGCCTCGACGCCCGGCTCCGGCTTGATCCACACCACGGCGGACGCCTTCGACGCGTTGTTCAACGCCCGCGCCGTTGCCCTGACCAGCGGATGGCACCACCCGTCTTCATGGTAGCCATCGATCGCCATGATCTGCATACCCCGAGATTTCATGCACCGGTCCCTGTCGCGACTACCTGGATGCAACCCTTGCGGGTGCAGCGACACCCTGACCTAGATCACACACATCGCAGCTGCGGCAAATTTTCGCATACGCAGCATACTCCAGACCGTACTGACATGAGCCGGAACAGCCACCGGACCATCTGGCTCAAAGCGGAATCCCGCTGAGTCAATGCACGGCCAGCAACCCCTAGCCCGGCACCTTCAACATGCGGGCGGCGAGGAGGGGGCGGATTTCGGCGGGGATGCCGCTGCCGTCCTCGCCTTTCACGACGATGGTCGCTTCATGGGTCGCCAGGCACTGGCCGCTCTGGAAGGCCGCGGCCGCCATGGCGAAGGAGGCGTTGCCGATGCTGCTGACGCCGATGCCGATGCGCACCGGCGGACCGTAATGCCCCTCGCGCAGATAGGAGATGGCGACGGAGGCGACCATGATCCGGTGATGCTTCAGCGCCGGCAGGCGGTGGCCGCGATCGGTCAGCAGGCCATCGCTGTTGAAGGTGACGCGGGCCTCCTCGAAATAGCGCGCGTAGGCGACGTTGTTGAGGTGATGATTGACGTCCATGTCGCCGAAGCGCGTCGTGATCTCGATGGCATAGGGATAGATCGCGGCATCGAGGCGGGCGGGATCGGGCTTCATGGACAAGGCTCGTCAAGATTGAAGGGTCGGGACGGACCATGCCCCAATGGCCGGGACCCAAGGAAGGCCTGCCATGACGGAACCCGCCGGAGAAAACAGGCTGAGCGTCAAGCCGGAATACTGGCGCTATTTCGCCGGCGAGGCAGCGAAGGGCGGCGACTGCCCGCTCTACGAGCACCTGGCGAGCGCCGTCGCCGACGACCCGGCGATGCAGGCGGTGACAGCGACGGCGCGGAGCGGCCAGCCGCCGGCCAACATGCTGTTCGCGGCCGTCCACTATGTCTTGCTCGGCGGCGCCGAGCACGGACTGCGGCGCTACTACAGCCATCTCCTGCAGCCGGGCGAGAGCGAGGCGCCGATCGGACCGCCGACCTATGGGCTGTTCCGCGACTTCGTGGCGGCGCATCGCGCCCAGATCGATCCGCTCGTCGCCGCGCGGGTGACCAACACCAACGAGGTGCGGCGCTCGTCCTATCTGAGGGCGGGCTATGCCGAGATCGCGCGGCTGACCGGCCGGGCGTTGCACATCGTGGAACTGGGGCCGAGCGCCGGGCTCAATCTCAACTGGGACCGCTATGGCTATCGCTATGTCCATGCCGACGGACGCGTGCTGGAGGGCGGGCCGGCGTCGCGCCTCGTCATCGAGAGCGAATGGCGGGGCGAGGTGCCGCCGCCGGTCCCCGCCTCGCCGCCCTTGGTCGCTGCCCGGGCCGGGCTGGAGCTGAACCCGGTCGATCCGGCCTCGCCGGAAGACCGGCGCTGGCTGGTGGCGTTGCTCTGGCCCGGGCAGCCCGAACGGATCGCCCGGATGGAGGCGGCGCTCGCCATAGCCGCCGACCATCCGCCGCCGATCCGCGCCTGCGACGCGCTCGCCCACCTGCCGGGAGAGCTTGCGCAGGTCGCGCCGGAGAGCGCGGCGGTCGTCAGCCATTCGATGGTCACCTATCAGTGGAGCGAGGCGATGTGGGCGCGGCTGGAGGAGATTCTGCTGGCGGCGTCGGCGACGCGGCCGGTCTACCGGCTGTTCCAGGACACGATCGCGCGGACGGGCGATGCGACGAGATACACGCTTAGGCTGAGAATCTATGACAAGGGCGTCATGAGCGAGCGCCTGCTGGCTGAGGTCCACCACCACGGCGCCTGGATCCGCTGGCTGGGCCAGGCGCCGCCGGACTGACGTTGCGTCGGCTTGCAGGCGAGCGATGCAAGTGGGACTTAGGGCGCTTCACTTCACAACGAGCGCCCGATGACCGACGACCTGCTGGAAGAGCGCCTGCCGACCATCCCCGAGGGCTACCGGCAGATGAACTGGACCCAGGGCTTCGGCCGCCAGATCGGTCCGCTGTACGAGCGCAACGGGCCGGGCGACAGCTATGCCCGCGCCTTCCTGGTCTCCGAGCACCACACAAACGGCATGCGCAACTGCCATGGCGGGATGTTGATGGCCTTCGCCGACATGGCGTTTGGCCATGCGATCACCCAGAGGGCGCACCGCTACTGGGTGACGGTGCGGCTGCTGACCGACTTCCTCTCCTCGGCGGCGGTCGGGGAGTTCGTGGAGGGGACGGCGGAGGTGGTCGGCGAAGAAGACGATCTCTACACGGTGCGCGGCCGCATCTGGACCGGAGCCCGTACGATTATGACCGGCACCGGGGTCTTCAAGGCGCTGGGCGCGCGCCCGGCGCGGCCCCTCGCCGCCGTCGCGGACGCCGCGGAATGAGCGGCGAGATCAACCTCCGGCACGACGAGGGCGGCAAGACCGGGCCGCTGACCCCCTATGAGGGGCGCGAGCCGCCCGCGCCGCGCTGGTTCGAGCACATGATCGCCCAGGCGCCCGAGCGTCTGACGGCGATGTGCGGCGGCGTCAGGCTCAACGTGCTGCGCTGGGGCGACCGGGCCAAGCCCGGACTTGTGCTGATCCACGGCAATGGGGCCCACGCCTGGTGGTGGGCCTTCGTCGCGCCCTATCTGGCAGAGGACTACAATGTCGCCGCCTTCGACCTGTCGGGCATGGGCGACAGCGCCTGGCGCGACTCCTACGCCATGGCGGCCTACGCGGACGAGCCCATCGCCGTGGCCGAGGCCTGCGGCATGTTCGAGCATGTCGAGCCGCCGGTCATCGTCGGGCACAGTTTCGGCGGCTTCGTCACCATGATGTGCGGCGCCCGGCACGGCGCGCGGCTGGCGGGGACGATCCTGGTCGATTCGCCGGTCAATCCGCCGGGCCGGCCGGGCGGTCCGCCGCACCGGGAGATGCGGCCGCACCGGGTCTATCCGACGCTGAACGCGGCGCTGGCGCGGTTCCGCCTGGCGCCCGAGCAGAAATGCGAGAATCACTTCCTGATCGACTATGTCGCGCGGCGTTCGCTGAAGGAGGTCGAGGGCGGCTGGACGTGGAAATTCGACCCGGCGATCTGGCAGCGCTTCGAATCGGGCGACGCAGCGGCAAGCCTGAGGGCGATTTCGTGTCGCGTCGCCATCCTGCGCGGCGACCGCTCGGTGCTGATGCCGCCGGAGATCGGCGACTACATGTTCGAACTGCTGCACAGGGCCGTGCCTGTGGTCGGCATTCCCCAGGCCCGCCACCACGTCATGCTCGACCAGCCGCTCGCCTTCGTGGCGGCGCTGAGGGCTTTGCTGGCCGACTGGAACCATTCGCGGCCCTCGCGCCGGGGTCCGGCGCCCGCCTGACGCAGGCGCGGCTTGTCGGGGCGGGGGGCTTTGCTATAACCCAGCCTCGCGCGGGCGGGCCGCGCGTGCAGAGGGCAGACCATGGCCGACCACGGCGATTACGTTCCGGGCTCGATGGACATCCATGAGCAGAAGGCCACGTTCGGCCTGTTCTGGGCGCTGACCAAGTGGGGCGGCATCGCGGTCGTGGCCTTCGTGGCCCTTCTGGCCCTGACCCGGACGAACGCCGTCGACTGCAAGAACGCCGAGCAGGCGGCCGCGAACATCAACGCCTGCGGCAAGCTCCCCGCCCACGGCGAAGGCGGCGCGCACTGATGAAAATCGCGGTCCTTCGCGAACGGCGGCCTCACGAGAAGCGGGTCGCCGCCTCTCCCGAGACCGTCAAGAAACTCATCGCCCTGGGCGCCAGCGTCTCGATCGAAACGGGGGCGGGCGAGGGCTCGCGCATCCCCGACGCGCTGTTCGCGGCGGCCGGCGCGACCATGGCGGCAGACGCTGAAGCCGCCATCGCCGATGCCGACGTCGTCTTCTGCGTGCAGCGCCCGGAAGCCGCGGCACTGAACGGGGCGAAGGCCGGGGCGGTAGTGATCGGTCTCTTCGCGCCTTACGGCGACAGGGACGGGCTGGCGGCGCTCGCCGCGAACGGCCGCGCCGTGATGGCGATGGAATTCGTGCCGCGCATCAGCCGCGCCCAGGCGATGGACGCTCTGTCCAGCCAGGCCAATCTCGCCGGCTACAAGGCCGTGATCGACGCCGCGGCCGAGTTCAGCCGCGCCATGCCCATGATGATGACCGCTGCCGGAACCGTCGCGCCGGCCCGCGTGCTGGTATTCGGGGCGGGCGTCGCCGGGCTCCAGGCGATCGCCACGGCGCGTCGCCTGGGCGCCATCGTCTCGGCGACCGACGTGCGCCCCGCCGCCAAGGAGCAGGTGGAATCGCTGGGCGCGACCTTCGTCGCGGTCATCGACGATGAGTTCAAGCAGGCCGAGACGGCCGCCGGCTACGCCAAGCCGATGAGCGCCGACTACCAGGCCAAGCAGGCCGCGCTGATCGCCGAGACGATCAAGAAGCAGGACATCGCCATCTGCACGGCGCTGATCCCCGGCCGCAAGGCGCCGGTGCTGATCACCGAGGAGATGGTGGCGACGATGAAGCCAGGCTCGATCATCGTCGACCTGGCGGTGGAGCAGGGCGGCAACTGCCCGCTGTCGAAACCAGGCGAGGTCGTGGAGGTCGGCGGGGTCACGCTGATGGGGCATCTCAACGTGCCCAGCCGTATCGCCCAGGACTCCTCGAACCTCTACGCCAAGAACCTTCTGAACCTCGTCACGCTGCTGGTCGACAAGGGCACGAAGGAACTGAACGTGCCGTGGGACGACGAGATCGTGAAGGGCGCGCTGGTCGCCCGCGACGGCGCGGTCGTGCATCCGCAGCTTCAGGGATAGGATACGGCGCCATGGACCACTTCGTCTCCTTCTTCTCGCTGTTCGTGCTGGCGATCTTCGTCGGCTACTTCGTGGTGTGGAGCGTGACGCCCGCCCTGCATACGCCGCTGATGGCGGTCACAAACGCGATCTCGTCGGTAATCATCGTCGGCGCGCTCATCGCGCTCGCGGTGCCGGCGCTCGGCGCGGTGTCGTGGGTGTCCAAGATCTTCGGCTTCCTGGCGGTCGTTCTCGCCAGCGTCAACATTTTCGGCGGCTTCCTGGTCACCCAGCGCATGCTCGCCATGTACAAGTCGAAGGCGAAACACTGAAGGAGGCGGCCATGGGCGGTATTCCGGCGCAGGATCTGGCGTTCTACGTGATCGTGGGCGCGGGGGCGCTGAGCCTCCTGCTCGCGCTGCTGAGCCTGGGGCGCATGATGCGCGCGGCCGGCTTCATCGTGCTGGCGGTCGGCATCGCGCTTCTGGCGCTGTGGATCCAGAACCAGGCGCAGACCCTTTTCCTGATCGCTGCCGCGGTCGCGGCCGGCGTCGCCTTCCTGTTCATGGTGTCGGGGCGCGCGGTGACGCCCTCCGACATGAAGGGCCTGAGCACCTCGGGCCGATAGTTTGCAAGGTCCGTACAGGGCCTTGAGGGGGAGTAGACGATGAACGCCAATCTTGCGGCGCTGTTGTATCTTGCGGCCGGCGTTCTGTTCATTCTGGCGCTGCGCGGGCTGTCCAGCCCGGCGTCGAGCCGGCGCGGCAATTTCTACGGCATGCTGGGCATGGGAATCGCCGTCGGCACCACGCTGATCGCCGCCACGGCGGCGGCCGGATGGTTCACCTGGTTCCTCATCGTGCTCGGCATCGCCATCGGCGGCGGCGCGGGCGCCTTCATCGCCCGCCGCATCGCCATGACGCAGATGCCGCAGCTGGTCGCCGCGTTCCACAGCCTCGTCGGCCTCGCCGCGGTTTTCGTGGCGGCCGGCGCGGTCTACAGCCCCGCCGCCTTCGGCATCGGGCCGAAGCTCGGCATGGTGCGCATCGAGAGCCTGCTGGAAATGGCGATCGGCGTCGCGATCGGCGCGGTCACCTTCTCCGGCTCGGTCATCGCCTTCGCCAAGCTGGACGGGCGCATGTCGGGCGCGCCGATCATCCTGCCCTTCCGCCACCTCATCAATATCGGCCTGGCGCTCGCCATCGGCCTCCTGATCTGGGCCTTCGCCTCGGGCGGCGGCGCGAACGCCGGCTGGATCTTCTGGATCATCACGCTGCTGTCGCTGACGATCGGCGTGACGCTGATCATCCCCATCGGCGGCGCCGACATGCCGGTCGTCGTCTCGATGCTGAACTCTTATTCGGGCTGGGCCGCGGCGGCGCTGGGCTTCACGCTGCACAACGAGGCGCTGCTGATCACCGGCGCGCTGGTCGGCTCGTCCGGTGCGATCCTGAGCTACATCATGTGCAAAGGCATGAACCGCAGCTTCATTTCGGTGATCCTCGGCGGCTTCGGCGGCGAGAGCGGGCCAGCGAGCGGCGCGGTCGAGACCCGCCCCGTGAAGCAGGGTTCGGCCGACGACGCCGCCTTCATCATGAAGAATGCCGGATCCGTCATCATCGTGCCCGGCTACGGCATGGCGGTCGCCCAGGCGCAGCACGCGGTGCGCGAGATGGCCGACAAGCTGAAGGCCGAGGGCGTCAAGGTCTCCTACGCCATCCATCCGGTGGCGGGGCGCATGCCGGGCCACATGAACGTGCTGCTCGCCGAGGCCAGCGTTCCCTATGACGAGGTCTTCGAACTGGAGGACATCAACAGCCAGTTCCCGCAAGCCGACGTCGCCTACGTCATCGGCGCCAACGACGTGACCAACCCTTCGGCCAAGACCGATCCGAAGTCGCCGATCTTCGGCATGCCCATCCTCGACGTGGAGAAGGCCAAGACGGTGCTGTTCATCAAGCGCGGCATGGGGTCGGGCTATGCCGGCGTCGAGAACGAGCTGTTCTTCCGCGACAATACGATGATGCTCTTCGCGGACGCCAAGAAGATGACCGAGGAGATCGTCAAGGCGCTCGGCTGACCCGCGACGGGCGATCCCGGCGCCTCGCGCGCCGGTGCGGCGCTTGGTCCCAAGTTCGGCGGGGACCGGTCCTGATAGGGTCCGGCCCTCGGTCTTTTCGTGGAGGATACGATGCGGTTTCCGGTGAGCGTCCTGCTGGCGAGCCTGATGCTGGGGAGCGCCGCGCTCGCCAATATGGCGCCGCCTCCCGATCTGCCCAACACGCAGGCGGCCGAGGCGGTTCAGGCCTTCATGGAGAACTTCAACGCCGGGAATATCGAGGGAATCGAGTCGGTGCTCGCCGACCGGACCGACTTTCTGTGGCCCGAGAACGGCGTCCTGCGCAACGAGGGCGAGGCGGCGACGGTTGCCGACATCAAGGCGGCGCTGGAGGCGGGGCAGGGCCTCAGGCTGGAGACCGGCGGGATGAGCGTCCTGCTGCTCGGGCCCTCGCAGGAGGCGGCCGAAGTGGTCGCGCAGATCACGCTCTACGGCAAGGATCCCGCGGGCGCGGAAGCCGTGCTGCTGAAAGGCGTGATGAGCTTCGCAGTCGCCAAGGACGGCGCGGACGGCGTGTGGCGGATCGCGGCTGCCCATACCAGCACGCAGCAGGCCGGCGACTAGAGGGGCCCCGGCGGGCATTTTTGCGGCCGGTCATGGTGCCGCCATCATCGTCGGGCTGAATGGCGGGAGGTCGATGGAGGCATCATGGCCCGCTCCAATTGCGAACCCGACGACGGTCTGCCGGGCAAGGCCGCCAAGATCGTGCAGCGCCGCCCGGCAGCGGCGAAGCCGCCGGCGAACTCCGGCCCAGCCAAGCCGTCCTACTTTCCCGGCGGCCAGTCGAAGGCCGGCTTCGAGCTTGAATCGACGCCCCAGGAGTTCGAGGCCCTGAAGAAGCGCATCGTGGCGATCCTGAGGTCGTCCGAATGCGCCATGATGAATTTCGCCGTCGGCCGCGTGATGGTGACCGGGCGCGGCTATGCCGCTGTCGCGGACGCCGTCGAGACCGGCAAGATCGCCGTCACCCTTGCGACAGCCGCGGGCTATGAGGCGTCCTATTCGCCCTCAACCCGCACGTTCCAGTTTCCCAAGATCGGCTATGGCGTGCTGCGCAAGGAGCGCGGCTCGATCGTCCATGAAGCGACCCACGCGCTGATCGACATCTATCTGAACATGAACCCGGGAAGCGGCGAGGCGCTGTCGTCGAGCGACGAGGAGCCGGTCTGCTACATCGCCGAGTGCGTGTTCTATGCCCTCAATGTCCGGGAGTCGGCGACGCAGATGGAAACGCCCGAGAGCGCGCATGTCCTCGCCATGCGCCGACAAGCGGAACTGATCGGCAACCGCATCGCGCTCGATATTCTGAACAACCGCAGCAGGCTGCTGAAGGTGCCGCCCCAGGCCAACCTTGCCGATCTCGGATTGCTCAGCCACCTCATCGCGACGCATCCCGAATACCAGTAGCGTGCCTCAGCCTTCGATGAAGCCGCCCACCTGCCGGTTCCAGAGCGCGGCATAGGCCCCGCCCTTCGCCAGAAGCTCGGCATGACTTCCGTCCTCGACGATGCGGCCGTCCTCCAGGAGGATGATGCGGTCCATGCCGGCGATGGTCGACAGGCGGTGGGCGATGGCGATGACGGTGCGTCCTTCCATCAGTTCCAGCAGCGCCTGCTGGATGAGATGCTCGCTTTCGCTGTCGAGCGAGGAGGTCGCCTCGTCGAGGACGAGGATCCGCGCGTCCTTCACCAGCGCGCGGGCAATGGCGACGCGCTGGCGCTCACCGCCCGAGAGCTTGAGGCCCTGTTCGCCGACGATCGTGTCGTAGCCCTCGTCGCGGCGGACGATGAAGTCGTGCGCGAAGGCCTTGCGAGCGCTGTCCTCGACGACGGCCTGACTCGCCATGTGATCGGCATAGCGGATGTTCTCGCGGATCGGACGATGGAAGACGCCCGGCATCTGCTGGACCTCTGCGACGGCGAGATTGAGCGAGTCCCAGGTGACGCGCGAGATGTCCTGGCCGTCGATCTCGACCGTGCCGCTCTGCGGCTCGAACTGGCGGCGCAGCAGCTTGATGAGCGTCGACTTGCCGGCCCCCGACTTGCCGACCAGCCCGACCTTCTCGCCCGGGCGGATGACGAGATCGAGATCGCGGAAGACGGGATGTCCGTCCCCATGTGCGAAGGTGACCCTGCGAAAGGCGATCTCGCCCCTGGTGACGACGAGCGGTACGGCGCCCGGCGCATCGACGATTTCGTGCGGCCTGGTGACGAGGGCGAGGGCCTCGTCCAGCGTCCCGAGCTGCTCGAAGAAGTCGAGCATGCGGAAGGAGAGATCCTGCACCGAGCGGGCGATCATGTTGCCGAGGAAGAAGATCATCGTGAAGGCGCCGAGCGTGATGCGGCCCTCGACCGTGTCGGTGACGGCCATCCAGATGAGCGCCAGCTGCAGGCCAAGCATGGCGGTGGCCATGAACAGCTTCATCCACATCAGGAAAAGGCGGAGCCTGCGCGAGGCGTCCATCTCGTCCGCGAGGAAGCGCGAGAGGTATTTGCGCTCGAACGCGGACTTGGCGAAGGCACGCACCAGATCGACATTCGTGATCGCGTCGATCAGCCGGCCTGTCGAGGTGGAAACCTCCTCGGAGAAGGCTTTCGACAGCCGCACCGAGCGGCGGGCGAGACGCTGCACGACCGCCAGATAGAGCAGCGTCCAGCCCAGCAGAAGCCCGGCATAGAAGGGCGACTGAAAGGCGAGGAGCGCGGTGCCGGCGATCAGCAGTACGACGATGCGGGTGATATCGAAGGTGCACAGATAGAGGAGGCCGATCGCCGCCTGGCCGGCCTGCTTGATCTTCTGCCCGAGCTTGCCGGCGAAGTTCTCCTGGAAGTAGCGCGCGGAGTGTCCGAGCAGCCACGCGAACAGGTATTTCTGCGCGAGGCCGCGCAGGCGCGGGCTAAGCGAGCGGTCGATCGCATCGTGCAGGCGATAGAGCAGCGACGGTGCGAACCAGAGCGCGCCCAGGGCGGCGAACCAGAATGCGATGCCGGCATAGTCGTGCGGCGCCGGTGCGGCCGCCCCTGCGGTGACAGCATTGACCAGGCGTCCGAGCGCGAAAGGCCCGAGCGACTCGAGCACGGTCGCCACCGCCGCGACAGCGACCAGCGCGGCGGCCCTGGCGCGGAAGTGGCGCCCGACCAGAAAGCCGATGAAGGCGAAGGGCGACGAGGGTGGGCGGACCCCGGCCTCGGCCTCGGCCAGTTGCTCGATCTCGTCCAGCGGAGGCAGGCCCTCCGCCGGCCCGGACGGCGCCGTGCGATCACGGCCGTTTCCAAGCGCGTTCATGATGCGTCTCGTTTCGATTCCCCGGATGGACGCTACGACGGCGGGCGGCGGTGTCCAGCAGGGCAGGAGCAACAGTGGCAGACAAACGAAAAAGCCGCGGGCGGACCCGCGGCTTGCGTCAACGCAAGACTGAATCCGATGGCTACTTCTTGGCCGCGGCCGGAAGCAGGCCTTCGCGCTGCAGGCGCTTGCGGGCGAGCTTGCGGGCGCGGCGGATCGATTCAGCCTTCTCGCGCGCGCGCTTCACGCTCGGCTTTTCGTAGTGGTTGCGCAGCTTCATCTCGCGGAAAAGACCCTCGCGCTGCATCTTCTTCTTGAGCGCCTTCAGGGCCTGATCGACGTTGTTGTCGCGGACGATGATCTGCACGGATGACCTTCTTAGGAGTCAAAAATATCGGGACGGACGGCGCGCAGCCGTTCCGGGAGGCGGCGAAATAGCAAAAGCGGGGATGCATGTCCACCCCGGCTGCCAAAAGGGGTGTTAATAAATCAAAGCCCCCGCAGCCGCTGGCGCAACATGCGCCAGTGGCCCGAGGGCTTCAAACGCGCTGACGAAGCGCTGCGGCCTAGTGGGCCGTTTCGAAGCGGAGCCTTTCCAGCTCCTCCTTGATCCGCAGCTTCTGGCGCTTCATGGCGGAGATCTTCAGTTCGTCGTGGCCGGGGTGCGCCGTCTCCTCGGCGATGGTCTCCTCCAGGCGCCGGTGCTTGTCCGAAAGCTGCTGGATGTGCGACTCAAGTCCCATAGGAACTCGCCTCCTTTCCTGTCTTCAGGATGAGCAAGTCCACCACGGATTCACCGATCTGTCACGCCGGATGACGCCGCCTGACGGCGAATTCATGTGCTGCGGCGCGGCAATTCCGCGGTCAGTCTTTCCGGGGCGTTAAGGTGCACGCAAGGCAAGACAGGGTTTGCGCCGCCCGCTATGGTCGGCGCGGGGACAAGGCGCAGGGAATCAGCCTCGGCATGTCAGCGTTCGAGCCGGACGAGAGCGAGGAAGACAGGGCGGTCCGCATCAAGCTGGGGCTGCTGCGACAGGAGCACCGCGATCTCGACAGCGCGATCCAGGCGCTGTCCGATGCGTCCGCCCGCGACCAGTTGCTGCTGGCTCGTCTGAAGAAGAAGAAACTGGCCCTGAAGGACCAAATTCTCCAGATGGAAAACCAGCTTATTCCCGACATCATCGCCTGACGCGGCGATGCGCCGCGTCGCGCGGCGGCCGCGGCGGCGCTAGTCAGGCTGGCGGGGGGCGGAAACCTCAACGGAGCCGCCGACATGACGCTACTGTGGAACGGCGACGTCCTGCCGACCGTCGCTACATCGCAAATCCTGATGCGGCGGCACCGGCCGCAGACGCTGATCACGACCGACGGTCATTTCGGTCCGAAAACCGGCAATGCGGTCTGGAAATTCCAGGACCACCACACGCTGAGCCGCGACCAGATCATCGGCCCCATCACCTGGCACAAGCTGGAGGATGTGAGCCGTCTGCGCACGCTCGACGTGGTCGACGGCACCGACTCATCGCTGGTGCAGCTGGAAGCGAACGATCTGCGCCGGGCGGGCTTCGATCCCATCGTTCTGTTCGGCATGTCGAACGGGCTTGAGGTCGCCATGAACGAGATCGCGGCGCGCGGCGGCAACGGCCAGACGATGCTGCTGCGCTTCCATGGGCACGGCAACAACGGTCTGCAGAACGTCACCGGCGGCGAGATCAACGGGGCGCCGCATCTGGCGGCTATCTCGCTGTCGAACTACGGCCAGATCGAGCATCTGCTGGTCCGCATCAAGCGGATCTTCGTCGAGTTCGGCGCCGTGCAGCTGCTGGGCTGCGACGTCGGCGGCGGCAAGGGCACCGGCCTGGTGGAGCGGCTGGCCCAGACCTGGGGCGTGCCGGTCACCGCCGGCATCCATACCCAGTTCGGCGGCGGCAGGGCGACGTTCCGCTTCGAGGGGGCGACGGTCAGCAAGTTTCCCGGCGGCGATTCGCTGAAGGGCTGGTCGGCCGCCATGGAGCAGCGGCACGGCATGCAGTCGGAGAACAGCTAGACGCTCTAGCGCCGGGCGGCGCGGGCCTGGACCTTGCGCTCGTACATCGCCTGGTCGGCGCGAGCCATCGCCTCGGCCGGGTTCTCGCCGGGGCGGAACTCGTAGGCGCCGGTGGTAAAGGCGAGCTGGATCGCCTTGCCGTTCCAGACCAGCGGGCAGGCCTTGATGATCTGGGCCATCAGTTCGGCCTTGGTGTCGGCCTCGGCCTGGTTCGCCTTGGCGAGAATGATGCCGAACTCGTCGCCGCCCAGGCGGCCGAGCAGGTCCGATTCCCGGATGTGGCCCTTGAGGACCTCGCAGACCTGCAGCAGCGCCGCGTCGCCGGCGGCGTGGCCGTGCTGGTCGTTGATGTCCTTGAAATTGTCGAGGTCGAGGTAGACGAGGCTGGCGGGCAGGCCGTAGCGCTCGACGAAGGAGAGGATGCGCGACATTTCGCGCACGAAGGCCCGGCGGTTGAGGCAGGGCACGAGGACATCCTGGTCGGCGTCGGCCTCGAGCTGCGTCATGCGCTTGCGCTGGTTCTGGAGCTCCTGGCGCAGATGGTCGACCTCGCCCATCAGCTTCATGATGGCGTCGCGGACCCGGGGCGTGAATTCGTGGGCGGGAATGCCGAGGACGCTCTGAGCGTCGGCGACACCGCGCGGGCTCGCCGTCGCGGGCGCGCCGGGCCGGGGTGCGACCGGGCGGGCCGGCGTCGCGCCGAGGATACCCCCGGGCTGCATGGTGCCTGCAACGCGCATGAGTCCGAGACGTCTCCAAGTGAGGCGGACAGTCTGCGGCGGGAGTCGGAACCAAACCGTTAATTCTCCTTCGCCAAGACTGGCACGGCGGTTGCGCCGCTCGGGCGTCCGCCATATACCGCGCGTTTCCTCAACGAGGACCGGTCCCATGGCCGCCGCGCCCAAGCGTTCCCCGCGCCGTACCAAGCCGCCCGCGCCGCCGCTGGTCGGCGTCATCATGGGCAGCCAGTCCGACTGGTCGATCATGCGCCATGCGGCCGAGACGCTGGCGGCGCTCGGCGTGCCGCACGAGACGCGGATCGTCTCGGCGCACCGCACGCCCGAGCGCATGTACGCCTATGCCGACAGCGCGCAGGAGCGGGGCCTCAAGGTCATCATCGCCTGCGCCGGCGGCGCCGCCCACCTGCCCGGCATGACGGCCGCGCTGACGCCGCTGCCGGTGCTGGGCGTGCCGGCCTCGGCGACCGGCCTGCAGGGCTTCGACAGCCTGCTCTCGATCGTGCAGATGCCGGCCGGCATTCCGGTCGGCACGCTGGCGATCGGCCGGGCGGGGGCGGTGAACGCCGCGCTGCTGGCCGCCGCCATCCTGGGCACCGGCGATGCGAAGCTGATGAAGCGGCTGGAGGAGTATCGCAAGCGCCAGACCGCCGCCGTGGCGCTGGAGCCGAAGGACGACGCCGCCGGCCATGGCGGGTGAGGCCATGTCCATGCTGCCGCCCGGATCGACCATCGGCATCCTGGGCGGCGGTCAACTGGGGCGGATGATGGCGCTGGCCGCCGCCCCGCTCGGCCTTCGCGTGCACGTCTACGCGCCCGAGGACGAGAGCCCGGCGGCCGAGGTGGCGGCGCGCCACACGCGGGGCGGCTATGACGACCGGCCGGCGCTCGCCGCCTTCGCGGCGTCGGTCGATGCGATCACCTACGAGTTCGAGAACGTCCCGGCGGCCTGCGCGGCGCTGCTGGCGGGCCTCAAGCCGGTGCGGCCGGGACCCAAGGCGCTGGAGGTGGCGCAGGACCGCCTGACCGAGAAGGATTTCGTCCGGGCGCTCGGCATCGGGACCGCGCCCTATGCCGCCGCCGCAACCGCCGAGGAGGCGCGCGCCGCCTTCGCCGCGCTGGGGGCCAAGGCGGCGATCGTGAAGACCCGGCGGCTCGGCTATGACGGCAAGGGGCAGGCGCGGGTCGCCAGCGCCGAGGAGGCCGCCGCCGCCGTCGCCGCCTTCGCCGCGCCCTGCATCCTGGAGGGCCTCGTCGCCTTCCGGCAGGAGATATCGGTGGTGGCGGCGCGCGGCGCGGACGGACGCATCGAGGCCTACGATCCGGTCGAGAACCGCCACCGCGAGGGCATCCTGCGCGAGACGCTGGCCCCGGCCCGCCTCGGCGCGGGCGCCGGCGCCGAGGCCTGGCGGATCGCCGGGGCGATCCTGGAGGCGCTGGACTATGTCGGCGTCATCGGCGTGGAGATGTTCGCGCTGCCCGGCGGCGGCCTGCTGGTCAACGAGCTGGCGCCGCGCGTTCACAATTCCGGGCACTGGACGATGGATGCCTGCGCCGTCAGCCAGTTCGAGCAGCATGTCCGCGCGGTCGCGGGCTGGCCGCTGAAGCCGGCGCTGCGCTTCGCCGACTGCGCGATGGAGAACCTGATCGGCGACGAGGTGGAGCGCTGGCCGGCGATCGCCGCCGAGCCGAACGCGGCGCTGCATCTCTACGGCAAGGGCGAAGCGCGGCCGGGGCGCAAGATGGGCCACGTCAACCGCCTCTTCCCGATGGGCGGGCGGCCCTGAGATGTACCGTCCGGCGCATTTCCGGCCGGGCGACGAGGCGGCCGCCTTCGAGGCGATCGACGCCTGGCCGCTGGCGCTGCTGGTGACGGAGGGCCTCGAGGCGACGCACGTGCCCCTGCTGCGCGACGGCGACGGCCTTGCCGGGCATATCGCCAAGCCCAATCCGCACTGGCAGCAGACGCTGGACGGCGCGCCGGCGCTGGCGGTGTTCGGCGGGCCGTCGGCCTATGTCTCGCCCGGCTTCTACGCGACCAAGGCCGAGCACGGACGGGTGGTGCCGACCTGGAACTACGTGGCGGTGCATGTCCGCGGCCGCCTGAGGTGGCTGCACGGCGCCGACGAGAAGCGCGCCATCGTCCGCAGGCTGACGGACAGGTTCGAGGCGGGCGAGGCGAAACCCTGGTCAATTGACGATGCGCCGGCGGATTATGTCGAGGCGATGCTGGGCGGGATCGTCGGCGTCCGCCTGACGATCGAGCGGATCGAGGCGCAGTTCAAGCTGAGCCAGAACCGCACCGAGGACGACCGCTCGGGCGTCGAGCTGGGCCTGGCGGCGCGCGAGGATTCCGGCAGCCGGGCGATCGCCCGGCTGATGCGCCGTCACTTTCCCTTCGAGGGATAGCGCAGGCCGCCGAGGATGCGGAACGGGTCGGGCAGCTTCGCGGCGAAGTCCTTGAGGCCCGCCTTCGCCTTCTCGATGCCCATCACGTTCTCGATGCGGCGGTTGAGGAAGGCCCAGGTGTCTGCGGCGCCCTCGCTCTCGTCGGCGAACCAGTAGAGCAGAGTCGCGGCGACGACGCCCGAGAGCAGGATGCGCTTGGTGTAGTAGTTGAAGTCGGTCGAGGTATCGCCGATGCCGCGCCAGATCGCGTCGGCGGTGCGGAACTGGAGCTCGGCCCCGAGCGGCGCGTTGAAGGGGAGCGCGAGGAAGGCGGCGGCGCGCCGCGCCGCGATCTTGTGCGCCATCATCTTTTCGATGCGCAGCCGCGCGCCTTTGGTCACGCGCGCCCGGATCTTCATATCCTTGAGGCCGGCGGCCTCGAGCTCGGCCCGCGTCTCGTCGTCGAGCTTCTCGCTCCAGGCGCGCAGGAGGTCCTTCGGCCCGCCGGGAAAGGCGAGGGCGGCGATCTCGGGCGCGATCTTCAGCTGGCGCGCCGCTTCCTCGAGCGCCTTCGGCGTGAAGCCGTCGAAGGCGGCGTGTTCGATGGCGGCGTCGAGCAGCGCGGCGCGTGCCTTCTCGACCGTGGCGTCGGTCCTGGCGGTCATGCGCCGTCCTCGCGCCGCAGGTGGTGGCGGGCCTCGCTCTCGAAGATCAGGCGGGTCAGGTCTTCCATGCGCTGGGGATACAGCATCCCGTCGAGATGGTCGAACTCGTGCTGCACGACGCGGGCGTGAAAGCCGCGCGCGACGCGGGTGAGGCGGGCGCCGTCGAGGGTGAGGCCGGTGTAGCGGATATGGGCGGGGCGGGCGACGAGGCCGCGCAGCCCCGGCACCGAGAGGCAGCCCTCCCAGCCGGCCTCGCGCACCTCGGACAGTACCTCGATCTCGGGATTGGCGAGGATGGTGAGCGGCGCGGTGTGGTCGAAGCGCTCGTCCTCGGCGAGGCCCGGATCGGCGCGTTCGCCGGGCGCCTGGAAGACGACGAGGCGCAGCGGCACATGGACCTGAGGGGCGGCGAGGCCGGCGCCGTTGGCGTCGATCATGGTCTCGATCATGTCCTCGGCGAGCCTGCGGATCTCGGGCGCGGTCGGGTCGGCGACCGGGTCGGCGCGGCGGGCGAGGACGGGGTGGCCCATGCGGGCGATCTTGAGGATGGTCATGGCCTATTGGAACGTCTGTACCCTGGAAAGCGGCGGAAAACCGGGACTCCGCCCCCATTCGAACGGCAGAAAAGGGTGGGGGCGTTTGGGTGCCGGCATTCGAACGTCGGCCTGACGATATTGTTCAGAATTGACGCGGACGGAAAGGGCGCCGACTCGTTTTCGGACTTGCCCGCCCATGATGATCCCCCCGCCCCGTGCCCTTCGCCGATATAGGATAGTAGTCCTCAACCTGCAAGTGCCGGCCGCGCCTCAGGCGAGGGCGAGGACCTCGCGCGGGTCGTCGAAGCCGCGCAGCGCGTGGCGGCCGAGGGGGACGAGGCGGGCCCGCCAGGCCGGCGGCGCGGCGGCCGCAAGCGCGCCGGAGACGAGGATCGGCCGGCCGAGCACGCCGCAGAGCGATTCCAGCCGCGCCGCCTCGTTGACGGCCGGTCCGATGGCGGTGAAGTCGAGCCGTCCGGCGGCGCCGATATTGCCGTAATGCACCTCGCCGATATTGAGGCCGATATCGACCGCGACGCCGTCCGGCAGCGCGCCCTGGATCGCCTCGGCCGCCGCCAGCGCCGCAGCCGCCGCCCCGGCTTCGCCGCGGCCCTCCAGCAGGAAGATGGCGAGCACGCCGTCGCCGATGAATTTCAGGACATGGCCGCCCGCGGCGCCGACCGCGATCGCGATGCGGTCGAAGCAGTCGTTGAGGCGGGCCACCACCTCGCCGATCGGGCGGGTGTTGCTGAGCCGGGTGAAGCCCTTGAGGTCGGCCATCATCACGACGGCCGGCATCTGCGCGACGCCGCCGCGCGTGATGGCGCCCGAGAGGACGCGCTGCGCGGCGTCGGTCCCGATATAGGCCGAGAGCACGTCGCGGGCGACGGTGCCGACGAAATGGGTCTTCACCGCCGCGGCGATCGGCTGGACGAGGGCGAGAAGGCCGGGCATCTCGGCGTCGTCGAAGCCGCCGGGGCGGCGGGTGGCCAGCGAGGCGATGACGCCGAACTGCCCGCCGGGCACCGACGACGAGTTCCAGTCGAAGCCCTCGCGGAAGGCGATCCATTCGGTCATGCCCTCGCCGGCCAGTTCCTCGAAGACCGGGAAGGCGAAGGGCGCATTGGCGCGGTCGAGCCGCTGGCGCATCGCCGGGAGGTTGGCGTCGAGCATGTGCAGGAGCGGGCTCTCGCGCCAGGCCTTGCCTTCCGGATCGTCGTGGCCGCGCTCGGAGCGCACGGCGGGACCGCCCGGCCGCCAGTTGACCATGAAGGCACTGACCATCGGATGCAGCGTGGCGCCGGAGACATGGGCGCGGGCGATGTCGAGCCCGCTCTCGTTAAGCCGCTCGCCGAGGCCGCCGACGAGGTCCTCGACCGGTGCGTCGCAGAGCGATTGTCCGGCCAGCCAGACGAAAAGGGGTGTGAGATCCGCCGCCATGCTCCGCCCGACCGCCGCGGCGCCCTGTTGCCCTGCCGCCCAAGGGGGATAGCATCGCCCAGGCAAGAGCAAAAAGACACCGGAGGAGACCAAGGATGGCGGGACTATGCGAAGGCCGGGTGGCGATCGTCACCGGCGGCGGGCGGGGCATCGGCCGCGAATACTGCCTGATGCTGGCGGCCGAGGGCGCGAAAGTCGTGGTCAACGACCTCGGCGCGGCGCGTGACGGGGTCGGGGCGGACGCCTCGCCCGCCCAGCAGGTGGTGGACGAGATCCGGGCGGCGGGCGGCGAGGCGGTGGCGAACGGCGCCGACGTCAGCGACTGGGCCGGCGCCAAGGGGATGATCGACCAGGCGATCTCCGCCTTCGGGCGGCTGGACGTCCTCATCAACAATGCCGGCATCCTGCGCGACCGGATGCTGGTCAACATGACCGAGGCGGAATGGGATGCGGTGATCAAGGTGCACCTGAAGGGCACCTTCGCGCCCACCCATCATGCCGCGAACTACTGGCGCGACCTCACCAAGGCGACCGGCGAGCCGGCCAACGCGCGCGTCATCAACACCTCGTCGGTGTCGGGCATCTACGGCAATATCGGACAGACGAACTACGGCGCCGCCAAGCAGGGCATCGCCGCCTTCACGATCATCGCGGCGCGCGAGCTGCGCCGCTATGGCGTGACGGTGAACGCGATCGCGCCGGGGGCGCTGACCCGGCTGACCGAGGATCTCGGCGTCGTGACCGAGGAACGCAAGGCCAGCGGCGATCCCAAATGGGTCGCGCCGATCGCGGTGTGGCTGGCAAGCGCGGAGTCGAAGGACGTGTCGGGCCGCATGTTCGAGGCGAGCGGCACGGTGCTCGGCATCGCCGAGGGCTGGCATCGCGGGCCGACGGCGACGCCGGTGAAGGACCCCAAGGCGCTGGGTCCGATCGTCGCCGACCTGGTGGCGCGGGCGCGCAAGAACGCCGGCATGGACGGCCAGGACCTCGACTGAGCGCGGCTGCCGGGTGCTTTCGCCGGCGCGGCGTTCGGGGGTAGGCTGCGGCCATCGCAATCCGGCATCACGACAAGAGACAGGCGAGGAAACCCATGTCACAGGCGATCAAGGCGGCCCCCGATCAGGGCGACGAGGTGCTCTACGAGGTCTCGGAGCACATCGCGACGATCACGCTGAACCGGCCGGCGCGCATGAACACGATCTCGCGCACCATGCTGGACCAGCTGACCACGCTGCTGCTGAAGGCCGAGGCCGACCGGGAGGTGCGCTGCGTCGTCCTCACCGGCACCGGCCGGGCCTTCTGCGCCGGGCTCGACCTTGCCGAGGCGACCGGCGGCGGCCAGGGCAAGGACGGCATCACCACCGGCGCGGGCCAGGCGGTGACGCTGAACCTGCGCCATACGCCGCCGACCGTGCTCTACAACATGGAGACGCCGACGATCTGCGCCCTCAACGGCTCGGCCGCCGGCTATGGCATGGACACCGCGCTCGGCTGCGACATCCGCGTGATGGCCGAAGGCGCCAAGATGGCCGCCGCCTTCACCAAGCGCGGCATCGTGCCGGAAAGCGGCGGCACCTGGTTCCTGCCGCGTCTGCTGGGCTGGGCGAAGGCGGCGGAACTCATCTTCACCGGGCGGACGCTGAGGGCCGCCGAGTGCCAGGCGATGGGCCTCGCCAACCATGTCGTGCCGGACGCCGATCTGCCGGCCGCGGCGCGGGCGCTGGCGAAGGAGATCGCCTCCAACGCGCCGCTCGCCGTCCAGGCGGCCAAGCGCATGATGCGCATCGGCATGGACGAGACCTTCGGCGACCATGTGCATCACGTCTTCCTGCAGCTTCTGCCGCTGCTGAAGACCGCCGATGCGCGCGAGGGCATGGTCGCCTTCATGGAGAAGCGCGAGCCGAAGTTCGAGGGGCGCTGAGATGGCGCGCATGCCGCTGGCGGAGCCGGAGACGCTGCCGCCCTATCTCAAGGCGATGCACGATGCGGTGCCGGAGGAGAACTACCTCGGCCGGCACTTCGCGCGGGTGTTCGCCGCCAATCCGCAGCTGGTCGAGGACTACCAGAAGTTCTACGGCCCCTGGCACGTCGGCGGCGCGGGCCTGCTGGAGCCGCGGCTGAAGGAGCTGGTGCGGCTGCGCATCGCGACGCTGAACGGCTGCGTCCTCTGCAAGAGCGTGCGCATGGCGCCCGCCGTGGTGCGCGAGGACGAAGCGGCGTCGGGGGTCGACGACGCCGACGGCGCCGCCTTCAGCCCGCGCGAACGGGCGGCGATCCACTTCGCCGAACGCATGGCGCTGGACCACCACAACATCGGCGACGACGACGTGGCGGAGATGCGCCGCCACTTCAGCGACGGCGAGTTCCTGGAACTGGCGATGATGGCCGGCCAGTATATCGGTTTCGGCCGGGTGCTCGCGATGCTGCAGCTGGAAGTCGCCGCCTGTCCGATCTGAAGGCCGTGCAGGGCGGACGCACCGCCGCCATCGTCGGCGGCGGACCGGCGGGGCTGATCGCCGCCGAGCGCCTGAGCGCGGCCGGGGCGCGCGTGACGGTCTACGACCGCATGCCCTCGCTCGCCCGCAAGCTGCTGATCGCCGGGCGCGGCGGGCTGAATCTCACCCATGCCGAGCCGTTCGAGGCCTTCGCGGCGCGCTACGGCGCGGCGCGCGACTGGCTGCGGCCGATGCTGGAGGCGCATCCGCCGGCTGCGCTCGTCGCCTGGGCCGAGGGCCTGGGGCAGGCGATGTTCACCGGCTCGTCGGGACGGGTGTTTCCCAAGGCGATGAAGGCCTCGCCGCTGCTGCGCGCCTGGCTGGCGCGTCTGGCGGCGCAGGGCGTGACGCTGAAGACGCGGCACGCATGGCGCGGCTGGGACGGCGAGGGCGCGCTGGTCTTCGCCGCGCCCGAGGGCGAGGTTCGCGTGCGCGCCGACGCGACGCTGCTGGCGCTCGGCGGCGCGAGCTGGCCGAAGCTCGGCTCGGACGGCGCCTGGACGCCGCTGCTGGCGGCGCGGGGCGTGCTGCTGGCTCCGCTCAGGCCCGCGAACATGGGCATCGACATCGCCTGGAGCGCGCCGATGCGGGCGCTGGCGGGGACGCCGCTGAAGAACGTGACGCTGGCGGCCTGCGGTTTCGAGGCGCGCGGCGAAGCGGTGGCGACGGCCTACGGCCTGGAAGGGGGCGCGGTCTATCCGCTGTCGGCGGCGATCCGCGACGCGGTGGCGGCGGAAGGGCGCGCGGCGCTGACGATCGACCTGCGCCCCGGCATGGAGGCGGGCGATCTGGCGCGGCGGCTTGAGGCGCGAAGCGGGGCGTCGATCGCGACGCGGCTGCGCAAGGCGGGCTTCTCGAAGCTGGAGGCCGCCCTGCTGCGCGAAGGCGCGGGGCGCGAGCTGCCGCAGGACGCGGCGGCGCTTGCGGCGGCGGCGAAGGCGGTGCGCCTCGACGTCCATGGCGTCGAGGGCCTGGCGCGGGCGATCTCGTCGGCGGGCGGCGTCTCGCGGCATGCGCTGGACGGGCGGCTGATGCTGGCCGCGCTGCCCGGGGTCTTCGCGGCCGGCGAGATGCTCGACTGGGAAGCCCCGACCGGGGGCTATCTGCTGCAGGCCTGCTTCGCCACCGGCCTCGCGGCGGCCGAGGGGATGCGGGCCTACCTGAGGGCGCGATAGCCTCCGGGGGCTATTTCGGGGTGACTTTCAGGACCTTGCCGTTGTCCTCGTCGGTCAGCAGGTAGATCGCGCCGTCGGGGCCGACGCGGACGTCGCGGATGCGCTCGCCCAGTTCGGCGAAGAGGCGGGTCTCGCCCACCACCTTGCCCTCGGCGTCGAGGTCGAGGCGGGCGACCTGCGCCGCGGCGAGGCCGCCGGCGAGAAGGTCGCCGTCCCATTCGGGGAAGAGCGCGCCGCGATAGACGGCGAGCCCCGAGGGCGCGAAGCGTTCGGGCATCCACACCGCGAGCGGCTGCACCGTGCCCTCGACGTCCGTGTACGGAGAAATCACCGAGCCGGAATAGTCGACCGAGTAGGTGGCGATCGGCCAGCCGTAATTGGCGCCCTTGACGATGACGTTGACCTCGTCGCCCGACAGCGCGCCGTGTTCGGTCTGATAGACCGTGCCGGTCGCCGGATCGACCGCGAGGCCCTGCTGGTTGCGATGGCCGTAGCTCCAGACCTCGGGCCTGGCGCCGCTCTCGGCGGCGAAGGGGTTGTCGGCGGGGATGCTGCCGTCGGCGGCGAGGCGCACGATCTTGCCGAGGCCGCTCGCCTTGTCCTGCGCCTGCTCGCGGTACTGGAAGCCGTCGCCGGTGGTGAGCAGCAGCGTGCCGTCGGCGAGGAAGGCGAGGCGGCCGCCGAAATGCGCGCCGGTGTCCTTGTCGGGGACGTTGCGGAAGATGACCGTCACGTCCTGCAGCGCCGAGCCGTCGAAGCGGCCGCGGGCGATCGCCGTGCGGTTGGCCTCGTCGGTGCCCTCGGCATAGGCGACATAGACGAGGCCGTTGGCGGCGAAGGCGGGATCCGTCACGACGTCGAAATAGCCGCCCTGGCCCTGCTTGTAGGCCTCGGGCAGGCCGCCGACGGGGGCCTCGGCGAGCCTGCCGTCGCGGATGAGGCGCAGGCCGCCATTGCGCTCGGTCACCAGCATCGCGCCATCGGGCAGCAGCGCCAGCGACCAGGGGTGGTCGAGGCCCGAAGCGATCTCGCTTACCTGGTAGGCGGCGGGGTCGGCGGCCGGCCCGGGCGCGAGGATCGGCGCGGCGGCGGCGGCGGCCGGAACGAAGACGGCGGCGCAGAGCGGCAGGGCGGCAAGACGGCGTTTCATTCCAGTCTCCTGTCGAGGGGCCGCGAGGCGGCTTGTCTTTGCCGCATTATGTGGGACAGCTAGGGCCGGAACGCAAAGGGGCAGGACATGATCCGTATCCTCATCGCCTGGATCGCGGCGACGATCGCCGGCGTCCTCGCCGGCGGCGCGCTGCTGGCTTGGTTCGACCAGCAGAGCTTCCTGGCGGCGGCGGGGCCGGCGGCGACGCTGCCGATCGGCGAGCGGCTGGCCTGGTTCGGCCGCACGCTCTATGGCCTCGTCGTCATCGACGGCACGAATCTGGGCTTCGGCCTCTACCCGGTGCTGGTCGCGGTGGCGCTGGCCATCGGGCTCGGCGTCGCCGGGCTGGTGCAGCGCCTCGCCCCGGGCCTGCGGTTCTGGTGGTATGCTGGGGCGGGCGCGGTGGCGCTGGTCGCGATCTTCATCGGGCTGAAGATGGCGCTCGGCATGATGGTGGTGCCCGGCGCGCGGACGGCCGCCGGCCTCGCGTCGCAGGGCATCGCCGGGTTCCTGGCGGGCGCGACGTTCGCCCTGCTGTCGAAGCGCGAGCCGAAGCGGCGGCGGCACTAGAGCGCTTCGCGTTCAGGCTGGCTTGGATGAGCCGGTCCTCATGGCCGGGCCCGACCCGGCCATCCAGCATCGCGCCAAACGCCGCTCTGGATGGCCGCCTCAAGGGCGGCCATGAGGAAGAGGCTTGTTGCGTTTCGCCATGAACGCAAGTCGCACTAGATCCCGATCGGGTGCGCCCGGTCGCGCAGCTTGAATTTCTGCACCTTGCCGGTCGAAGTCTTGGGCAGTTCGCCGAAGACGACCTTCTTGGGCGCCTTGTAGTGGGCGATCTCGCCGCGCACGAAGGCGATGAGCTCGGCCTCGCTCGCCGCGGCGCCCGGCTTCAGATTGACGAAGGCGATGGCGATCTCGCCCCATTTCTCGTCCGGGCGGCCGACGACGGCGGCTTCGAACACCGCCGGATGGCGGTAGAGCACGTCCTCGACCTCGATCGAGGAGATGTTCTCGCCGCCCGAGATGATGATGTCCTTGGAGCGGTCCTTGAGGCGGATATAGCCGTCTTCGTCCCAGACGCCGAGATCGCCGGAATGGAACCAGCCGTCCTTGAAGGCCGCCTGGGTGGCGGCGGGGTTCTTCAGATACCCCTTCATGACGACGTTGCCGCGGAAGAAGACCTCGCCCATCGTCTGGCCGTCCTTCGGCACCGGGACCATCGTCTCGGGGTCCATGACGGCGAGGTTTTCGAGCACGACATAGCGCACGCCCTGGCGCGCCTTCATCGTGGCGCGCTCGGCCGGGGGGAGCGCGTCCCAGTCGTCGTTCCAGGCGTTGATGACCGAGGGGCCGTAGGTCTCGGTGAGGCCGTAGAGGTGCGTGACGTGGAAGCCAGAGGCCTCCATCTTCTGCAGCACCGCGGCCGGCGGCGGCGCCGCGGCGGTGTAGAACTCGATGGTCCGCCCGCCGGTCGTGCGCATCCCGTCGGGGGCGTTGATCAGCATGTTCATGACGACCGGCGCGCCGCACATATGGGTGACGCCGTGGGCGGCGATGGCCTCGTAGATGCGCGCCGCCTCGGTCTTGCGCAGGCAGACATGGGTGCCCGCGACCGCCGAGATCGTCCAGGTGAAGCACCAGCCGTTGCAGTGGAACATCGGCAGCGTCCACAGATAGACCGGGTGCTGGCCCATCGCGGCGGTGACGGCGTTGCCCATCGCCAGCAGATAGGCGCCGCGATGATGGAAGACGACGCCCTTGGGATTGCCGGTCGTGCCCGAGGTGTAGTTGAGGGCGATGGCGTTCCATTCGTCGGCGACGCGCTCGCCCGCATAGGCCGCATCGCCCGGCGCGATGAAGTCCTCGTAGTCGATCTCTCCGACCGGCTCGCCGCCCTGGTGCTCGGCGTCGGCGACGCCGACGACGAAGGGCTTGGAGGCGCTGAGCGCGACGGCCGCTTTCGCCAGCGCGCCGAACTCGTGGTCGGCGATCAGGATCTTCGCCTCGCCGTGGTCGAGGATGAAGGCGATCTCCTGGGCCGAGAGGCGGTAATTGATGGCGTTGACCACTGCGCCGGTCATCGGCACGCCGTAATGGCATTCGAGCTGCGCCGGGACGTTGGGCATCAGCGTCGCGACGGTGTCGCCGAGGCCGATGCCGCGCCCCTTCAGCACCGAGGCGAGGCGGCGGCAGCGGGCGTGGAATTCGCGATAGGTGAAGCGGCGGGCGCCATGGACGACGGCGAGCCGGTCCGGAAAGGTCCCGGCGGCGCGTTCGAGGAAGGAGAGCGGGGTGAGGGCCTGGTAGTTGGCCTCGCACTTGGGCAGGTCGAGGTCGTAGGGGTTACGCTGCGGCGACACGGGACATCCACCCATCGGCTTTTTTGCGGTTTCCCGTCACGTTGTCACGAGGCTCTCGATCCCTCAAGGCTCCGGCCTTGAATTCGGCCAAATTGAAGGCCATTCCCTTGCGTTCGTGCGCCCCGAGCGGCGCGTCGTTTGCGAGAACCGATATGGCCGTGTCGATGCCGAGCCGCGCCGCCGCGCTGATGGCGCTGGGACTTGTCCTGACGCCCCTGCCCGCGCTGGCGCAGGCCTACGATCCCTACAATCTGGAAGAGCGGCTGCAACGCATCGAGGAGACGCTGCGCGACTTGCAGGAGCAGGCGTATCAGGGCGGCGGCGGCGCCGACGCGGGCGGCCCCTCGGTGCAGCGTCTCAACGACCTGGAGGAATCGATCCGCACCCTGACCGGCCAGGTCGAGCAGCTCGGCTACGACGTGCGCACGGTGAAGGACAAGCTGGACCGGCTGGAGACGGAGACCAATTTCCGCCTCAACCAGCTGGAGGGCAATCCGAACCCGCCGGGCGGCGGGGCCGGCGCCGATGCGGGCGGCGGTGCGGGCGGGCCGGCGCCGTCGGACGAGCCGGACGCCGGCGGCCCGGCGGCAGGCGGCGACGGGGGCCCGAAGCCGCCCGGCACGATCGGCGACATTCCCGCGCCGGAGGCCGGGTCGAGCGCCGAGGAGACCTACAACATCGCGATGGACCACCTGACCCGCGCCGAATACGACGACGCGCTGCGGCTCTTCCGCGAGGTCGTGCAGTCCTATCCCGAGACCGACTACGCGGCGCAGGCGCAGTACTGGATCGCCGACATCCACTATGTCCGCAAGGACTACGAGAAGGCGGCGCTCGCCTTCGCCGACGTGCTGAAGAAATACCCGCAGGCCGGACGCGGACCCGAGGCGATGCTGAAGCTGGGCCTGTCGCTGATCAACCTGGAGAAGAAGAAGGAAGGCTGCACGACGCTGGCGGCGATCAAGCAGAAATATCCCAAGGCGAGCGATGCCATCCTCAGCCGCGCCGAGCGCGAGGCGAAGAAGGCCGGGTGCAGCTAGGATGAACCGGGGCGCGGACCTGACGGCGGCGTGAGCGGAGCGTCCGATCCGCAGGCCGCGTTCGATGCGGCGCTGGCGATCCTCGATCCGCCGCGGCCGTTCGCGCTCGCCGTCTCCGGCGGGCCGGACTCGACGGCGCTGATGCGCCTCGCGGCGCCGCTCGGCCCCGCCGTCTTCACCGTCGATCACGGATTGCGCAAAGACTCGGCGGCGGAGGCCGAGGCGGCCGGCGCCTGGGCGAAGGCGCTGGGCCTGAAGCACGAGGTGCTGCGCTGGACCGGCGCGAAGCCCCAGTCCGGACTCCAGGCCGCGGCACGGGCGGCGCGCTATCGCCTGCTGGCGGAGGCCTGCCGCCGGACCGGCGCGGCGACGCTGATGACCGGGCATACGCTCGACGACCAGGCCGAAACCGTGGCGATGCGCCGGGCCAAGGGCAGCGGCCCGGTGGGCCTTGCCGGGATGGCCTCGCAGAGCCTGCTGCCGGGGACGGCGATCCGCCTGGTGCGGCCGCTTATCGCGGTGCGCAAGGCGGCGCTGCTCGCCTATCTCGGCGCTCTGGGCCAGCCCTATTTCAGCGATCCCTCCAACGAAAACCCCCGCTTCGACCGGGCGCGCCTGCGCGAGGCAGGGGGGACGGACGTCGACGTCGCCGCGCTCGCCGAAGCGCAGCGGGCGCGGCTGGGGCTGGAACGGGCGGCGCTCGGCGTGCTGGAGCGAACGGCCAGCGTACGGGGCGAGGCCGTTTTCGTGCCGCAGGCGGCGCTGGCCGCCCTGACGGACGAGGTGCTGGACGTCGTGCTGGCGGCCCTGCTGCGCCGGGCGGGCGGGCGGGCCTATCCGGGGACGGCGGCGGAGCGGGCGAGGCTGGGCGCCGCCATCCGGACGGCAGATCCTTTTGCCGGCCGGACGCTGGCCGGCGCCGTCGTCCGCCCGGCGCGGCGGGCCGAGGCCGGGCCGGGCGCGGCGGCGCTGGCCTTCGCGCCGGAGGCGCCGGGCGGGCGGATCCTGGACGGCTGGTGGCTGCCCTTCGCGCTTTTTCCCCAGATCGGCCCTGACGGGCGGGCGGTAACCCAAACATGAAGTTTGCCGCCATGACGCCCGCGTGACTGGTAGTCGGGGCGCTTCGGCCCTATCTTTCCATCCGGATAGCCGTCGAAATGCGACCGCGCAGCGTAATCAGGCGTTCAGCCTGGCGGGTGCAGAGTGGCATCCGGCAAAGGTGCTTTCATGTGCGGCGCGGGTTCCGTGGCTCGCTTCAGCTCGTTCAGGCGGATCGAAACGTGAATAATTTCAAGAACTTCTTCCTCTGGGTCGTCCTCGCGCTGGTCCTGGTGGTGCTGTTCAACCTGTTCCAGACCACCTCGCGCCAGGCGACCGGGGCGGAGATCTCCTATTCCGAGTTCCGCCGCGAAGTGGACGCCGGCGCGGTCAGCGAGGTCACCATCCAGGGCGACCGGATCAGCGGCCGCAAGACCAACGGCGAGCAATTCCAGACCACCACCCCCTACGACCCCGAGATGGTCACGGCGCTGCTCGCCAAGGGCGTGAACACCACCGCCAAGCCGATGGACGACGGCAGCCCCAGCCTGCTCGGCATCA
The DNA here is from genome assembly GCA_016792565.1 of Alphaproteobacteria bacterium. Lineage (GTDB taxonomy): Bacteria > Pseudomonadota > Alphaproteobacteria > Micropepsales > Micropepsaceae > JADZAI01. Next base: position 35,124 of record JAEUMK010000104.1, read on the forward strand.
TCATCAACTGGTTCCCGATGCTGCTGCTGATCGGCGTGTGGATCTTCTTCATGCGCCAGATGCAGGGCGCGGGCGGCAAGGCGATGGGCTTCGGCAAGTCGAAGGCCAAGCTGCTGACCGAGAAGCACGGCCGGGTGACGTTCGAGGACGTCGCGGGCGTCGACGAGGCCAAGGAGGAACTCCAGGAGATCGTCGAGTTCCTGCGCGATCCGCAGAAGTTCCAGCGCCTCGGCGGCAAGATCCCGAAGGGCGCGCTGCTGGTCGGCCCGCCGGGCACCGGCAAGACGCTGATCGCGCGCGCCGTCGCGGGCGAGGCCAACGTGCCGTTCTTCACGATCTCGGGTTCGGACTTCGTCGAGATGTTCGTCGGCGTCGGCGCCAGCCGCGTGCGCGACATGTTCGAGCAGGCCAAGAAGAACGCGCCCTGCATCGTCTTCATCGACGAAATCGACGCGGTCGGCCGCCATCGCGGCGCGGGCCTCGGCAACGGCAACGACGAGCGCGAGCAGACGCTGAACCAGCTGCTCGTCGAGATGGACGGCTTCGAGGCGAACGAGGGCATCATCATCATCGCGGCGACCAACCGCCCCGACGTGCTGGACCCGGCGCTGCTGCGTCCCGGCCGCTTCGACCGCCAGGTCGTGGTGCCCAACCCCGACATCATCGGCCGCGAGAAGATCCTGAAGGTGCATATGCGGAAGGTTCCGCTGGCCCCCGACGTCAATGCCCGCACCATCGCCCGCGGCACCCCCGGCTTCTCGGGCGCGGACCTCGCCAATCTGGTGAACGAGGCGGCGCTGCTGGCCGCCCGCCGCTCGCGCCGCGTCGTCACGATGCGCGAGTTCGAGGACGCCAAGGACAAGGTCATGATGGGCGCCGAGCGGCGCTCGATGGTGATGTCCGAGGAAGAGAAGACCCTGACCGCCTATCACGAGGGCGGGCACGCGCTGGTCGCCTTCAACGTCGCCTCGACCGATCCGGTCCACAAGGCGACGATCATCCCGCGCGGCCGGGCGCTCGGCATGGTGATGCAGCTGCCCGAGGGCGACAAGCTGTCGATGACCCGCCAGCAGATGCACTCGCGCCTCGCCATCCTGATGGGCGGGCGGGTCGCCGAGGAAGTGGTTTTCGGCCACGACAAGGTGACCTCGGGCGCCTCGTCCGACATCGACGCGGCGACCAAGCTGTCGCGCGCGATGGTGATGCGCTGGGGCCTCTCCGACAAGCTGGGCCCGCTCGCCTATGGCGACCAGCAGGAGGAAGTGTTCCTCGGCTACTCGATGGGCCAGCGCAACAACATCTCGGAAGAGACGACGCGCATCATCGATGCCGAAGTGCGCCGCATCGTCGAGGACGGGTACGCCAAGGCGCGCGAGATCATCGAGGGCAAGCGCGACCAGCTGGAGATCATCGCGCGCGGCCTGCTGGAATACGAAACCCTTTCGGGCGACGAGATCCTCGGCCTGCTGAAGGGCGAGAAGCCGAATCGCGAGGAGCCGGCCGATACCGAAGCGACGCGGCCGCAGGCCTCGGTGCCGACCGGCGGGCGCGGCAAGCCGAGCGGCGGCTTCGACCCCGCGCCGCAGCCGGGCTGAAGCGGCGCGCCCGATACGACGACAATGCGAAACCCCGGTGCACCGCGCCGGGGTTTTTCGTAGGCAGAGCGATGACCCCCAGCCCGCAGATCCTCGGCATTCTCAACATCACGGCCGACTCGTTCTCGGACGGCGGGCGCTATCTGGAGCCGGCGGCGGCGCTGGCCCATGGGCGGGGGCTGGCGGCGGACGGGGCCGATGCGGTCGACGCCGGCGCGGCGTCGTCGAACCCCGATGCCGGGGCGGTCGGCGCGGCGACCGAGATCGCCCGCCTCGCGCCGGTCGTCCCCGCGCTGGTGGCCGAGGGGATCGCGGTGTCGGTCGACAGCTACGAGCCGGAGGTCCAGCTCTGGGCGCTGGATCAGGGCGTCGCCTTCCTCAACGACATCCACGGCTTTCCCGATGCCGCGCTCTATCCCCGCCTCGCCGACAGCGCGGCCCGGCTGATCGTCATGCACGCGGTGCAGGATCGCGGCAAAGCCTCGCGCATCGACGTGCCGCCGGGCGAGATCATGGGGCGCATCTTCGCCTTCTTCGACGCCCGCGTCGCGGCGCTGGAGAGGGCGGGGATCGCGCGCTCGCGGCTGGTGCTGGACCCCGGCATGGGCTTCTTTCTGGGTACCGATCCGGAGACTTCGCTGGAGGCCTTGCGGCGGTTGCCGGAGCTGAAGGCGCGCTACGGCCTACCGGTGCTGGTCTCGGTGACGCGCAAGTCGTTCATCCGCAGGATCGCCGGGCGCGGCGTCGCCGACTCGCTGCCGGCGACGCTGGCGGCCGAACTCTTCGCGGCGGCGCAGGGCGCGGACATGATCCGCACCCACGAGCCGCGACCCCTGCGCGATGCGCTGAGGGTGACGGCGGCGCTGGCCGGCTAGGGCGCCGGGGGGAACTCGGCGTCGCAGAGGCCGCCCTTGGCCTCGACGAGCAGGAAGGCCTCCTGGTCGTCCTGGGCGCGGACGATGTCGGCGACCTTGCTGGGCGAATCGTCCGTCGCCTCGCCGTCGCCGACCGCAAGGCCGCCGGGGTTGTCGAGACGGACCTTGCCGTCCGGGCGCTTCGTCAGCGTGAAGGAGCCGCCATCGCCCTCGACGCCGCAGTCGAGGCGGTTGGGGTCTTCGGATTGGGTGCAGTAGATGCCGGCCAGCAGGGTCTTGGTGTGGCCCTTCATGGTGACCGCGAGGATCGCGCTGAAGGCCGGGGCAGCGCTGTAGGGGTCCCACATCGGCACCGGGTCGGGCTGCTCGGGATAGGTCTTCTCGACCACATAGCTGACCGCGATGGCCGTCACCTTTTGTTTCGGATGCGCAGTCATGTGGGCGGCGTCGTAACTGCGCGCCCAGCACTGGGGCTTCGCCGCGTCAAGGAATCCAACGACCGGCGGGCTGGTGCGGGGCGGGTAGGGCAGTTCGTCGGCCGTCGCCGTCCCGGCGAGGGCGAAGATCGCGGCGACACAAAATTTCGCGAGGTGCGGACGGTTCATGCTAGACACTCTCCCAATTCCAGCGCGCAAGGACCACAGGACGAGGACGACGTGACGCGCAGCTTTTTCGGCACAGACGGCATACGCGGGACCGCCAACCGCGGCAACATGACGGCGGACGTGGCGCTCAAGGTCGGCCAGGCGGCCGGACGCATCTTCAAGCGCAGCGATGGCGTCCACCGCGTGGTGATCGGCAAGGATACGCGCCTGTCGGGCTACATGATCGAGAACGCGCTGACCGCGGGTTTCACCTCGGTCGGCATGGACGTCTTCCTGTTCGGACCGCTGCCGACCCCGGCCGTCGCCATGCTGACGCGCAGCCTGCGCGCCGATCTGGGCGTCATGATCTCGGCCTCGCACAATCCCTACCACGACAACGGCATCAAGCTGTTCGGACCGGACGGCTACAAGCTGTCGGATGCGGTGGAGAAGGAGATCGAGGCCGGGATCACGGGCGATCTGACGGACGCGCTGGCCGAGCCGACCAAGATCGGCCGCGCCAAGCGCATCGACGACAGCCAGGCGCGCTATATCGAGTTCGTGAAGCGCACCTTCCCCAGGCACCTCAGGCTCGACGGGCTGCGCATCGTCGTCGATTGCGCCAACGGCGCGGCCTACAAGGTGGCGCCCAGCGTCTTCTGGGAACTGGGCGCGGAAGTCATCGCGATGGGCGTGGCTCCCGACGGCTTCAACATCAACGAGGATGTCGGCTCGACGGCGCCGGAAGCGCTGCAGGCCAAGGTACGCGAGGCGCGGGCCGATCTGGGCGTCGCGCTGGACGGCGACGCCGACCGCGTGGTGATCGTCGACGAGAAGGGCCGCGTCGTGGACGGCGACCAGATCCTCGGCCTCATCGCCAAACGCTGGGCGGCCGACGGCGAGCTGAAGGGCGGCGGCGTGGTCGCCACCATCATGTCCAATCTCGGGCTCGAACGCATGCTGGCGGCGGCCGGCGTCGAGCTGGTGCGGGCCGGCGTCGGCGACCGCTACGTGATGGAGCAGATGAAGGCGCGGGGCATGAATCTCGGCGGCGAGCAGTCCGGCCACATCATCCTCAGCGACTTCTCGACGACCGGCGACGGCCTGATCGCGGCGCTGCAGGTCTGCGCCGCGCTGGTGGAGACCGGCAGGCGGGCCAGCGAGGTCTGCGACGCCTTCCGGCCGCTGCCGCAGCTTCTGAAGAACGTGCGCTACCACAACGGCTCGCCGCTGGATGTGCCCGCGGTCAAGTCGGAGATCGAGCGGATCGAGAAGGAACTGGGCGCCAAGGGCCGCATCGTCATCCGCAAGTCAGGCACCGAGCCGGTCATCCGCGTGATGGCCGAGGGCGACGACGAGAAGCTGGTCAAGAGCGTCGTCGGCTCGATCGTCTCGGTGATCGAGAAGGCGGCCTGATCCCATGAAACGGTTGCTGATCGTCGCCGGATCGGATTCCGGCGGCGGCGCGGGGCTTCAGGCCGACATCAAGACGGCGACCGCCTATGGCGTCTACGCCACCACCGCCGTCACCGCCGTCACCGTGCAGGACACAAGAGGCGTGCACGGCGTCCACGCGATCCCCGACGAGACCATCGCGGCGCAGATGCGCGTCGTGCTGGAGGACATCGGCACGGATGCGGTGAAGACCGGCATGCTGCACAGCGCCGGGACCATCGAGGCGGTGGCCGCGATGCTTGCCGCGCACGCGCCGGCGGCGACGCTGGTCGCCGATCCGGTGATGGTGGCCAAGGGCGGGGCGCGGCTGATCGACGACACGGCGGTCGCCGCGATGAAGGCGCTGCTGATCCCGCGCGCCGCGCTGCTGACCCCGAACGCGCCGGAAGCCTCGGCCCTGCTCGGCATCGGCGAGTTGCGCTCGGTGGAGGATCTGATCCTCGCGGGCCGCGAGCTGCGCGCTCTGGGCGCCGCCGCCGTGCTGATGAAGGGCGGGCATCTCGCCGGCGAGACGGTCGCCGACGTGCTGATCGGCCCCGACGGCGAGGAGGTGTTCTCCGGGACCCGCATCCACACCGAACACACGCACGGCACCGGCTGCACCCTCGCCTCGGCGATCGCTTCGGGCCTGGCGCTCGGCTGGGATCTGCGCGACGCGGTGGAGACGGCGCGCGCCTTTGTGACGAAAGCCATTGAGACCGCGCCCGGCCTCGGCCATGGACACGGTCCTCTCAACCACATGTTCGGAATCGGGCGGCCATGGACCTGAAGCAATGGACGATCGACGCCTTCGCGGCGCAGGTCTTTGAAGGCAATCCGGCGGCCGTCGTGCCGCTGGCCGACTGGCTGGACGACGGCCTGATGCAGGCGATCGCGCAGGAGAACAATCTGTCGGAGACGGCGTTCTTCGTGGAGTCAGCTCCCGGCCGCTACGGCCTGCGCTGGTTCACGCCGCAGATGGAGGTCGATCTCTGCGGCCATGCGACGCTGGCCTCGGCCTATGTGGTGTTCAGCCATGTCGCGCCCGGCCTCAACGCGGTGACCTTCGACACGCGCTCCGGTCCCCTGACCGTGACCCGCGCGGCGGGTGGCCTGCTGGAGATGGACTTCCCGGCGATTGCCGCGAAGGTGCCGGACGGCGCAGCCGAGATCGGCCGGCGCCTCGCCGCGATCATGGGCTGCCCGGAATCTGATGAGGTCTATGCCGCGCCGGACCTGATGGCGGTGTTCGCCGAGGCGCGGGCCGTGCGGGCGCTGTCGCCGCAGGCAGGGCTCGGGCCGCTGCTGAGCGAATTGGGGATGCGGGGGCTCATCGCCACCGCACCCTCCGACGATCCGGCGTTCGACTTCGTCTCGCGCTTCTTCGCGCCCAATCACGGCATTCCCGAAGACCCGGTGACCGGATCGGCGCACTGCAAGCTGGCACCCTACTGGGCGCAACGTCTGGGCAAGACGCGGATGACGGCGCGGCAGATCAGTCCGCGCGGCGGCACGGTGGTGTGCGAGGTGGCGGGGAGCCGGGTGAAGCTGGCCGGGACCTGCGCGCCATTCGCGCAAGGGGTCATCCGGGTTTCCTGACGTCAGGCGCGGGCAGCGGATTCGCGCCGCCCGCGAAAGACGCAATGTTGCGCAGTTGCCGCTTGCCGGGTCCGGGAGGCCGCCCTATATGCGTCGGCGGGCCACACCTCCCCAACGAGGTGCTTTGATCTGGAAGGATCACTGATATGACCGGCACTGCGCCGGCCGTGCGCCCCGCACGGCCTTTTTTTTCGTCCGGACCCTGCGCCAAGCGCCCCGGATGGACCCCCGAAACCCTGAACGACGCCGTCCTCGGCCGCTCGCACCGCTCCAAGGCGGGCAAGGCGAAGCTGCAGGAAGCGATCGACCGCACGCGGAGCCTGCTGGGCGTGCCGGCGGACTATCGCATCGGCATCGTGCCCGCCTCCGACACCGGCGCGGTGGAGATGGCGCTGTGGTCGCTGCTGGGGCCGCGCAAAGTCGACATGATCGCCTGGGAGAGCTTCGGCAAGGACTGGATCACCGACGTGGTGAAGCAGCTGAAGCTGGAGGCGCGCCAGATCACGGCGCCCTACGGCAAGCTGCCCGATCTGTCGACGGTCGATTTCACGCATGACGTCGTCTTCACCTGGAACGGCACGACGTCGGGCGTGCGGGTGCCGGACGGCGACTGGATCGCAGCGGACCGCGAAGGCCTGACGATCTGCGACGCGACGTCGGCTGCCTTCGCGCAGCGGCTCGACTGGCCCAAGCTCGATGTCGTAACCTTCTCGTGGCAGAAGGCGCTGGGCGGCGAGGCGGCGCACGGCATGCTGATCCTCTCGCCTCGCGCGGTCGAGCGGCTGGAGAGCTACAAGCCCGCCTGGCCGATGCCCAAGATCTTCCGCATGACCAAGGACGGCAAGCTGGTCGAAGGCATCTTCAAGGGCGAGACGATCAACACGCCCTCGATGCTGTGCGTGGAGGATTATCTCGACGCGCTGAAATGGGCCGAGAGCCTGGGCGGCCTTGCCGCGCTCATCGAGCGCTCCGAGGCGAGCCTGCGCGCCGTCGCCAGGCATGTGAACCAGTCGGCGCTGTTCGGCTTCCTCGCCGAAGATCCGGCGACACGCTCCAACACCAGCGTCTGCCTGACGATCGCCGATCCCGACATCGCATCGCGCCCGGCCGACGAGCAGGCGGCGTTCGCCAAGAAGGTCGCCGACATCCTGGAGAAGGAAGGCGTCGCGCTCGACGCGGGCGGCTATCGCGATGCGCCGCCGGGCCTTCGCATCTGGTGCGGCGCGACGGTCGAGACGGCCGACGTCGAGGCGCTGATGCCGTGGCTCGACTGGGCCGTGGCGAAGGCCAAGGCGTCGTAACCCTCTTTCACTTTTTCCCCCTCCGCCCCTTCGGGGCACCTCCCCCGCGGACGGGGGAGGAAAGAGATGGAGTTTCCCATGCCCAAGGTTCTGATTTCCGATTCGCTGTCGCCCGCCGCCGTGCAGATCTTCAAGGATCGCGGCGTCGAGGTGGACGTGAAGCCCGGCCTCTCCAAGGACGAATTGCTGGCGATCATCGGCCAGTATGACGGCCTCGCCATCCGCTCCAACACCAAGGTGACGGCCGAAGTGCTGAAGGCGGCGGCCAACCTGAAGGTCGTCGGCCGGGCCGGCATCGGCGTCGACAATGTCGACATCCCCGCCGCCACGGCGCGCGGCGTCATCGTGATGAACACGCCGTTCGGCAACTCGATCACCACGGCCGAGCATGCCATCGCGCTGATCTTCGCGCTCGCCCGCGACGTGCCCGCCGCCAACGCCTCGACCCATGCCGGCAAGTGGGAGAAGAACCGCTTCATGGGCGTGGAGCTGACCGGCAAGGTTCTGGGCCTCATCGGCTGCGGCAATATCGGCTCGATCGTCGCCGACCGGGCCCTGGGACTGAAGATGAAGGTCATCGCCTTCGATCCGTTCCTCAGCCCCGAACGGGCCAAGGAACTGGGCGTCGAAAAGGTCGAGCTGGACGACCTCCTGCCGCGCGCCGACTTCATCACGCTGCACACGCCCATGACGGCGCAGACGCGCGGCATCCTGTCGGCCGAGGCGCTGGCCAAGACCAAGAAGGGCGTGCGCATCGTCAACTGCGCGCGCGGCGGTCTGATCGACGAGGCGGCGCTGAAGGCGGGTCTGGACAGCGGCCATATCGCCGGAGCGGCGCTCGACGTGTTCGAAACCGAGCCGGCCAAGGAGCACATCCTGTTCGGCAACGAGAAGGTGGTCGCGACGCCGCACCTGGGCGCCTCGACCGGCGAGGCGCAGGAGAACGTCGCGCTGCAGGTCGCCGAACAGATCAGCGACTACCTGCTGACCGGCGCGGTGACCAACGCCATCAACATGCCCTCGATCAGCGCCGCCGACGCGGCCAAGATGAAGCCGTGGATCTCGCTCGCCGAGAAGCTGGGCGCCTTCGCGGGGCAGCTGACCGAGACCAGCATCCAGGCGGTCGAGATCGTCTATGCCGGCACGGTCGCCAGCCTCAATCTCAAGGCCCTGACCCAGGCGGCGCTCGCCGGGCTGCTGAAGCCGGCGCTGCCCGACGTCAACATGGTCAACGCGCCGGTCGTCGCCCGCGAGCGCGGCATCCAGGTGACGGAATCGCGCCGCGACGAGTGCGGCGTCTACGACGCGGTGATCACGCTGCGCGTCACGACGCCCGACTTTACGCGCGACGTGACCGGCACCGTCTTCGCCAACGGCGTGCCGCGCATCGTCGACGTGAAGGGCATCGCGCTGGAGGCGGCCTTCGCGCCGCACCTGCTCTACGTCACCAACGAGGACAAACCGGGCTTCATCGGCCGTCTCGGCACGCTGCTGGGCGATGCGAAGGTCAACATCGCCACCTTCAATCTCGGCCGCGCCGCGGCGGGGAGCGACGCGATCGCCCTCATCGAGGTCGATGGCGCGGTGCCGGACGCGGTGCTTCAGGCGATCCGCCAGATCCCGGCGGTCAAGCAGGCGAAGGCGCTGGCGTTCTGATATTCGGAGGGGCGGTCACGGATTCGTCGCCGACACGACTCCGCATCGTCAGGTCCCTGTCATGCCGGAACCCTAGCGTTCCGGCATGGAAACCGGATCGACTTCCCCGCCGCTCCTCTTCGAGCGTCCAGACAGGCTGCGCGAGCCGCTCTATGTCGTCACCGTCGTCTTCAATCCGGTGCGCTTCCGGTCGCGCTGGCGGCTCTACCAGGAATTCGCCCGCCGGATCGAGCGGTCGGGAGCCATCCTGCAGACCGTGGAGGTCGCCTTCGGCGAGCGGCCGTTCGTGATGACGGAGGCGGGCAATCCCCGCCACGTCCAGCTGCGCACGAGCGACGAATTGTGGATCAAGGAAAACGCGCTCAATCTCGGCATCGCGCGGTTGCCGTGGAACTGGAAATACGTCGCCTGGATCGATGCCGACGTGGCGTTCTCGCGCGACGACTGGGTAGACGAGACGCTCCAGCAATTGCAGCACTACGACGTCGTGCAGCTGTTCTCGGATGCGATCGACCTGTCCAAGACCTACGAGTTCATGACGCTCTACAAGAGCTTCGCTTTCACCTATCTGAACACGGCGCGCGAGCGGGCGCTGATCCAGGACCCGAACGGCGGCGGCAACGGCAAGCCCGCCGGCCCTTATGCCTATCTCCATCACCCCGGATTCGCCTGGGCGGCGACCCGGCGGGCGGTCGACGGCCTCGGGGGCCTCTACGACCAGGCGATCATCGGCGAGGGCGACTACATCATGGCCAAGTGCCTGGTCGGCGAGGGCGAGGCGACGCTCAGGCCGGAGTGCTCGGCCGGTTTCCGCGAAAGCGTTGCGGTGTGGGAGCGCCGCGCGCAGACCGCCGTCCAGCGGCGGATCGGCTATGTCTCAGGCACGCTGCTGCACTATTGGCACGGGCCGAAGTCGAAGCGGCAATATTACCACCGAACCAAGCTGATCGCTGACACGGGCTATGACCCCGCGCGCGACATCCAGCGCGACTGGCAGGGCCTCTATCACCTTTCTTCGGGCAACTGGACGCTGCGGGACGGCCTGAAGGCCTATTTCCGGCAGCGCGACGAGGACGAATAGGCGACGTCGCCGCCCGGCCGATTTCTTCGGTCTCCTGCAAAGAATCTGGCCCCACCCGTTTCGCGTCGCTATAAGGCGTCGGAACAGGCCCCCGCGGGATGCGTTCCGCGGGGGCCTTTGCGTGCGTGGCATGGAGCAGGTGGCATGGCGAACGTGGCGGTGATCGGCGCCCAGTGGGGCGACGAGGGCAAGGGAAAGATCGTCGACTGGCTGTCGAGCCGCGCCGACGTGGTGGTGCGCTTCCAGGGCGGCCACAATGCCGGCCACACGCTGGTCATCGACGGCGTGGTCTACAAGCTGAGCCTGCTGCCCTCGGGCATCGTGCGTCCCGGCAAGCTCTCGATCATCGGCAATGGCGTCGTCGTCGATCCCTGGCATCTGGCCAAGGAGATCGACGGCCTTCGGGCGCAGGGCGTCGCTATCACGCCCGACAACCTCGTCGTCGCCGACAATGCGGTACTGATCCTGCCGGTCCACAGCGAGATGGATTCGTTTCGCGAGACGTCGAATTCCGGCACCAAGATCGGGACCACCAAGCGCGGCATCGGCCCCGCCTACGAGGACAAGGTGGGGCGGCGGGCGATCCGCCTGATCGACCTCGCCGATCCGGAATTCCTGAAGGGCCGGATCGAGAACCTGCTTCAGCACCATAACGCGCTGCGCCGCGGCTACGGTCAGGCGGAGGCGGACGGCGCGGCGCTGTTCGCCGGCCTGATGGAGATCGCGCCCAAGGTACTGCCCTTCGCCGGGCAGGTCTGGCGCAAGCTGGCCGAGGCGCGGGGCGAGGGCCTGCGCATCCTCTTCGAGGGCGCGCAGGGCGCGCTGCTCGACGTCGACCACGGCACCTATCCCTATGTCACCTCGTCGAACTGCGTGGCGGGGCAGGCGGCGGCGGGATCGGGGGTCGGGCCGGGGTCGATCGGCTATGTGCTCGGGATCTGCAAGTCCTACACGACACGGGTCGGCGAAGGGCCGTTCCCGACCGAGCTGACCGACGCGACGGGCGAACTGATCGGCACGCGCGGCCACGAATTCGGCACCGTCACCGGGCGCAAGCGCCGCTGCGGCTGGTTCGATTCCACGCTGGTGCGCCAGACCGTGCAGACTGGCGGCATTCGCGGCATCGCGCTGACCAAGCTGGACGTGCTGGACGGCTTTCCGGAGATCCGCATCGCCACCGGCTACGAACTGGACGGGCGGCAGATCGACTTCTTCCCGGCCTCGCCCGCCGAGCAAGCGAGGGTCACGCCCATCTACGAAACCATGGAAGGTTGGCCCGGTTCCACCAAGGGCGCGCGCCAGTGGAAGGACCTGCCGGCCGAAGCGATCAAGTATGTCCGCCGGATCGAGGAGCTGATCGACGCGCCGGTGGCGATCCTCTCGACCAGCCCGGAGCGCGAGGACACGATCCTGGTGCGCAATCCGTTCGCCGACTGAGCCGAAGCGGCCGGTGCGTCCCTGCCCGCCGGCCAGGGTGACGGGCGCGTAAGGCTGCCTCTTGCGCCCCAAAGCGCCCGCCGCCAATGTGCGCGGCTTTCATAATTCAAGACCAAGATTTCGAGGGGACTTCCATGGCCATCAAGACGCGCTTCACCGAAATGTTCGGCGTCGAAGCGCCGATCACCTGCGGCGGCATGACCCGGGTCGGCAAGGCGGAGTTGATCGCCGCGGTCGCCAATGCGGGGGCGCTCGGCTTCCTGACCGCTCTGACGCCGGGTTCGCCCGAGCTTCTGGTGAAGGAAATCCAGAAGACCAAGGATCTGACCGACAAGCCGTTCGGCATCAATCTGACCATCCTGCCGACCATCAACCCGATCCCCTATGACGAATACCGCCAGGTGATCTGCGAGAGCGGCTGCAAGGTCGTGGAGACGGCCGGCAACAATCCCCAGCCGCACCTGCCGGCCTTCAAGGCGGCCGGCGTCAAGGTCATCCACAAATGCGTCACGGCACGCCACGCGGTGAAGGCGGAATCGATCGGCGTCGATGCCGTGTCGATCGACGGGTTCGAGTGCGCGGGCCATCCGGGCGAGGAGGACGTCGGCGGGCTGGTGCTGTTCCCGGTGACGACCGAGCGGCTGAAGATCCCGGTCATCGCCTCGGGCGGCATCGCCGACGCGCGCGGCCTCGTCGCCGCGCTGGCGCTGGGCTGCGAGGGCGTGAACATGGGCACGCGCTTCATGGCGACCAAGGAAGCGCCGATCCATCACAACGTGAAGGAGACGCTGGTCAGCAATGACGAGCGCGCCACCGACATCATCTTCCGCACGCTGCACAATTCGGCGCGCGTGGCGCGCAATGCGGTCAGCCAGCAGGTCGTGGCGATCGAGAAGAAGGGCGGCGCCAAGTTCGACGACATCAAGGACCTCGTCGCCGGCACGCGCGGCGGCATGGTCTATGAGTCGGGCGACACCGACTACGGCATCTGGTCGGCCGGGCAGACGCAGGGGCTGATCCACGACATCCCGAGCTGCGCCGAACTCGTCCAGCGCATCATGAGCGAGGCGGAAGCGATCATCCGCAACCGCCTGGACCGCCTGGTCGCCTGAAGCCGGCGCGGGAGGGCCGGCATGGATCCGATCTGGCTGGACTTCGTGCTGGCCTCGCTCCACCACACGGCGGTGTTCGCGCTGTTCACGATCCTTGCGGTGGAGATCGTCTATGCGAAGCCGGGGCTGAGCGCCGCGACTTTGCGCCGGCTGGGAACGATCGACATGCTCTACGGCCTCAGCGCCGCCGCGGTGCTGATCGCCGGCATCGCGCGCGCGGTGTGGGGACTGAAGGGCTGGGACTATTACGCCGCCAATGCGCTGTTCTGGACGAAGATCGGCCTGTTCGCCGGGATCGGGCTTCTCAGCCTCGTCCCGACGCTCGCCTTCCTGCGCTGGAATGCGCGGCTGAGGGCCGATCCGGCCTATCTGCCGCCCGACGCCGAGGTGCAGGCCAACCGCAAGTGGATGCACATGGAGACGACGCTGCTCATCCTCATGCCGATCGTCGCGGCGGCGCTGGCGCGGGGCCTGGCCGACTGAGCCTCAGGTCCGCGCGGCAGCGCTGACCGCGCCGGCCGCGTCGGAGCGCAGGCGCGACAGCCCCGCCTTCATCGCCTTCTGCAGCTTCTCGAAGGCCCGCACCTCGATCTGGCGGACGCGCTCGCGGCTGACGCCGAACTGGGCGGAGAGCTCCTCCAGCGTCGCGGGCTCCTCCTTCAGCCGGCGGGCCCGGATGATCGCCTGCTCGCGCTCGGTGAGGTCCGCCATGGCGTCCGTCAGCAGGGCGTGGCGTTCGTCCATCTCGTCGCGCTCGGCGAGCATGGTTTCCTGATCGGCGGAGTCGTCGGTCAGCCAGTCCTGCCACTCGCCCTCGCTGTCGGCCCGCAGCGGCGCGTTGAGCGATGAGTCGGGCGCCGACATGCGGCGGTTCATCGAGATGACTTCGTCCTCGGTCACGCCCAGCTTGGTGGCGATGGTGGTGACGTTCTCCGGCCGCAGGTCGCCTTCCTCCAGCGCCTTCATCTGGCCCTTCACCTTGCGCAGGTTGAAGAACAGCTTCTTCTGCGCCGCGGTCGTGCCCATCTTCACCAGGCTCCACGAGCGCAGGATGTATTCCTGGATCGAGGCGCGGATCCACCACATGGCGTAGGTCGCCAGGCGAAAGCCCTTTTCGGGGTCGAATTTCTTGACCGCCTGCATCAAGCCGACATTGCCCTCCGAGATCACCTCGCCCAGCGGCAGCCCGTAGCCGCGATAGCCCATGGCGATCTTGGCGACGAGGCGCAGATGCGATGTGACGAGCTTCTCGGCCGCGCCGGCGTCGCCGTGCTCGGCGAAGCGCTTGGCGAGCATGTACTCCTCGCCCTGTTCCAGCATCGGGAACTTGCGGATTTCGGTCAGATACCGGGAGAGCGAGCCTTCCGGTGACAATGCAGTCAGTGCGCGCGCAGCCATGTGATCCCTTCCCGCCGGGACGCCCGGATTTCCGGGTCGCCCAGGCATCGCCGGCGCGGTTCGGGGATTGGACTGGCCCCCCCTCCGGCGATCCGTCGAGTCATATAGGAACGGTTGATGTTACATTTAAGGGGGGCCCTTGGCGAGGCGCTTGGAGGTGCCCGCCATCACGGTTTCGGGACGTGCGCGACATTTTGTTTCGCGCAGGCGGAAGAAAGCATCTTCGTTCCGCACCCGCCCCGGGGAGGGGGAGGGGTCGTCGGCGGGCCGATGGGGGCTGTTTCCTTCCTCCGCTACTGCACCGCGGGGATGTAGGACTAAATTCCGGATTCCGCAAGGGTTCGTCCTTCGAGACAGGCGCTTGCAGCGCCCTCCTCAGGATGAGGAAGGTTAGGGAATCTGCGAGATCGGGGTGGTGGGGTTGTGGGTCCTTCGAGACGGGCGCTTGCAGCGCCCTCCTCAGGATGAGGAAGGTTAGGGAATCTGCGGGATAGGGGTGGTGGGGTTGTGGGTCCTTCGAGACGGGCGCTTGCAGCGCCCTCCTCAGGATGAGGAAGGTTTGAGACTTTTCGGGATCGGGGCGGGCGCTTCAGGGGGCGGGGGCGGCGTTCTTGAGCTGGAAGAAGAGGCCCTGCTCGCCGTTGTCGATCAGCTCGAAGCGGCCGGTGAAGGCGGCGAGGTCGTAGGTCAGCTTGACCGGCTCGTCGCTCCAGACCTCGATCACCTCGTCGGGCTCGCCGGGCGGGCAGAAGGCGCAGACCGGGGTGTTGCGGGTCAGCAGGAAGTGGCGCGAGGTCTCGTCGGTGTCGAGCGGCATGGTGAAGCCGGCGATGGTGAGCGTCCGGCCGGCGAGCGCCTTGACCTCGGCCGGGTGGACGGCGGTGAAGAGGCCCTTGTCGGGGTCGATGTCGATCTTCGTCGCGGCGAGGGTCGCCCAGATCTCGTCGGGCGAGCGGGGCAGCGCGGCCTGGGCGTCGCGCTCCTCGGCCGGCTGGCCGAGCGGCGGGTCCTCGGCCGAGGCCGCGCCGCAAAGCGTCAGCACGCAGGCGAGGGCGGCGAGCCGGGCGTTCACAGGAGACGCTCCACGCGCGCATCGCGCAGGCGGTAGAACAGGCCCTCGGCGGAATCGGCGATCGTCTCGAAGATGCCCGAGACGACATATTCGTCGGCCGTGAAGGTGAGTTCCGAGAGGCTGAAGATCTCGATCGCCTCGGTCAGCTCGTTGGGCGGGCAGAAGGAACAGGTCGTGTTGCGCCGGGTCAGAACGAAATGCGTGAAGCTGGTGCGCGCGTCGAGCGGCAGCATGAAGCCGCCGATGCGGAAGGGCTTGCCTTCGAAGGCGCGGATCTCCGGCGTGAAGGCGGCGGTCATCAGGCCGCGTTCCGCGTCGATGTCGAGTTTCGCGCCGTTGAGGACGGCCCAGCCCGGATCGTCGTTCTGGATGTGCACCGGCGCGACGGGGTCGGGGATTTCCTGCTCCATGTAGGCGGCGAGCGGGAGGGTCGCGACCATCAGCGCACCGGCCTTGAGAAACGCGCGTCTGTCCATGTGCCTCATCCCGACTTCAGCGTCTGAGCCGGGTCCAGTCTATAGGCGGCGAATGCGGGCGCGAATGAGGCGGCGAGGGCGAGGCCGGCCGCCGCGCCGAGGGCGGCGAGGTCGATGAGGCCGGGCGGGGCGATGGCGAGTTCCGGCCCGCCGCCGGAAGCCGCCGCAGCGCCGCCCAGCATCGCCATCGCGTGGCCGATGCCGATGCCGGCGAGGCCGCCCGCGAGGCCGAGCAGCAGCGCCTCCAGCAGCACCGCGCCGAAGAGCAGGACCGGCCGCGCGCCCAGCACGCGGAGCAGCGCCAGTTCGCGCCGCCGCTGCTGCACGGCGGCGAAGAGCGTGACGACGAAACCGAGCGCCGAGAGGCCGAGCAGGGCGAGGCCGAGCCAGCGCACGACATCCGCCCCGGCCCCGAGCAGGCTGCGCAGCCGCGCCGCCTCGACGGCCGGGATCGCCGCCTGCATGTCGGGCATGGCGTCGACCAGGCGCGGCAGGAGGATCGCGCCGGAGGCCGATTTGTAGCGGATGAGGAGGGCGGTCACTTCGCGCGGATGCGGCGCGGCGGCTTCGCCATGCTCGGCCGCGACCTCCTCCTCCTCGTGCTCGTGGATTTCCCAGACGCTTTCGGGGCCGGTGAGGACGAGGCGATCGACCACCGTACCCGAGGGCTCCAGGATGCCGACGACGCGATAGGGGAATTCGTCATGCGTCTCGCCGCCGCCGGCGAGGCCGTGCTGGCCGGCGAAGGTGCCGCCGATGTCGAGGCCGAGCGTAGCCGCGGCGGTCGCGCCGAGCACCACCTCGAAGGGCGCGGACCAGAGCGCGCCGCGCGCCAGTTTCGCGCCGTAGAGGCCGAGATAGGCCGGTGTCGTGCCGACGATGCGCAGGCCCTTCACGCTGTCGCCGAGCGAGAGCATGGCGGAGGCCGCGACCAGCGGATGGCCGGCGAGCTTCTCGGCCGCCGCGAGCGGGATGTTGCCGGTCGGTACGTCGACCTGGAACAGCGACGACATGATGAGCTGGAGCGGACTGCCCTTGGCGCCGACCACCAGATCGACGCCGCCGAGATCGGCGGCGAAGCGGCGGTCGAGCGCCTGGCCGAGCAGCAGCACCGCGACCACCACGCCGACGCCGAGCGCCAGCGTGAGGACGTTGAAGGCCCACACCAGCGGATTGCGGCGCACGAAGGCGAGGACGAGTTTCGCCGTGTTCATGGCAGCGCCTCGATGGCGACCTGGCGGGCGATGCGCTCGCGCAGGCGGCGGTCGTGGGTGGCGATGACGAGCGCCGCGCCGTTCGCCGCCGCCGCCGCGAGGAGCAGGTCGCAGACCGCGGCCGCGGCCTCGTCGTCGAGGCTGGCGGTCGGCTCGTCGGCGAGGATGAGCTTGGGCTTCTGCAGCACGGCGCGGGCGATGGCGACGCGCTGCGCCTGGCCGCGGCTGAGGCGGGCGGCGGCGGCGTGCGCCAGGCCGCCGAGGCCGAGTTCGCCGAGCAGCGCCAGGGCGCGGGCGCGGTCCTGCGGCGCGCCGGCGGCGTAGGGCGCGAGCAGGACATTGTCGAGGGCGCTGAGGCCGGTGACCAGGTGCAGGTCCTGAAAGACGAAGCCGATGCTGCGGCCGCGGAAGCGGTCGCGGCGGGCGGGCGGCAGATCGTGGAGATCGATGCCGCCGACGGTCGCGCGCCCGGCATGGCGGCGGGCGAGGCCGGCGATGGCGAGCAGCAGCGTCGTCTTGCCCGAGCCGGAGGGGCCGGTGAGCAGCGCCGCCTCGCCGGGCGCGAGGGTGAGGTGGCCCAGGCGCGCGACCGGGCGCGCGCCATAGCCGCTGGCGAGGCCGTCTATGTCGAGCATCGGCGCGTCCAGTCCCTGGCGCGTTCGGTGCCGAGGAGGCCGAGATGGCGCGCGCAGATGCCGCCCGCGCCGTCGAGGGCGATGGCGTAGGGCAGGCGGCGGCCGCCTTCGGAGGCGGCGGCGAGCACGGCTTCGGCATCCGCCTCGCCGCCGGCCACGGCGTAGGCGCGCCCGGCTGCGAGGCCGAGATCTTCCAGCTTCGCGGCGGCGGCGGCGGCGGGTTCGAGCGCCACGGTGATGAGGCGGCCGGGCCGGGCGGCCTCGTCGAGCGCCGCGAGATGGGCGAGCTCGATCAGGCAGGGCGCGCAGTCCGAGCGCCAGAAGAGGACGATCGCCGGGCCGCCGCTGACCTCGGAAAGCGCAATTTCGGGGCCGCCGCCGAGCGGCGTCAGGCGCGGGTCGAAGGCATCCGGCGGCGGGGCCGGGGCGGCGGCCAGCAGGATCGCGGTCAGGACGGCCATGGGGAGCGGCATGAACACGCCGGGACGAATAGCACAGGGTTGATACAGTGTAACAGCCGCGGCGGAGGCGAACCCTTCGGCGAGGCGGCGCGGTCAGGCGCGCTTCAGGGCGGCTTCGAGGGCGGCCATGTCGACCGGGAGCGGGCTTTCGAAGCGCATGGTCTTGTGGGTCGTGGGGTGCTGGAAGCCCAGCACCGCGGCGTGCAAGGCCTGGCGCGGGAAGGCGTCGAGCGCCGCCGCGACCTCGGCAGGCAGGGCCTTGCGGGCCGCCGCCGCGGTGCGGGCGCGGCCATAGGCCGGGTCGCCGATCAGCGGATGGCCGATATGGGTCATGTGGACGCGGATCTGGTGGGTGCGGCCGGTCTCCAGCCGGCACTGGACCTTGGCGGCGACCGGGTTCAGCGCCGGGCCGTATTTCTCGATCACCTCGTAATGGGTGACGGCGTGCTTGCCGCCGGGGCGCACGACCATCTTGGTGCGCTCGAAATGCGAGCGGCCGATGTCGCCCTCGATGCGGCCCTCGCGCTTGAACGGCGCGCCCCAGACGAAGGCGATGTATTTGCGGTCGATGGCGTGGGCGGCGAACTGCTTGCCGAGGCTGGTCAGGGCCTTGTCGGTCTTGGCGGCGACGAGGAGGCCGGAGGTGTCCTTGTCGATGCGGTGGACGATGCCGGGCCGGATCTCGCCGCCGATGCCGGCGAGCTGGCCCTTGCAGTGATGCAGCAGGGCATTGACCAGCGTGCCGCCGGGATTGCCCGCCGCCGGATGGACGACGAGCCCGGCCGGCTTGTCGACGATGATGAGGGCGGCGTCCTCGTAGACGACGTGGAGCGGGATGTCCTCGGCCTGGGGCGCGGCGGGGACGGGGGCCGGGATGCGGACGATGAAGTCCTCGCCCGCTTTGACGCGCCGGGCGGCGTCTTCTATCACGCCCTCCGGGCCGCTGACCGCGCCCGCGTCGATCAGCTGCTGGATGCGGGCGCGCGACAGTTCGGCGCCCGCGCCGCGCACCAGCACCCGGTCGAGGCGGTCGCCGGCATCGCCGGGCTGGCCGGTGACGGCCAGGATGCGGTCTTGAGGATCAGGAGAGGTCATGAGCAACCCTGCCGATACGCCGAACGGGGCGACGCCTCAAGCGGCGCCGCAGCCCGCCCCCCGCGGGGTCGTGCTGCTGGTCTATGCGATGGGCGGGGCGATCCTGGTGATGGTGGCGCTGCTGATCCTCGGCCTGTCGCTCGGCTGGCACAAGAAGGGCGGCGAGGCGCCGGCCGCCGCCGATCCGACGGCGCCCCTGGCGGCGGCTTCCGCCCCGGCCGAGGCGCCGGGCGGGGCGGTCGTGCCGCTGGAGGTCGAGACGGCGGCGGAATCGCGGCTCTACACCATCGCCGGCAGCGGCGACCGGGTGGCGCTGCATGTCGCCGCCCCGACCGGGGACGAGATCATCGTCATCGATACGGCGGCGAACCGGGTGATCTCGCGCATCCTGCTGAAACCCAAGGGCGGGCCGGGGCCGCGCTGAGGCCGCTTGATCCGGACGGCCGCCTTCTCTATAGACGCGCCTTCCGGCAGGGGGCCTTCGTCTATCGGTTAGGACGGCAGCCTCTCACGTTGCAAAGACGGGTTCGATTCCCGTAGGCCCCGCCAACTCTCCCCATTCCATCTCGCGTCTTAAATCCGCCGCAACCCGGCGATTGCCTTCGCCCGGCGAAGTGCGGTTCCATGGAACCGCGCCCGCGCCCGGGCGTTGTTGGCGGCACAGGAGACCCTCATGAAGACCCATCTGTTCTGCGCGACGCTCTCGGCGGCCCTGCTGCTCGCGCCCGCCGCCTTCGCCGCCTCCGCCGATCTGGAAGGCACCTGGGACAACGAGCGGCCGGCGCCGGGCGGGCTTGCCGAATTCGATCTCACCTTCGAAGGCTCGACCTTCAGCGTGCGCGCCGCGGCGACCTGTTCGCCGCGCCCCTGCGACCTCGGCACGGCGACCGGCTTCTCGCTGCTGCCGCCGGGACGGCGCAACATCTCGCGCGACGTGATCGGCGTCTCCGCCGGCTTCGAGGGCGGCGACGCCTCGCGCCAGGTGATCGCGACGGTCGCCGGCCGCAACCGGCTGCAGATCGTCATGATCCAGAGCTATCGCGACGGCCGCCCGGCGGCCATCACCACCGAGACCTTCCGCCGGGCCGACCGCGCCGACGTCGTGGCGGCCGAGTGCGTGGCGGCCGGCCGGCTGCGCATCCGCTATGACGGCGGCGAATGGACCATCGCGGGCGATCCCGGAACGCTCGCGGCCTTCGACTCGCCCGAGGAAGCGGGCCTCGCGCGCTACCTGTTGCAGGCGCAGGGGCTCACCACCTATTGCGCGATTCCGGACGGCGGCTTCTCCTACTGGACCAAGGCGGACGGCAGCCTGCCGCGCGGCGCGGTGGTGGGCGAATACTGCGCGGCGCTGGGGGCGATCTCGGTGCGGCGGCAGGGGCGGATGTGGCAGGTGCAGAGCGGCCGCAGCGTGCTCTATCAGTCGGAGGACCGGGCGGTCGCCGACGCCATCGCCGCCACGCTGCTCGACACGCGCGCCGCCGCCCAGTGCTACGTCGGCGTGCCGGGGCGCGGCCTGACCTATTTCAGGCGCTGAGGTCGGCCCTCGCCTAGTCCTGCTCGCCCGGGCGCTTGGCGCGGGTGGTGGGGGCGGCGGCGAGGGGGTCGTCGGGCCAGCGGTGCTTGGGGTAGCGGCCCTTCAGGTCCTTCTTCACCTCGGCATAGGAGCCCTTCCAGAAGCCGGCGAGGTCGCGCGTCACCTGCACCGGGCGGCGGGCGGGCGAGAGCAGGTGCAGCGTCACCGGCAGGCGGCCGCGGGCGATCGCCGGGGTCGTCGCGAGGCCGAACATCTCCTGTAGACGCACCGCCAGCACCGGCTCGCCCGAGGCATAGTCGAGCGCGTGGCGCGCGCCGGTCGGCACCGTCATGTGGGTCGGGGCCTCGGCGTCGAGGCGGCGGACATTCTCCCAGCCGAGGCGGGCGTCGAGCGCCGCCCTGAGGTCCACGCGGGCGAGCTGCGCGGCGCGGCCGGCGCCGCCGAGGAAAGGTCCCAGCCAGTCGTCCAGCCCGGCCATGAGCGCCGCGTCCGACATGTCGGGGATCGTGGAGGCCTCGCCATCGAGACGGCGCAGCAGCGCGGCGCGGTGCTGAAGCTGGCGCAGATCGTCCGTCCACGGAAGTTTCGCAAGACCGAGCGCGCGCACGCCGTCGAGCATCGCCGCGGCGACGGCCTCGGGCGCGGCGTCGAGACGGCGTTCCTCCAGCACCAGCGCGCCGAGGCGGCGGAGGCGGCGGGCGGCGACGGCCTCGGTGCGCGCGTCCCACGCGACTTCCTCGACGGATTCGATCTGACCGGCGAAGAGGCGCTCGATCGCGGCGAGATCGATGGGCGCGGCGAGAAAGACGCGGGCGTTCTCCGCCCCCTGGTCGAGCGTCGCCACGGCGAGGAAATCCTCGCCGGCGAGCGCGTCGGTTTCGGCGATGAGCGCGCCGCGTCCGTTGCGCAGACGGAACGCGCCGCGCGGGCCGCGCCGCTGGGCGAGGCGGTCGGGCCAGGCGAGGGCGGCGAGCGGACCCGCCTCGGAGGCCTCGATCCCGCCGGGGGCGAGCCTTGCCTGACGCGCCCATTGGCGGGCGTTCTCGCGGGCTCTCGCGAGCGCGCCGCGTTCGACATGCGCGCCGGGCGGGGCGGCGTCGCCGGCGAAGACGTGGAGGCGGGCGCGCAGATCGGCGTCGGGGCGGTCGCGGTCGAAGCGCAGCACGTCGCGCTCGGAGATAAGGCCGGCGAGGGCGGCGGCGGTGCGGCCCATGCCGAGCGCCTCGCCCTTCAGCATCATGTGCGCGAGGCGCGGGTGCAGGCCGAGCGCGTTGAGGGCGCGGCCATGGGCGGTGATGCGGCGGGCGGCGTCGAGGGCTTCCAGCTCGATCAGCAGGTCGAGCGCCTGGGCGTAGGCGGCGGCGGGCGGGCGGTCGAGCAGGGCATAGGCGGCAGGGTCGGCGTCGCCCCAGGCGGCGAGTTCCAGCGCCAGCGGCGCGAGATCGGCCGAGGCGATCTCCGGCGGCGCAAAAGGCGCAAGCGCGCGATGCTGTTCCTCGCTCCAGAGGCGGTAGCAGGTGCCCGGCGCGATGCGCCCGGCCCGGCCCCTGCGCTGGTCGGCCGAGGCGAGCGCGAGGCGTTGCGTCACCAGCCGCGTCATGCCGGTGGCCGGATCGAAGCGCGGCTGGCGGGCGAGGCCGCTGTCCACCACGACGCGGACATCGGGAATGGTGAGGCTGGTCTCGGCGATGGCGGTGGCGAGGACGACGCGGCGCAGGCCCGGCGGCGCGGGGGCGATGGCGGCGGCCTGCGCCTCGGCCGGCAGATTGCCGTAGAGCGGCGCGACCATGACGCCGGGCGGCAGGCCGGCGTCGAGGAGGTTGCGTTCGGCGCGGCGGATCTCGGCCTCGCCGGGCAGGAAGGCGAGGATGCCGCCCTCGCGCTCGCGCAGGGCCCGGCGGATGGCCGCGGCGACGGCGGCCGCCGCGTCGCGGGGATCGGCGGGCGGGGCGTAGATCGTCTCGACCGGGAATTGCCGCCCCTCGGAGCGGATGACCGGCGCGCCGCCGAGCAGCGCCGCGACGCGGCCGCCGTCGAGCGTCGCCGACATGACGAGGAGGCGCAGGTCCGGGTTCAGCGCGCCTTGCGTTTCGAGGGCGAGCGCCAGGCCGAGATCGGCGTCGAGGCTGCGTTCGTGGAACTCGTCGAAGATGACGAGGCCGATTCCGGCGAGGGCCGGGTCGTGCTGCAGGCGGCGGGTAAGCAGGGCCTCGGTCAGAACCTCGATGCGGGTGGCCGCCGAGACCTTCACGTCCTGGCGGACGCGGTAGCCGACCGTGCGGCCGACCTCCTCGCTGAGGAGGCTCGCCATGCGCTGCGCGGCGGCCCGGGCGGCGATGCGGCGCGGTTCGAGCATCACGATGGTGCGGCCGGCGAGCCAGGGCTCGTCGAGGAGCGCGAGCGGCACGAGGGTCGTCTTGCCGGCCCCGGGCGGGGCTTCCAGGACCGCGGCGCGGCCGGCCGCCAGCGCCGATTTCAGCGCCGGGAGCGCCTCGCGGACGGGCAGGTCCTCCCCTTGCGTCATGCCGGCCCTTGCGCGCCCCCCCGCCGTCATCTATCCCGAGCGCCCCATTCCGGCCATGGCCAGAGCGACCCGACCCGCATGCGTCTTCTGCACATCGTCCCGAAGAATACCAAGATCGATTTCGTCGGTCTGCGCTGGATCGGCTTCGCGATCACCGGCCTGTCGATGCTGGTCACCGTGGCGGCGCTGAGCCTGATGGGCTTCAACCTGGGCATCGACTTCACCGGCGGCGTGGTCATCGAGGCGCACAAGACGGACGGCGAGGTGCAGTTCGATTCGATGCGCGACGAGCTGACCGGCATGGGCTTCGGCGAGGTCGCGCTGCAGGAATTCGGCAGCGCCTCCGACGTCCTCATCCGGGTCAAGCCGAGCGCCGAGCGCGAGGGCCAGGAGCAGCAGATCGTCGCCGAGATCAAGGACAAGCTCGGCGCGTCCTACGAGTTCCGCAAGGTGGAGTCGGTCGGCCCGAAGATCTCGGACGAACTGTTCACCAACGGCGTGATCGCCTGCCTCCTGTCGGTGCTGATGATCGCGCTCTATGTCGCGTTCCGCTTCGAGTGGCAGTTCGGCGTGGCGGCCTTCGTCGCGACCTTCCACGACGTGCTGATCACGGCAGGCCTGTTCTCGCTGACGCAGATGGACTTCAACCTGGCGTCCGTCGCCGCGCTGCTGACGCTGGCCGGCTATTCGATCAACGATACCGTCGTCATCTTCGACCGCATCCGCGAGAACCGGCGCAAGTACAAGAAGATGCCGCTGGGCGAACTGATCAACCTGTCGACCAACCAGACTTTGTCGCGCACCGTGATGACCTCGGTCTGCACCGCGATCTCGGTCATCCCGCTGGTGATCTTCGGCGGCGATGCGCTGTTCGGCTTCTCGGTGGCGATCCTCTTCGGGATCGTGGTCGGCACCTATTCGTCGATCTACGTCGCCTCGGCACTGCTGCTCTACATGCCGGCGATCGGCGCGATGGAGCCGGCCGCGGCGCGGGCGGCCGACGCGCGGCCCTGAAGGCTCAGAGCGGCACCCACTCGCGCTCGCGCGTGATATTGACGTAGCCGATATTGACGCCGGCCCTGGCGCCGACCCCGGTGCGCATCGGGGCCAGCGTCACCTCGCCGGCGCGCAGATAGTTCACCCCGATGCCGGCGATGAAGTAATAGCTGCCCTCGGCGCCGGGGAAGCGCCGGAAGAGCTCGTCGAGACTGCCGAGGTTGTAGACGAGCGTGAAGCACTTGGAGGCGTTGGCGCCGACATCGAAGCCGACCGAGGGTCCGGTCCAGAAGACCTGGAGCGGGTCCTTGTTGCGGCGATAGAGCCAGCCCTCGCCGTAGCGCAGGCCGACCGCGACGGCGAGCGCCGCTTCCTCGCCCGCGATATAGGCATTGGGCCGGCCGAGGTCGCCGAACACGCGCTCCACCACTTCGGCCGCGCCCTGGGAGGTGACGCCGAAGAAATTCTCGACCGCGCCGGTGATCTCCTCCTGGCGGTATTGGTCGGTGACCGGCTCGTCGGCCGGGTAGCCCGAGCGGCCGTCGCGCGTGTCGACCTCGCGCCCCGTCGAGGACGAGGTGCAGGCGGCGGCGGCGAGGGCCGCAACGCCAGTCAGAACGCTGCGGCGGGAGGTCAGGCGGCGGATCAGATCGTCCATTGGTCTCTTCCGTTCGAATCGAAGCGCCCCGCAAGGCCCATACTCTAGCGGGAAATCCAAGGCTTCTCACAGCCCTCGTTTGGGCGCATTTTGCCACTTCGATGCGACGCGGCGCCCGGCGGCGGTCGCCGGCGAAACTCGGCTCGGGAGGGTTGTTCGTGGAAGACGAATATATTTTCTACATCGTACTGGCGGTGCTGGCGCTGATCGTCGTTTTCAGCTTCGTGAAGACCGTGCCGCAGGGCCAGGAATGGACCGTCGAGCGCTTCGGCCGCTACACCCGCACGCTGCAGCCCGGCCTCAACCTGATCGTTCCCATCTACGACCGCGTCGGCCAGAAGCTGACAATGATGGAGCAGGTGCTGGAAATCCCGCGCCAGGACGTCATCACCAAGGACAACGCCATGGTGACGACGGACGGCATCGCCTTCTACCAGGTGATCGACGCGGCCCGCGCCGCCTACGAGGTCAAGGACCTGCAGCGCGCCGTCGCCAACCTGACGCTGACCAATATCCGCACGGTGATCGGCTCGATGGATCTCGACGAGGTTCTGTCGAAGCGCGACGAGATCAACGAGCGGCTGCTGCGCATCATGGACGCCGCAACGGGTCCGTGGGGCATCAAGATCATGCGCATCGAGATCAAGGACCTGACGCCGCCGTCGGACATCACGGACTCGATGGCCCGCCAGATGAAGGCCGAGCGCGAACGCCGCGCCGAGGTCATCACGGCGGAAGGCGAGAAGCAGGCCGCGGTGCTGCGCGCCGAAGGCCAGAAGCAGGCGCAGATCCTGGAGGCCGAAGGACGCCGCGAAGCCGCCTTCCGCGACGCCGAGGCGCGCGAGCGCTCGGCCGAGGCCGAGGCGAAGGCGACCGAGATGGTGTCGGCGGCGATCGCGGCCGGCGACGTGCAGGCGATCAACTACTTCATCGCGCAGAAATACGTCGAGGCGTTCAAGGCGCTGGCGATGGCGCCGAACCAGAAATTCGTGGTCGTGCCGGCCGAGATGTCGGGCCTGCTCGGCTCGATCGCCGGGATCGGTGAGCTGGCGAAGTCGGCGCTGGGCGGCGGCGATACGCCCTCGCCCACGCCGCCGGGGCGCGGCGGCCAGCGCGGCCGCGTCCAGTGGGCGTCGGGCGAGAGCGGCGGCAGCGTACCGAGCACGTGAGGGGCATCCCGCAATGGACCAGCTGACCGACTTCCTCGGCGCGATGACCTACTGGCACTGGTTCGCACTCGGCGCCGTGCTGCTGATCGTCGAGATCCTGACGCCGACCTTCTTCTTCGTCTGGTTCGGCATCGCCGCCGTGCTGGTCGGGCTGCTGCACCTGGCGATGCCCGGTCTCTCGTGGCAGATCAGCCTGACGGTGTTCGGGGCGCTCTCGATCGTCTCCACCGTCGTCTGGCACGCCTTCTACAAGAAGAACGGCGGGCCGACGCCGGACAGCGACCTCAACCAGCGGGCGCGGCGCTATCTGGGCCGCCGGGCGGTGGTCGCCGAGGGCTTCCGCAACGGCCGCGGCCCGATCCTGCTCGACGACACGCGCTGGCAGGCGGTGAGCGAGGGCGAGGCCGACCTCGCGCCCGGCGCCTCGGTCGAGATCGTCGGCGCGGACGGCGCGACGCTGCGCGTCCGGGCGATCTGAGGGGTGGGCCGGGCCGCGCTGCTCCTCGCCATGGCCGTCCTGCTGGGCGGCGCGGGGATCTGGGCGGGCTGGGTCTGGGTCAGCCTCGGCGATGCCGAGATCAGCGGCCACGGCATCGCGGCGCTGGTGCTGGGCGTCGTCTTTTCGCTGATCGTCGGCTGCGGGCTGATGGCGCTGGTCTTCTTCTCGTCGCGGCGCGGCTATGACGAACGCGTCGATCACGGCCAGGACGGGCCGCCGGTCTAGGGGCCGGCGACGGGGGGATGACGCCGGTGCGCATCGGGCTGCTCAACTATGCCGACGTGCTGAATTTCGGCGACGTCCTCTTTCCTCTCCTCGCCGAGAGGGAACTGCAGGCGCGGCTGCCGAAGGCGTCGTTCGCGTTCATTTCACCGAGCGGCGCGGAGGTCGCGGGGCGCAAGGCGGTGCGCTACGACCGGGCGATGCTGGAGGACCATGACGCGCTGCTGATGTGCGGTGGCGAGATCGTCCACCGCTTCGACGCCATGCTGAGCGGCATCTACGAGCGCTTCGGCCTTGGCGCGATCGCGCAGCCGACCGATCTGGTGTTCGGGTGGACGCGGACGCCGGGTCCCTTCAAGGCCTGGGTGGGGCTTGGCGTCCCTGCGCCGACGCCGGAGGCCGGAGCGGCGATCGGCGCGGCGCTGCCGGGCCTCGATTTCGTGGCGGCCCGGGGCTCGCGCTCGCGCGCGCGACTCGAGGCCTGCGGCGCGGCCGGCGGGTCCGTCAGGCAGTGCCGGGATATCGGCTGGCTGTTCCCCCGCCTGCTGCGCGGCCGCCCGGCGCCGCCCCCGCCGGCCGGCGGCAAACCCTACCTCGCGGTCCAGGCCTTCACGATTCCCGACCCCGACGCCCTGGCGCGCCGGCTGGAGGCCGTCGCCGGGCGACTGGGCGTCGCAATCGTGCTCGTGCCGCTGACGACCTGCTGGGCGGACGAGGCGAGCCTCGAGCGCCTGCGCCAGGCCTCCGGCGGCGCCTTCGCCGTGGTCGACTACCGCATGGATGTCCTGGACAAGCTGGCGATTCTCGGCGGGGCGGCCGGCTATATCGGCCAGAGCATGCATGGCTTCATCGGCGCGGCCGCCCAAGGCCGTCCGGCCGGCATCTGGGCCGCCGACGGCGACGACAAGTTCGCTGAGCTGCTGGGCGATGCCGGGCTGGGCGACCTGAGGACGGGCGATGCAGCCGGGATCGAGCGCCTCGCCGGCCAGATCTTTGCGGCGGGCGGCGCAAGGTTCCTCGCCGCGGCGGCGGAGGCCGAGGCGAACGTCGATGCCCTGTTCGACGCGCTGGCCGCCGCGATCGCGTCTCATGGGCCCCGACGACATGGCTAGTGCAGTCCTGCGTGTGCGGGCTACACTCCGCATCCCAAGGGCGGTCGGGGCGGCGCGGCGACAAGCGGCGCCTGCGGCGACGGGAAGGTGAGCGTTCGGATGGATGAGAACTCGGCCATTGCGATGCCTGCGGCGCCGGAGGCGCCCGCTCCCTGCGCCCATGCCCATGGCCGCGGCGGCATTCCCGATTCGGTCTGCGCCGCCTGCCGGGTGCGCAGCGTCAGCGTCTGCTCGGCGCTGGAACCGGACGAGCTGCGCGACCTGGCGGCGATCGCCGACGACGTGCAGTTCGCGCAGCGCACCGAGATCGTGAGCGAAGGCGAGGCCGTCAATACGATCTACAACATCACCGAAGGGACGGTGCGGACCTATCGGCTGCTGCCGGACGGACGGCGGCAGATCTTCGGGTTCCTGATGGCCGGCGACTTCCTGGGCCTGTCGCTGCCGGAAACCTACGGCTTCTCGGCCGATGCGATCACGCCGGTCAGGACTTGCCGCTTCACGCGCAGCCGCTTCGAGGCGTTCCTGGAGAGCAAGCCGCGCCTGCTGCGACGCCTGCACGATGCGGCCGGACACGAGATCGCGCTGGCGCAGGATCACATGGTGCTGCTGGGGCGGCGGACGGCCGAGGAAAAGGTCGCAGGCTTCCTCGTCGGACTGCGCGACCGGCTGCAGCGCATCGGCGGCGGCGCGGTGATGATCCCGCTGCCGATGACCCGCGAGGACATCGCCGATCACCTGGGTCTCACGATCGAGACGGTGAGCCGCATCTTCACCAAGCTGGTGCGCCAGCGGGCGCTGATCATCGTGCCGGGCGGGGTGCGCCTGCTGGGCGCCGAGGCGCTGGACCGGCTGGCCGAGGGCTAACCCCCGGCCAACGCGAGGTCAGTGGACGAACAGCACCGGGATGCCGGCGTGGTCGAGCAGATCGCGCGTCACGCCGCCGAACACCCATTGCCGCATGCGGCTGTGGCCGAACGCGCCGGTGACGATGAGGTCGGCATTGACCCGCTGGGCGATGCGCAGAAGGGCGGTGGCCGGACGCCCGTCCGTCAGGGCCTCGACGACCGGCTTGGCGACGATCCCGTAGCGGGCGAGATAGGAAGCGACGTCCTGCACCGTGGCGAGCGGCGTCTCGTCGCCAGCGCCGGCGATGAAGACCTCTTCGGCCGCCTTCAGGAAGGGCAGCGCGTCGATCACCGCGCGGCGCGCCTCGCGCGTGTCCTTCCAGGCGACGACGACGCGCTTGCCCGACATGCGCTCGACGCCCGGCGGCACGACCAGAACCGGGCGGCCGACGCCGAGGACGATGTCGCTGGCGGCGACGCCGAGCATGACGTCTTCGGCATCGTCCTTGGCCGGACGGCCGACGACGACGACGTCCCCGGCGCGGGCCTGCTCGACCAGAAAGCCGGCCGGCTCGTTCGCCTCGGAAGCGCGCCATTCGACATTGCTGCGGGTGCCGGCGGCGGCGCGGAACGTGGCGTTCGCAGCGGTGATCTGATCGGTCACCTGCTTGCGCGCCGCTTCGACGACTTCGGGCTGCAGCGAGACGAAGCCCTCTCCGAACGGCGCATAGACGGGGATCGCCATCTGTCCCGAGGCGACGCCGATCAGCTGCGCGCCGAAATCGTCGGCGAGCGCGCCCGCAAAGGCGACACGCCCGGCGGCGGCCTTCGTGCCGTCGACATGAACCAGCACCGCCGAAAGCTTCTTCTCGCCCATGACCAGCCTCCCCCGGGGATCCTCGCCCCTATGATGTCCCGTTACGCGGGCCGCGCGACGAATAGAACACGACGCCCGCCAGCGTCACTCCGAATAGCACAAAAGCCGCCGTGATGAGACTGACGACGACGACGACATGTTCCGGCATGGTTTCCTCCCCACGGTCTGGCGGCAAACCATGTCGGCCGCCGTCCGGGGCGGCCTTGACATGAGTCAACCGCCCGCCGGGCCAGGCGGGCCGGCGCTCAGCGGCCCCGGGCGACGAAGGAGGGGTTGCGGAAGCCGTCGGCGGCCTTGCCGTAGAGCAGCGGCGCGCCGGAGAGTTCGCGCACCGATCCGCCGGCGGCCTGCAGCACCGCCTGCCCGGCCGCGGTGTCCCATTCCATGGTGGTGCCGTGGCGGGGATAGAGATCGGCCTCGCCGGCCGCGATGAGGCAGAACTTCAGCGAAGAGCCCAGCGTGCGGACGGCGTCGATGTCGTAGAGGTCGCGATACTCGGCCGCCCGGTGGGTGTCGTGCGAGCGGCTCCACAGCGCGATCTTGTGGGCGCCCGCCGGACGGGCGGCGATCGGCGTCGCGGCGGCGAGGTCGAGCGCCTCGCCGGGGTCCTCGGCCGAGGGCCAGTGCAGTTCGAGCGCGCCGGCGGCGTCGCCGCCGAAGAGGCGCGCGAGGGCCGGGGCGTAGACGACGCCCAGCACCGGACGGCCGGCCTCGATGAGCGCGACGTTGACGGTGAATTCGCCGTTGCGGGCGAGGAATTCCTTGGTCCCGTCGAGCGGATCGACGAGCAGGAAGGCATGGTCGACGGCCGGGATGTGACCGCCGGCGGCGGCTTCCTCGGAGACCACCGGCACACCCGGCATGAGGCGCGCCAGGCCTTCGAGGATCAGCGTCTCGGCTTCCTCGTCGGCGTCGGTGACGGGGCTCTTGTCGGCCTTGTCGCGGCCCGGAATGCGGGCCTCGTAGTGGCGCATGATGAGCGCGCCGGCATGGGCGGAGAGGGCCGCGATGGCGGCCAGGAGGTTGCGGTCGCGGTTCATGGATCGAGGGTCCGGCGGGCGGGCCGGCGGACGAGCGCGCCGGGGTCGAAAAGCTGAAGCATCGCGCC
This sequence comes from Alphaproteobacteria bacterium, assembly GCA_016792565.1. Lineage (GTDB taxonomy): Bacteria > Pseudomonadota > Alphaproteobacteria > Micropepsales > Micropepsaceae > JADZAI01. Next base: position 65,699 of record JAEUMK010000104.1, read on the forward strand.
CGTTTAAGTTTTCTTTAAGCCGTGCGACTACCTTGTTAACCGCGATGCCTCCGGGACGCCAGCGCGTCCGGCCGAAAACCGCCCGAAAGGCCGATTGCCGTGAAAGAAATCGAACTTGCCGCGATCCTGGTCAGCCGGGTGTGCCACGATCTCATCAGCCCCGTCGGGGCGCTGTCGAACGGCGTCGAGGTGCTGGCGGACGAAAACGACCCGGTGATGCGCGACCACGCGATCGCGCTGATTTCCAAGAGCGCCGAACAGGCGGCGGCCAAGCTGAAGCTCTGCCGCCTCGCCTACGGTTCGATGGGCTCGGCCGGGGACCAGGTGAGCCTCAGCGAGGCCCGCGACGCGCTGGAGGGCTTCCTGAAGGACAGCAAGACCAAGCTCGACTGGCGGGCCCCGCCGATGCTGATCGGCAAGGATACGGTCAAGCTGACGGTTAACCTCGCCCTGGCGGCGCTCGACACCATTCCGCGCGGCGGGATCCTGCGCGTCAGCGCCGAGGAAACCCCGTCGGGGACGATGCTGTCGGCCTGCGGCGACGGCCCGATGTCGCGCCTGACCGACGAACTGAAAGCGGCCCTCGCCGGCGAATACGAGCTGTCGGAGCTCGACGGCCGCCGGGTCCAGCCGTTCCTCACCGGCCTGATCGCCCGCAGCCTCGGCGGCGGGGTCAGTCTGGCGCAGGACGGCGCCTCGGTCACGCTGTCGGCCGACGTGCCGCGCCGCGAAAGCGAAGCGGCGGCGGCCTGAAACGGAGAGACGCCCCATGCGCACCTGCCTCGTGGTCGACGACAGCCGGGTCATCCGCAAGGTGGCGCGGCGCCTGCTTGAGGACATGGGCTTCGGCGTCGAGGAGGCCGAGGACGGGGCCGGCGCGCTGGAACGCTGCCGCTCGGCGATGCCGGACTGCATCCTGGTCGATTCGACCATGCCCAACCTGGACGGTATCGGCTTCATGAAGGCGCTGCGCCGCGAGGCGATCGGCGCGCTGCCGGCGATCGTCTTCTGCACGACCGAGAACGAGGACGCGCACGTCGCCTCGGCCCGCGCGGCGGGCGCGTCCGCCGTGCTGCTCAAGCCGTTCGACAAGGAGACGCTGGAAGGCGGCCTCGCCAGCGTCGGCTTCGTGCCGGGCTGAGGCCCGGCCTTCAGCGCATCCGGTAGCGCACGGGCAGCGTCTTCAGACCGCTGACGAAATTCGCCCGCGTGTTGCGCGGCTCGCCGTCCAGCGCGATCTCGTCGAGGCGCGGCAGCAGCTCGGCGAAGAGCGCCCCGATCTCGAGCCGGGCGAGATGCATGCCAAGGCAGAGATGCACGCCGTGCCCGAAGGCGACCTGCTTGGCGACCTGGCGGTCGACGCGGAACTCGAACGGCGCCTCGAAGACGTCCTCGTCGCGGTTGCCAGATGGATAGTGCAGGCAGAGCGCCTCGCCGGCGCGGATGGTGGTGTCGCGGAGGCGGAAGTCCTCGGTCGCGGTGCGCATGAAGTGCTTCACCGGCGTCACCCAGCGGATCATCTCCTCGACCGCGTTGGGCATGAGGCCGGGATCGGCCTTGAGCTTCTCCATCTCGCCCGGCGCACGAATGAGTTCGAGCAGCCCGCCGGCGGCGGTGGAACTGGTCGTGTCGTGGCCGGCAGTCGCGACGATGATGTAGTAGCTCATCGCCTCGCGCTCGCCGATCAGCTCGCCGTCGACGCGGCCGTTGGCGATCACCGAGCAGAGATCGTCGCGCGGGCTGGCGCGGCGGTCGGCGGTGACCTTGCCGAAATACTCGTAGAGCTGCATCGCGGTCTTGGCGAGATCGACGCCGCGATCGGCCTGGCCGTGCAGGCCGCTGGCGTCCTCGGTGACGTTCTGCGTCTGCGCCGCGACGTCCGGATCGCCAGGCCCGAAGATCTCCTGCGTCATCTTCATGAGGAAATCCTCGTCCTCGCGCGGCAGGCCCATGATCATCATCAGGACGCGCAGCGGATACCAGAGGGCGATCTCCTTGACGAAGTCGCAGCGGCCGCCGAGCGCCGCCATGCGGTCGACGTGCTCCCTGGCGAGTGCGGCGATGCGCTCGTTCAGCTTCCTGAGGTTGGGCGGCATGAAGAAGCTCTGGGTCAGCGCCCTCAGCTTCATGTGCAGCGGGTCGTCGAGATCGACAAGAGTGCGGAAGAGATGGGTGTCGCCGGTCACCGACTTCACCCATTCCTCGCCCTCGATCGGCGAGAGATAGGTCCGCAGGCCGTTCAGGAAGATGTCGTTGCGCTTCTCGATCTCCAGAATGTCGGCGTGCTTCACGATCGAATAGAAGGGGCGGTAGCCGCGCGGCTTCATCAGCCGCACCGGATCCTCGCGGCGCAGCCGGGTGAACAGGCCGTCGATCTCGCCGCTGGCATAGAGATCGGGATTGACGACCTCGTCGTCGATCCGGCCCCGCGCATAGCCGGGAAAGGGAATGGCGGGCTCGCCCAGGGCGTCGAGCGGCAATGCGGTCATGGATGTCCTCCCCGGCGGCTTGGTGCCGCTCGTTCTCTTGTGGAATGCAGCGATCCCCCAGCTTGGGGGGCGCCTGAGCGGGGCGCAAGGCCGTTCACCATGCGACGCATTGGGGACTCGTCGCAGGCTTGAGGCTGCCGTAACCCTACCGGCGGAGGACCCCCATGTTCCGTATCGCCGCCGCGCTGGCGCTCGCCGCCGCCGCCCTCATGCCCCAAGCCGCCGCCGCGACGGGCGATGCGCTGCCCCGCGGGTCGTATCTGGAGAGCTGCCGCGAGCTCTATGTCGATGGCGACACGCTGTACGGCGAGTGCCGCGACAAGCGCGGCCGGTGGAAGAAGACCTGGATCTCCGGCTACGCCTATTGCGGCGGCGACATCTTCAATAATAACGGCGTGCTGGACTGCCGCGGCGACCGCCTGCCGCCCCCCGCACCGCCGCCGCCGCCCGCAACGCCGCCGGCGGATCCGGCGCCGGACGCCGAGGGCGCCCTGCCGCCCGGACCCTGGACCAAGACCTGCCGCGACGCGGTGGTCGACGGCTCGGTGCTGCGCGCCACCTGCAAGGACACGCGCAATGTCTGGCGGCCGACCTGGATCGACCTCGCCACCTGCCGCCAGGGCGAGATCGCCAACCAGGACGGCCTGCTGGTCTGCGTCGCCCCGCCGGTCCCGGCGCTTGTGCCCCTGCGCGACACGCTGCCCAAGGGCAGCTGGCTGGAATCGTGCCGCTCGGGCGCGGTGAAGAACTACCAGATGCGGGCCGAGTGCTATTCCAACCAGGGCAAGTGGCTGATCAGCGATCTCGACCTGAAGCGCTGCAAGCGCGGCACGGTGGCCAACAAGAACGGCGTGCTGGCCTGCGACTGAAGGTCCGCCGCGCGCGGATTGAGAGCCGTTCGCAGACCGTCTAGGCTAGGCGGATGACCGAACCGATCGCCACCCTTGAGGCTCTGGAAGCCTGCGTCGGCACCGCCGCGCTCGCCACCCGCATGAAGATCATCGACCATCTGGACGGCGCGGCCAGGGACTGGATCGGCGCCTCGCCGCTGGCCTTCGCCGGCTTTGCGGCGGCGTCCGGGCCGCGCCTCACGCTGGCCGGCGGGGCGGCGGGCTTTGCCGCAGCGATCGACGCAACGCGGCTGAGCCTGCCGCGCGCGAGCCTCGACGATGCCGCCGCGGCCGAGGCGGGCCAGGGGGTCGGACTGTTGTTCCTGGTGCCGGGCGCGGGCGAGACGCTGCGGGTCAACGGGCGGGTCGCGGCGGCCGGCGGGGAAGCCGTCGAGATCGCCGTCGAGGAGTGCTTCCTGCACTGCGCCAAGGCGCTGATCCGCTCGGATTTCTGGTCGGCGGCGCCCCGCGATGACGTGCCGGAGGAGGCGGCCGCATTCCTTGCCGCCAGCCGCTTTCTGGCGCTGGCGACCGCCGACGCCGAGGGCTGCGCCGACGTCAGCCCCAAGGGCGATCCGGCGGGCTCGCTGATCCGGCTTCAGGACGGGGTGGCGAGCCTGGCCGAGCGGCCGGGCAACAAGCTGGCCTTCGGCTATCGCAACATGATCGCCTGCCCGGCCGTAGCGGCGCTGGCGCTGGTGCCGGGATCGACCAGGATTGCGGTGGTGTCAGGCAAAGCGCGCCTGACGACCGACGAGGCGGTGCGTCAGGCCTTCGCCGTGGACGGCAAGGCGCCGATCCTGGCGACCATGATCGGCGAGGCCGCGCCGGAGATCCGCACCAGCGCGGCGCTGGAGCGGGCAGCGCTGTGGCCGCTGACAGACGCCGCGGCGATCGATCCGGCGGCCGTGCTGGTCGCCCATGTGAAGCTCAACAAGGCCAAGGGCGAGGCGGCGAACGCCATCAGGGCCGGCGTGTCGCGCGAGGGCGTCGCGGCCGGCCTGGAGCAGTCCTACCGGACGAAGCTGTACTGAACGCACCGCGGATTTGATCCGTTCGGCGAGGCCGGACGGGAGCCTGCGCATCGCGGCGCGCGCCATGTCGCGTCTGCCGCGAAGCGGCGATCCCTCGCCATAGAGGAAGGGCGCCGGATCGCTCCGACGCCCTTCGTCCGCCCCCTGGCCGGCCTGGTCAGGCCGCTTTTTCGGTCGCCGACGGCGGATCGCGCAGCACGTAGCCGCGGCCCCAGACCGTCTCGATGTAGTTGTCGCCCTCGGTCGCCATCGCGAGCTTCTTGCGCAGCTTGCAGATGAAGACGTCGATGATCTTCAGTTCCGGCTCGTCCATGCCGCCATAGAGATGATTGAGGAACATCTCCTTGGTGAGGGTGGTGCCCTTGCGGAGCGAGAGCAGCTCCAGCATCTGGTATTCCTTGCCCGTCAGGTGCACGCGGCTGCCCTGGACCTCGACCGTCTTGGTGTCGAGATTGACGGTCAGCTTGCCGGTCAGGATGACCGACTGGCTGTGGCCCTTGGAGCGGCGCACGATTGCATGGATGCGGGCGACCAGCTCGTCCTTGTGGAAGGGCTTGGTCAGGTAGTCGTCGGCGCCGACGCCGAGGCCCTTGACCTTGTTCTCGATCGTCGAGGTGCCCGAGAGGATCAGGATCGGGGTCTGCACCTTGGCGACCCTGAGGTGCTTCAGGACCTCGAATCCGCTCATGTCGGGCAGATTCAGGTCCAGAAGGATGATGTCGTAATCGTACAGCTTCCCCAGGTCGACGCCTTCCTCGCCCAGATCGGTCGAGTAAACGTTGAAGCCTTCTGACTTGAGCATCAGGTCGATGCTCTGGGCCATGGCGCTGTCGTCTTCGATCAACAAGACTCGCATCGTATCGCTGCCCCCCGGCAAGCGCTTTCGCGCCAGGCCACGCACTGTGGTTAACGGCTCTCAGTGACGCTACGGGCAAAGGGTTAACAAAAACTAAGCTGCCCGCAAGCCCCTAAGTTCGTATTCGGAGTCAAAGGCTTAGGGAGTTATCCTTAACGTGCTCTTAAACCTCCGGCCCGACAGTGCCGGAAGCGAATTCATCCCCTGTCCGCTGCGCCGGACAGAGAGCTGCCCGAGGCCGCGTGTCCCCCCTGCTCGACGCCATCCAAGCGGTACCCGAACTGACCGTTTTCGGCCGGGTTACCGCCATTCAGGGGCTGATGATCGAGATGTCGTTCGGGCTGCCCTCGCTGGCGGTCGGGTCGCGCGTCCTGGTCGAGGGCATGCACGGCGAGCGGGTCCCCTGCGAGATCGTCGGATTCCGCAATGGGCGGGCGCTCGGCCTGCCGTTCGGGCCGCTGGACGGCATCCGCATGGGATGCCGCGCCACAATGGAGGAGGGCGCGCAGTTCGTCTTTCCCTGCAAGGAATGGCTCGGCCGGGTGATCGACGGCTTCGCGCGGCCGGTCGACGGCGGCGGGCCGCTGATCCTCGGCGACGAGCCGCGGGCGCTGCGCGCCGCGCCGCCGCCGGCCCATACGCGGGCCCGGGTGGGGGAACGGCTCGATCTCGGGGTCAGGGTCATCAATGCCTTCACGACCTGCTGCGAAGGCCAGCGCATGGGGATCTTCGCAGGCTCAGGCGTCGGCAAGTCGGTGCTGCTGTCGATGATGGCCCGCTACACGACGGCCGACGTCGTGGTGATCGGCCTGGTCGGCGAACGCGGCCGCGAGGTGAAGGAGTTCCTGGAGGAGGATCTCGGTCCGGAGGGGCTGAAGCGCGCCGTGGTAATCGTCGCGACCTCGGACGAATCGGCGCTGATGCGGCGCCAGGCGGCCTATCTGACGCTGACGACGGCCGAGCATTTCCGCGACCAGGGCCTCAACGTGCTCTGCCTGATGGACTCGGTCACGCGCTTCGCCATGGCGCAGCGCGAGATCGGCCTGTCGACCGGCGAGCCGCCGGCGGCCAAGGGCTATACGCCGACGGTCTTTTCGGAACTGCCGCGCCTGCTGGAGCGTGCCGGACCGGGACCGCAGGGCAGCGGCACGATCACCGGTCTCTTTACGGTCCTCGTCGAGGGCGACGATCACAACGAGCCGATCGCCGATGCGGTGCGGGGCATTCTCGACGGCCACATCGTGCTCGACCGGCGCATCGCCGAGCGCGGCCGGTTCCCGGCGGTCAACGTGCTGCGCTCGGTGTCGCGCACCATGCCGGCCTGCAATCCGCCCGAAGAACAGGCGCTGATCGTCGAAGCCCGGCGCTCGCTGGCGCTCTATGACGACATGGCGGAGTTGATCCGGCTGGGCGCCTACAAGCAGGGCGCAGACCCCGAAACCGACCGTGCGGTGCGGCTGCAGCCGGCCCTGGAGGCCTTCATGGCCCAGGGCCGTCAGGAGGCGGCCGACCTTGGCACGTCGTTTGCTGAACTTCAGGCAATTCTCAAAACGGGTCAGCCTGAAGGGCAGCGGCGATGAAATCGCGGGATACCCTCATCAAACTGCACCGCTTCCGGGTGGACGAGGCGAAGACCAAGCTCGCCGGCCTGGAGTCGATCCGCGCCGATCTGGAACGCAAGTCGGTCGAACTCGACGTGCACCTGAGCGAGGAGAGCCGCCGGGCGACCGAAAACGAAATCGGCCGCTTCGCCTATCCCTCGTTCGCGCGCTCGATCCGCGAGCGCAAGGAGAAGCTGGCGCTGTCGATCGCCGAGATCGAGCGCTCGATCGCCGAGGCGCGGATCGACGTGCAGGACGCGTTCCGCGAACTCAAGAAGTTCGAGCTCGCCGAAGAGGCGCGGGTGAAGCGCGAGAGCGACCACCTCGCCCATATCGAGCAGACCGAAACCGACGAGCGGGCGCTCCAGCGCTATGCCCGCGCCAAGGCCGCCGCCGAGCGCGGCTGACGGGATCGCACCGCCGCCGCCGCCTACCAGCCGCGGCCGCCGCCGCCGCCGCCGCCGCCGCCCGAAAAGCCGCCGCCGCCGAAACCGGAACTCTTGCCGGGCGGCGAGGAGGACGAGGAGATCGCGCTCGACATCGCGTTCGCGATCGAGTGGCTGAGCGCACCCGCGCCGACGCCGCTGAAACTGCGGCCGGAGTACCAGGTCGGCTGGTAGTGATACTCGCCCGGCTCGCGAATGCGCATTTCGCGCTCGAAGGTCTGGCTCCAGGTGTGGTCGACGTCGAGGGCCAGCGCGAAGGGCAGGTATTTCTCGAAGAGCTGCGGCGTCATCTCGGGCGGGTTCAGCACCTCCCAGCGTTCCTTCTCGGCGGTGTCCAGGAACATCCGGAAACCGTCGAGGCGGTCGCGCAGCGCCTGGCCGGCGACGGTCGGGGCCTTCAGGAGCCGGTAGAACAGGAAGATGAGGCCGACGCCGATGGCGATGGCGCCGCCGCCCACGAAGGGGGCAATGCCGTTTCCGGCGGTGAAGCCGAGCGCCAGGCCGGCGGCGACGAGAATGAGGACCGCGATGAAGATCGGTCCGATATTCTCGTGGAAGCTCTTGCCGACATGGCGCAGCTCGAGCGCCCGCTTGATCGTGTCGTTGGCGCCCTTGATGCGCTGCCAGTTCGCCTGCTTCAGCTCGATCTCGTCGCCGCCGGCGAAGAGCGAGTGGTAGGCGCCGCGTTCGATCCTGCCGAGCTTCTCCACCCCCTGGCCGGTGCGGATCAGCTTGAAGGTCTTGGAGAACCAGCCGGGGTCCTCCTCGATCTTGAGCGCGCCCTTGACCGCCATGTTCACGATGGCGGCGGCGAAGATCTTGTTGTCGTAGCCCATGTCGGCGAGGAAGCGGGCCTCGGCCGGCTCCATCTCGTCGGGCGGCGCGAAGAGCGGGATGATCGTGCCGCGCGGCGGATCGCGGCCCCATTTCCTCCATGCCCAGTAGAGATAGGACCCGGCGCCGGCGAGGCCGGCCAGACCGAACAGCGCCGAGACGTTCGAGATGAGCCAGCGCCAGAGATAGCTGCCGCCGCTGGGCTCCTGCACGAAGCCCTTGGGCCACTCGACCACGATGGTGAGGCCCTCGCGCGAGCCCAGGCGCTGGGTGGTCGCGGCCTTGACGATGCCCGGCGCGGTCTCGGCGATGGTCGCGTCCTGGTCTTTCGAGCCGTAGGCGCCGGTATAGACGGCGAGGCGCGTCGAGCGCGCCCCTTCCGGCAGGCGCACCGTCGCGGTGGCGCTGTCGATCGGGTAGATCCAGCCATTGCCGGTGACGTTGAAGAAGAGCTGGTCGCCTTCCGGGAAGAAGCCGAGCTGGAAGGTCGTGCGGTAGGTGATGACGTAGGTATGGACGCCGCGCGTCAGGAAGACGTCCGGATCGCCGATGCGGATCTCGACCCCGTTGGCGACGGAATCGACCTGCCAGGGCTCGTCCTTGCCGTTGCGGGTGACGGAGAGGACGTCGAAGCCGACCTCGACCGTATCGCCGCGCTCGTCCTCATAGCGGGTTGGAAACTCGCGGATGATGCCGCGCCGTATGGTGTCGCCCTCGGCGTTGACGGCGATCGTCTCGGCGACGGTGATGGAGGAATCGGTATTGATCGTGATGTCGCTGTCGAACGAGCGGATGCGCTCGTCGGCCAAGGCCGGCGCGAGAGCGCCGAACAGCGCGAGAAAGGCGAAGGCGCGTAATGATCTCATCCGGCGGACCCACAAGAGGCGCGTCCGGCGGGTGCTGGACCCGCCGGAGGGAGGCTGACGGCGTTCAGGACCCGAAGGAGACCTTCGGCGCGGCGCGGTCGGCCGGGTCCTCGATCTCGAAGAACTCCGCCGCGACGAAGCGGGTGATGCCGGCAATGATGTTCGACGGCACGGTCTGGATGGCCGTGTTGTAGTTGCGGACCGCGCCGTTGTAGTAGCGCCGCGCCAGGTTCACCTGTTCCTCGACGCTCGACAATTCGCGCTGGAGCTCGAGGAAATTGGCGTTGGCCTTGAGTTCCGGATAGGCCTCGGCGACCGCGACGATCTTGCCGAGCAGGGCCGAGACCTGGCCTTCCGCCCTGGCGCGCTCGATGGGATCGTGCGAGGCGGTCGCCTGGGCGCGGGCCCTGGTGATCGCGTCGAACGTGTCCTTCTCGTGGGCGGCATAGCCCTTCACCGTCTCGACGATGTTGGGGATGAGATCCGAGCGGCGCTTGAGCTGCGTCTCGATGCCGCTCCAGCCTTCCTTGACCAGGTTCAGCAGCTTGATGAGGCCGTTGTAGATGCCGACGCCCCATAGAAGGACGACGGCGGCGACGCCGAGAACGATCAACCACGTATAGTCCATCGCAGGTCTCCCCGAAGGCCGTGCCGCCCCACCGGCGGCTCAGGGCAGACATTGCCGCCGAATTGCGCCCCCGCCAAGGCCGCTCGTCACTTGACTCCCGCGAGCCGGGGCTCGGGCCGCGACGGCGCGAACGCCGCATCGAGCGCGGCCGCGAGGGCGGCGATGTCCGCGGCGGCCCCACTCGCCGGATAGCGGGTCAGGAACGGGGTCTGCGACCGGATGGCCTCGCGGACATGGGAATCGCGGCGGACGACGCCGGCGAGCGGCGGGGCGAAGCCGAGAAAGCGCTGCGTTGCGTTCTGCAGGGCGGCGTAGGTCCGGCGCCCCTCGGCGGCATCCGCGGCGGCGTTCACGGCGATCGCCATGAGCGGCGCCGCCGGACGCTGCGAGAGGACCTTGATCAGCGCATAGGCGTCCGTCAGCGAGGTCGGCTCGTCGGTCAGCACGACAAGCGTGCGGCCGCACCGGGCGGCGGTCTCGAGCACCATGTCGTCGAGGCCGGCCGCAAGATCGACGACGGTCCGGTCGTATTTCGCGCGGACGAGACCCAGTCCCTCGGCGATGAGCGCCGCTTCGCGCGCGCCGAGCCCGCGCAGGGCGCCCGATCCCGAGCGGCCGGCGAGAACGTCAAAGCCGCCGGCCGGGCAGGGCGCAATCGCCGCGGCCATGTCCATCGCCCCCGAGACGACCGCCAGAAGGTCACCCCGGGGCTGAAGCCCGAGCTGGACGTCGACATTGGCGAGGCCGACGTCGCCGTCGACCAGCAGCGTCCGCTGTCCCTGGCGGGCGAAGGCCTGGGCGAGCGAGATCGCCAGGAAGGTCTTGCCGACGCCGCCCTTGCCGGAGGCGACGGCGATCAGCGAAGCGGTCATGGGCTGCCTCCCGGCAGGACGGGCTCGGCGGCGCCGGTGAGCAGGCGGCGGGCGAGCGAGAACGGGTTCATGGGTTCCAGGGTCTCGGCGATGTAGGGGCTGGCCGCACCCTGGGCGAAGGCGAGGCCCGATGCGGCGAGCGCCTGGACGAGGCCGCCGAGGCGGCGGGAGAGATCGAGGCGCGTCGCGATCAGCCGCTGCACGCCGAGGGCGGCGAAGAGGACGGCGTGATCCTCAAGATCGCCGCCGCCCTGGGCGGGGGTCACCAGAACCGGCTCGGCGTCGATCGCTCCCAGCAGGCCGCGCAGCTGCGCCATTTCGGCGCGGTCGAACGGATTGACGCCGGGCGTGTCGATGACGATCGCGCGGCCGGGCTCCTCGGTCTGCAGGCGTGCGACGGCGGCGGCGAGATCGCCGGGCGAGGCGGCGCTCTCGACCGGCACCCGGATGAGGCCGGCGAAGGCCTCGATCTGCGCCTCCGCGCCGGCCGCCGTGTCGGCCGAGACCAGCGCCGCCGCCTGTCCGGCAAGGACGGCACGCACGGCCAGCTTCGCAGCCGCGGCGGTCTTTCCGGCGCCGGGCGCGCCGATGAGGGCGACCGGACGATCCAGCGTCGCGGCCAGCGGCTGGAACCTCAGGACCTCATCGAGGGCCTGGCCGATCGCCGCCGGACCCGCCTCGCCGCCGAGCGAGCCGGCAAGCTGCATCAGCCGGCGGGCGAGCGGGGCTGGGATTTCGTGGAAGGCGAGGCGCGCCGCAACGGCGTCCGGCGTCCAGTCCTGAGGCGCCGGGCGATATTCCGCGGCGCGCGGCTCGGCGACGGCCGCGAGCAGCCGACGCTCCATCTCGGCCTCGAGCGCGGCGAGGCGGGACTAGGCGCCATCGACCTTCTCCAGCGTCGCCGCCGGGCGGCGCTCGGCCGCGGCCTTGACCTCGACGCCGCGCCGGCTGCGCTGGGAGGAGAGGATGATCGCGTCCTCGCCCATCTCGGCGCGGACCTGGGCCATGGCGTCCGGCATGGTCGCAGCCGTGAAGGTGCGAACCCGCATGGGCTAGACCTGGCCCATCGACTTCAGGCGGGCGCTGGGATGGATTTCGGCCTGGCTCATCACGACGGTCTGCGGCCGGACGCGTTCGACGATCGAGCGCACGAAGGGACGCACGGACGGACTGGTGAGCAATACCGGCGTTTCGCCGTCGAACGCCGCGCCGTCGAACTGGCGGCGCAGACCCTGGATGAAGTCCTGAAGGCGCGACGGCGCCATCGCGAGCTGGCGGTCCTCGCCCTGGCCGATGATCGATTCGGCGAAGGACGATTCCCATTGCGGCGAGAGGGAGATCAGCGGGAGCACGCCCTTGGCGTTGGTCGCCGCGCGGCTGAGCTGGCGGGCGAGGCGCGAGCGGACATGCTCGGCCATCATCATCGCGGTCTGCGCCCGCCCGGCGGTCTCGGCGATGCCTTCCAGGATGGTCGGCAGGTCGCGGATCGAAATGCGCTCGGCGAGCAGCGCCTGGAGGACGCGCTGGACGGTCGCCATCGAGACCTGCTGGGGGATGAGGTCGTCGGCGAGCTTCTTGGTGTCGGCCGGCAGGTCGTCGATGAGCTTCTTGGTCTCCGCATAGGAGAGAAGCTCGGGCATGTGCTCCTTGAGGATCTCGGTGAGATGGGTGGTGAGCACGGTCGCCGGGTCGACGATGGTGAAGCCGCGGAACGAGGCCTCCTCGCGGTGGTCCTCGTCGATCCAGGCGGCGGGCAGGCCGAAGGCGGGCTCCTTGGTCGGGACGCCGGGCAGGTCGATCGGCTCGCCGCGCGGATCCATGACCAGCAGGCTGCCAGGCATCAGCTCGCCGCGGCCGGCTTCGACCTCCTTCACCGAGATGCGGTACTCGTTGGCGCCGAGCTGCATGTTGTCGAGGATGCGCACCGAGGGCATGACGAATCCGAGGTCGGTCGCGATCTGCCGGCGCAGCGCCTTGATCTGGTCGGTCAGGCGATAGCCGCGCGCATCGTTGATGAGCGGCAGCAGACCGTAGCCGAGCTCGATCTTGAGCTGGTCGATGGCGAGGGTCGAGGAGATCGGTTCCTCGGCGGGCGGGGCCGCGGTCGCAACATGGGCCGCGGAGACCTTGTCGGCCTCGACGGCGCGGCGCTGGCGGCCGGCGACGAAGGCGCCGTAGCCGGCGGCGCCCGAGATGGCGAGGAAGATCAGCGTGGGGACGCCCGGCAGCAGCGCCATCACGCCGGTCATGAACGAGGCCATGCCCAGCGCCTGGGGGTAGAAGGAGAGCTGGCCGAACATCGCCTTGTCGGCGGCGCCCTCGATGCCGGCCTTCGAGACCATCAGGCCGGCGGCGGTCGAGACGATGAGCGCCGGGATCTGGGTGACGAGGCCGTCGCCGACGGTCAGCAGCGTGTAGGTCGCGAAGGCGTCGCCGAAGGCCATGCCTTCCTGGCCGACGCCGATGATGAGACCGCCGACCACGTTGATGATGGTGATCAGCAGGCCGGCGATCGCGTCCCCGCGGACGAATTTCGATGCGCCGTCCATGGCGCCGAAGAAGTTCGATTCCTCCTCCAGCTTCTTGCGGCGCAGGCGCGCCTCCTTCTCGTCGATCAGGCCGGAGGAGAGATCGGCGTCGACCGCCATCTGCTTGCCCGGCATGGCGTCGAGGGTGAAGCGGGCGCTCACTTCCGCAATGCGGCCCGAACCCTTGGTGATGACGACGAAATTCACGATCACAAGGATCGCGAAGACGATGATGCCGATGACGAAATTGCCCTGCATCAGCAGGTTGCCGAACGCCTCGATGACGTGTCCGGCGGCGTCGGTGCCGTTGTGGCCCTCGCCGAGGATGAGGCGGGTCGAGGCCATGTTGAGCGCCAGGCGCAGCATGGTGGAGATGACGAGGATGGTCGGAAATGCGCTCAGTTCCAGCGGCTGACGGATGAACAGCACCGTCATCAGGATGAGGATCGAGAAGGCGAACGACAGCGCAAGACCGATATCGAGCAGGAAGGTCGGCAGCGGGATCAGCAGGACGGCGAGGATCGTGATGATCCCCATCGGCAGCAGCAGTTCGCCGCCCCTCAGAGACGCCAAGATCGAGTCGGCGGCCTGGCCGCCGCCCGATCGTCCCCGCGGTGTCGTTACATCGGTCACTTAGGGCTCAGCCGGCGGCGCGCAGTTCGCCCGCGCCCGGCGGCGGAACGCTGACGCCGGCTTCCGAGTACTCCTTGAGCTTGTTGCGCAACGTGCGGATCGAGATGCCGAGGATATTCGCCGCATGGGTGCGGTTGCCCAGGCAATGCGAGAGAGTCTCGAGGATCAGGTCGCGTTCCATGTCGGACACGGTGCGGCCGACGAAGGAACGGGTGATGCTCTCGGCGGTCTGGGCGGCGCGCGCGGCGGCGGGATCGCCCGATACGACGATCGCCTCGTCGACACGGCTGCCGTCGGGCATGCGGATGGCGTCGTCCGTGATCTCAGGTCCGCGGGCGAGCAGGACGGCGCGATGGATGGTGTTCTCAAGCTCGCGCACATTGCCGCGCCAGGGATGGGACAGCAGTGCCGCCCGGGCGGTCGCGTCGAAGGCGCGGTCGGGGACGCCGTTCGCCGCGCTGTACTTCTTGGAGAAGTGGCGGGCGAGGGCGACGATGTCGGCCTTGCGCTCGCGCAGCGCCGGCAGGCGCAGATTGACGACGTTGAGGCGGTAGAGAAGATCCTCGCGGAAGGTCCCTGCCTTTACCGCGGCGCCGAGGTCGCGGTTGGAGGTCGCGATGACGCGGATATTGACCTTGACCGGCTTGCCGCCGCCTACCCGGTCGATCTCGCGCTCCTGCAGGGCGCGCAGCAGCTTGGCCTGCAGCCGAACGTCCATCTCGCTGATCTCGTCGAGCAGCAGCGTGCCGCCGTCGGCTTCCTCGAACTTGCCCACGCGGCGCGCCACGGCGCCGGTGAACGAGCCCTTCTCGTGGCCGAACAGCTCGGACTCGAGCAGATTTTCAGGGATCGCCGCGCAATTGACCGAAATGAAGGGCTTGTCGGCGCGGGCCGACTTGCGGTGGACGAAGCGGGCGAGCACCTCCTTGCCGGTGCCGGACTCGCCGGTGATGAGGATCGAGGCGTCGCTGGGCGCGACCTGCTCGGCGAGCGCGATGACCGTCTCCATCGAACGGTCTTCGAAGATCAGCTGATGACTCTCGTCGGCGACCGCCTCGAGGACGGCGGCGATAAGCGCCGCGTCGGGCGGCAGGGGCACATACTCCTTGGCACCGGCCCGGATCGCGTCGACCGCCGCGCGGGCGTCGGTGCCGATGCCGCAGGCGACGATGGGTACATGGATGCGCTCGGCCGCCAGCATCTTCACCAGCTCGGCGATCGGCTGCGTCACCTCGACCATGAGGAGATCGGCGCCGCGCCCGGCTCGCAGCTCGGACATCGCCTGCTGCACGCCCGGGGCGTTCACCACCTTGGCCCCGCGATCGAGCGCGATCTTCGTGGCGGCGCCGAGTTGGCCGTTCAGGCTTCCAACGATCATCAGCCGCATGGCTTCACTCCTTCACGTCCGGGCGTTCTCACGCCTGTCCGCCCTTTACGATTTCAGTCATGGTGATGCCGAGCCGGTCTTCGACCAGAACCACCTCGCCGCGCGCCACCAGGCGGTCGTTCACATAGATGTCGATCGCCTCGCCGACCTTGCGGTCGAGTTCGACGACGGCGCCGCGGCCGAGCTTGAGGAGCTGGCTCACTTCCATGGCGGTCTTGCCAAGAACGGCCGAGACGCTGACCGGCACGTCGAACACGGCTTCGAGGTCGGCCGCCGTCCGGACCTGTCCGTCGTCGCCTTCCGGCTCCGGCATGGGGGCGGTGGCGGTCAGGTCGGTGAGTTCGACGTCGTCTGCTCCGGGCATGCGGCTCAGGCTCCAATGGTTTCGGTGGCGCGGCGCAGGTCAGCGTCGATGAAACGCTGCAGCGCGGCTTCGATACGTTCGGCGATCGCTGCGGCGTCGCGCTCGACCCCGCCATCGGACCATTCGAGGCGGCAGTCGGCGGCGGCGAGGCGCGGCTCGACCGAAACCACGATGCGGCCGGCATAGCCGACGTCCTCGGACAGGGTGATGAGGCGGGCCTTGAGCGCCTCGGCGACGCGTTCGCCGACCCGTACGACGATGCGCGGCTCCTGCGCGGCCTGGGCCAGGCACTGCGCGACCGTCTCCTCGATGACGTCCAGAGGATAGCGGTCGAGCGCCGCGCCGGCGATGCGGCGGGCGGCGGCGAGCGCGGTCTGCAGCGCGAAGGCGCGCGCCTCGGCGGCCATGGTGTCGAGCGCGCCGAGAGCCGCCATGGCGCCTTCGGCGATCTGGCCGAGCGCCAGACTCTGGGCCTGGGCGGCCACGGCCTCGAGGGAACCCCGGCCGCGCTCGTAACCCTCGTTCCGGGCGGCATCCACCTCCTCGGGCGTGTAAAATTTCTTCGCCTTCTGGGCCGGGTGGGCGCGGGGCGTCGAAGCGCCGTCGTCGAAGTGCTCGTCGAAGGTGAATTTCCGGGGCTGGGCGCGATCGTGCTTCATGTCAGTAAACGAGTTCGTCCTCGCCCTTGTTGCCGGCGAGCATGATCTCGCCGCGCGCCGCGAGGTCCTTGGCGACGTTGACCATCGCCATCTGCGCGTCATCGACGTCGCGCAGCCGCACCGGACCCATGCCGTCCATGTCCTCCTTCAGGATCTTTCCGGCACGTTCCGACATGTTGGAGAAGAAGACGTCGCGCACGGCGTCGGACGAGCCCTTGAGGGCGAGGCCCAGCTTGTCCTTCTCGATGGCGCGCAAAAGCGTCTGGATGGATCCGGGATCAAGCTTGCCGAGATCCTCGAAGGTGAACATCAGCGCCTTGATGCGCTCGGCGCTGTCGCGGCTGCGTTCCTCGAGCGCGGTGATGAAGCGGCTTTCGGTCTGGCGGTCGAAATTGTTGAAGATCTCGGCCATCATCTCGTGGCTGTCGCGCTTCTGCGTGCGTGCGAGATTCGACATGAACTCGGTGCGCAGCGTCTGCTCGACCTTCTCCAGAATGTCCTTCTGCACCGACTCCATCCGCAGCATACGCTGGACGACTTCGAGCGCGAAATCCTCGGGGAGCGCGCCCAGCACGCGGGCGGCGTGTTCGGACTTGATGCGCGAGAGGACGACGGCGACGGTCTGCGGGTATTCGTTCTTCAGGTAGTTGGCGAGAACGGACTCGTTCACGTTGCCGAGCTTGTCCCACATGGTCCGGCCGGCGGGACCGCGGATTTCCTCCATGACGGAGTTGACGCGATCGCCCGGCAGGAAGCGGTTCAGCAGACGCTCGGTCGACTCGAACGTGCCGAGCAGCGTGCCGGTGGTCGACATCTGGGAGACGAACTCGACCAGCAGCTTCTCCACGACGCTGGCGGAGATGGTGCCGAGGTTCGCCATGATCTGCGACACCTCCTTCACCTCTTCGTCGTCGAACATGCGCCAGACGCCCTGGCCATGCTCCTCGCCGAGCGACAGCAGGATGATCGCGGCCTTTTCGGGCCCCGTCAGGCTGCGGACATCTTCTCTGGCGGCTTTTACCATGGCGTCCTCAGGCCGACTCGTGGAGCCACTGGCGCATGATCGAGACCGCCTCTTCCGGGTGGCGCTGAACGATCTCGCCGACCTTCTTCACCGAAGAGGCGCTCACCTGGCCGTCGACCTGCGCGATGTCGATCATCTTCTCGATGTCGTTGCCGCGCGGGCCCGCGATAGCGGCCATACCGCCGCCGGGGCTGGGCAGGGCCGGAACCGGCGCGCCATCCGGGCCGGTCACCATGGCGACCCCGGCGGGTCCGGCGAGCTGCGGCATGCCGCCGGCGATCGAGATCGGCGCCAGCAGCCGCGACATCAGCGGGCGGAACACCAGGAAGATCGCCAGCAGGGCGATCAGGGCCATGACGCCCAGCTCGATGAGCTTCATGATATCGGACTTGCCGAGACCGAGGAACGGCTCCTCCTCCGGGGTCAGGGTCTGCGCTTCCTCCTGCGCGAACTGGACGTTGACGACCTGGAGCGTATCGCCGCGCTTTTCGTCGAAGCCGACGGCCGAGCGCACCAGCGCCTCGATCTTCTGCATGTCCTCGGGCGAGCGCGGCTGATAGGTGCGCGCGCCTTCGGCCGACGTCGTCCAGACGCCGTCGACGGCGACCGCCACCGAGAGGCGCTTCACGGTGCCGCCTTCCTGGGTCTCGGTCTCCTTGGTGCTGCCGATCTCGAAATTGGTGGTTTCGTCGGTTTGGACGTTGGTCTCGCGCGAGGCGTCGGTGCCGCCGCCGGTTGCCCCGCCGGGGTCCTGCTCGCCGGGCAGATTGTTGCCGACGCTGACCGCGTCGGCGCCCTCGGTGTTGGTGGCGTCGGCGTTGGAGCTGCGAGTCTGGGTGGAGCGGACGACCTGGCCGTCCGGGTCGAACGTGGTCGTCTCGCGGATGCGGCGGTTGAAGTCGAGGTCGGCCGACACCTCGACGCGGGCGCTGCCGGCGCCGACCGTCGCGGCGACGATGCTCTCGACCTGGCGGCGGATCCGTTCCTCATAGGCGGCCTTGCGGGCATCGAGCGCCGATTGCGTGGCGGCGACCGAGCTGTCGCCCTGGCCGCCGGCCAGCAGTTCGCCCTTCTCGTCGACCACGCTGACACGCTGGGGCGTCAGGCCCTCGACGGCACTGGCGACGAGGTTCTGGATCGCCTGGACCTGTTCGGGCGCGATGCGGCCGCCGCGGGACCGGATGACGATCGAGGCTGTCGGCTGGGCGGCGCCGTCGGTGAAGAGCTTGCGTTCGGGAATGACGAGGTGGACGCGGGCCTGTTCGATCCGATCGATCGAGCGGATGGTGCGCGCCAATTCGCCTTCGAGGGCGCGCAGGCGGTTGACGTTCTGCTGGAACGACGTGACGCCCAGCGCGTCCTGATCGTCGAAGATCTCGTAGCCGACGCCGCCGCCGGCCGGCAGACCATCGCCGGCAAGAGTCATGCGCAGCTTCAGCGCCTGATCCTGAGGCACCAGGATCGTCGAACCGTCGCCCTTGAGTTCGTAGGGAATGGCGGCGGCCTCGAGCCGCTCGACCACCGCTGCGCTGTCACGCGGGTCGAGGCCGGTGAACAGCAGGCCCATCGGCGTCTTGGTTGCCTGGGTCGCCAGCCAGAACAAAAGGCCGGCCGCCGCCAGCGTCACGCCGGCGATGGCCGCCAAGCGCCAGCCCATCAAGGATCGTACGATTTCCGGCACGCCGAACTGTCCCCGCCTTCGGACGGGCGGCATCGACCCCGCCGCCCCCTCGCTAGGCAAGATTTGCCGGGGGACGTAAACGACGGCTTAACGCCGGAGCGATTTCAGGCCGATTGTTAAGAATTCGTCCCGAAAGCCCCAGGACGCCGGGATCGGTCCGCCGGACATGAAAACGCCGGGCATGAAGCCCGGCGCGCAGCCTGTAGAGAAGACCTGAGCTTCAGGCCCGGTATTGCTGGATCCGGGTCGTGCGCAGGCCGGCGAGGCCATGGCGGTCGATCGCCTTCTGCCAGGCAAGGAACTCCTCGACGGTGAGGGTATAGCGGTTGCAGGCCTCGTCGAGGCTGAGCAGGCCGCCGCGGACGGCCGCCACCACTTCCGCCTTGCGACGGATGACCCAGCGCTTGGTGTCGGGCGCAGGCAGGTCCGCCACAGTCAACGGCGCCCCGTCCGGTCCGATCACATAGGTGATGCGTGCATCGCTCATCGCTACCCCATCCGCGCCCTGAAATCGCGCTCTTGTGGGGCAGACCATACGCCGGGTCGATTTAAGCCGGGTTTAAGGTGACGGGTAAAAACGCGACCAATTTCAAGCATTTAAAGGGCGAAAAAAGTGGCGCGCCGTTCCGAAATGAAACGGCGCGCCTGCGGTCGTTAAAAATACGGGGCTATCTCTTAATGCTCAGCATCTCCTGGAGCATGGCGTCCGCGGTGGAGATGATGCGGGTCGCCGCCGAGTAGGCGCGCTGGGTGGTGATCATGTCCGTGAACTCCTTGGCGAGGTCGACGGTCGAGGCTTCCAGCGTCGATGCGGAGATCTGGCCGGCGCCGCCGATATTGGGCTCGCTGAGCGTCACCGGGCCGGACTGCTCGCTGACGCGGTAGACGTTCGAGTTGAGCGCCGTCAGGCCGTCCGGGTTGGTGAAGGTCGCCAGCGGCACCTTGTAGACCTGGCGCTGGATGCCGTTGTCGAAGACGGCGGTCACGTAGCCGTCCTTGTCGATTGTCACGCCGGCGAGGCGGCCGAAGACCGCGCCGTCGACGCTGGGCGAGCCGACGCTCGAGGGCGTTTCGAACTGCGTCACGCCGCCGGTCTGGCCGGGCGTGCCGAAATTGAGGTCGAAGGTCTGCGGCGCGAGGCCCGAGACGGCCGCCCAGGGCACGGTCACGGCGACCGGCGCCGCGGGGGTCAGCAGCGTGCCGTTGGTGTCGAACGTCATCGTGCCGGTGGCGACCGGGTTATTCGCCGCACCGCCGATATTGGCCGGGTCGCCGTCATAGATCGCTTCGTACGCCCAGGTGTTCGGGCCCGTCTTGGCGAAGGCGAGGCGGATCGGCTGGACGCCGCCCTGGCTGTCGTAGATCTCGATCGTGCGCTGGAACGTCGCCGTCTCGGCGCCCGTGGCGATGTCGCCCGCGGTATAGCCTGCGATGACGTCGCTGCTCGCCTGGAGGTTGGCCTGAATCGAGACGCGCGAGGTCGCCTCGGCGGTGCCGGTGAGCTGACCGAGGCTGATGGGCGAGAGCGATGAGGTGTTGACGGGAATGTCGCCATTCGCGTCGAGACGCCACGCCATCAGGTAGAAGCCCTGCACGTTTCGCAGATTGCCTTCCTCGTCCGGCGTGAACGAGCCCGCCCGGGTGTAGAGCAGGCCGCCATTGCCGGTGCTGGCCTCGGGTTCCTTGCTGACGACGAAGAAGCCCTGTCCGCTGATCGCCAGGTCGGTGCTGGAGTCGGTATTCTGGGTCAGGCCTTGCGTGGTCACGCGCTGCTGGGTCGTCGTCCTCACGCCGCCGGTCGAGAACTCGCCGGCCGGCGTGTCGCGGGCCAGAAGGGTCTCGAACTGTGCGACCGAGGCCTTGTAGCCGACGGTATTCACGTTCGCGATGTTGTTGGACGAGATGCCCAGGGCGCGGCTGTTGGCCGCCAGGCTGGACACGCCCGTGAAGAGAGCACCGTAAAGACTCATGTTCGTTTCCCCGTTTGCAGACCGCCGCGCTTCGCGCCGGCACTCCGCTCCGATTCAAAATCGCGCGACCTTTTTGGCGGCGCGCCTTAAGGACGATCAGCCAGCCGTGTCGCCGTCTCCGGCAACCACTGTCTCGCTGACCGATGTGATGTCCGACAGCGCGATGCGCACCCCGTTGACGTTGAGGACGACGCTGCCGTTTACGGTCTCGACCCCGGAAACGCGCCCGGTCAGCCGGACGGGCGAGGTCAACTCTGCGCCGGTCGAATCCGCAGCGGTCACCGTAAGCGAGTAGATTCCCGGCGGCGCGGTGCCGCCTCCCGATGTGGAGCCGTCCCACACAACGGTGTTGTCGCCGGCTGTCGTGGGTCCGGTGCCGGTGAAGACGGTCTTGCCGTCCGCATCCTTCACCGTCAGCGCCACGCTGGCGGCGGCGCGCGGCAGGTTGTAGGTCCAGCTCGCTTCGCCGTCGGCCAGCGCCGCTTCGTCATTGGCGGCGGTCACGGTCCGGCCGAGATAGGACACGGCCGTACCCAGCCCGCTGCTCTGCTGCAGGCCGATCAGCGTCTCAAGGTTCTTGTTCGTGTAGATGCCCTGCTCGACGGACGAGTACTGCACGAGCTGGCGAGTGAACTCGCTGGTGTCCATGGGCTCCAGCGGATCCTGGTTCTGCAGCTGCGCTGTGAGCAGCTTGAGGAACGTGTCGAAGTTGCCCGCCAGCGACTTGCTGGCGATGCCTGACTGCGAGGCCGTGTTGGTTATGCCGCTGACGTCCATGTCCGTCGTTCCTGCCGCTTCAAGCCGATATGTCGAGAATGCCGCTGCGCCACCTGACGGGCGCGGCGGCGACGATGTCTTCCGAGGCGGCGGCGTCGCGCCGCGCGGCGCTGTCGCCATAGGCGAGCTCGCGGCGGTCCGCGTCGCCCTGGCCAGGACCGCGTTCGTTCAGCGTGAAGGTGATCGCGTCGTCGCCGAGCTCGACGCCGGCCTCGCGCAGCGCCGATTCGAGGGCACCGCTCTCGCGCTTGAGCAGGTCGAAGGAGTCGCGGTTTTCGGCCGACAGCACGGCCTTCAGCCGGCCGTCCTTGCCGGTCTCGAGCTTGACGTTGACCTCGCCCAGATCGGCTGGGTCGAGGCGGATTTCGATCGAGCGCGCGCCGTCCCTGGCCTGGACGCGCAGCACCATCATGGGGGCCGCCGCCGCGGCGTGCGCGGTGGCTTCCCGCGCCAGCGGAATGCGGAACTCGGCCGTCTGTCCATCCGGCCCTGGCGCTCCGCCGGAAGCCGGCGCCGGCCCGGCGGCGGCGAGTGTGATCGCTGCCGGGACGGGTGCGGCGTCCTGCGCCTTGGGCGAGCCTGCGCCCACGGCGGCGCTCGCCCGGGCGGCGGCTTCGGCAACCGCGAACGGCGAGGCGGTCCTGGGCGAAGCGCTCTCGGACTCTGTTCTTGGCAACGCTTCCGCCGCCTCGCGCCGGGCAGCGGCTAGCGACAGGCCTGGCGCGCGACGCGCGTCCGGCCTGGCTGTCCGGGACTCGGCCGCGGTTACCTCTGGTGGGGCGACAGCGGCGGCCGCGGTCAGAGCCGCCGGGGCGGTTGCAGAGGTCAGAACAGCCGACAGCGACGGCGTCACTGCGGCCGGACGACCATCGCTGGCGGGAGAGGCCGTCACGATTTCGCCGGCCGCAGGTGGCGCAACGCGCACTGCAGCGTCGAACGCGGCATTGTCTGCGATCCTTGCGGCCAGCCGACCGGGATCGGTCCCGGCGGCGGGCTGCGAAGGCTCGCGGCGCACCGGCGCGTCGTCCGGCGGAGCCTCGGCTCCGGGCGCGCTACGGACACTTTCAGCGCGCGCCGGTCCTTCGGCCGCGACCGGCGTGCCGCGCATCTCAACCTCGCCGCTGGTCTTCGCTGCCGACCAACCCGTCCCGGCTGCAAGCTTGTCGATGGGCGCATCGGGTTCAGCCGCTGCGGGGGCAGCTTCCGCGCGGGTCAGGCCGCCAGCCGGGCCGACAGCCGGCT
This sequence comes from Alphaproteobacteria bacterium, assembly GCA_016792565.1. Taxonomy (GTDB): domain Bacteria; phylum Pseudomonadota; class Alphaproteobacteria; order Micropepsales; family Micropepsaceae; genus JADZAI01. Next base: position 88,480 of record JAEUMK010000104.1, read on the forward strand.
CAGGCAGGATCGTACCAGAAGTGGCAGCCAGCGCGACGGAACCGCGCTCGGCGATTCCCAAGGCGCGCCCCGGGGCAGGCGCCGGCGCGCCGGTCTCTACCGCCGGGCGCCATTCCGCGCTCAACGTGTCGGGCGGCGCAGGCCGGGAGGCGCCCGTCACGATGGGCGGCTCAGCGTCGCCGGCGGAAGGTCCTCTGGCGTCGCTGATGGCGGGAGGTTCGGGCACACGAACCGCTGCCGCGCCGGGTCTGGCGGGGCTTCCGGGCGTCTCGTCGCTGCGGCGCGGCGCCGTTGCGGCCGCCAGCGGCCGCGGATCACGGGCGGGTGGCGGCGCCGCATCCGGCGAGAACGCTGCGGCGATGATTGCTGCGCCGTAGGGCTCGATCGCCGGGGCGCCTGTCGGCGCCGACGGGACGAGCGGCCCCGACATGTCGGGTACGATTGCGGGACCGGGACCGTCCGGCGCGCCGGGCATCGCGACTATGTCGGCGGCCGTCATGCGGCCCGGCGACGCCGGATCGAGCGCGGAGCGCTTCTCGGGAGCGGCAATCACGCCGGCTCCCTCGTTGCCGGTCAAGGCGTTCCGGACGATCGCCGCATCGGTGGGTGCTCCGCTGGCCGGGAGCAGCAATTCTTCATCCGCGATCGCCGGTCGCGGTATCGTTGCGGTTTCCGATGGCGCAAGCGTTCGCGGAAGGTCAGCAAAGCGAGCGTCGACCGGCGTGGCCGTCCGCGGTGGTGCCGGAATCGGGGTCGGGATCTCGCCGGGCAGGGCAAGGGCGCGCGGGCCGCCGTGGCGCTCGCCATCGGCGCCGTCTCCGCCGCCCGGCGCTTCGGCGCGGACCGCCATCGCAGGCGGCGAGTCCTTCGCGGGCGGGGGCGCGGCGCGATCCCGTTTCATGGCAGGAGGACGATCGCTGCCTGCTTCCTCCGCCGGCTCATCTTCAGGCGTCAACTCGATCGTGCCTGAGTCCTTTGCCGCGATCCCGACGATCCTGTCCTCAATGGGTCCCGGCGCCGGTACGCCGGGCGCGCGCCCGGCACGAGTGGTGGGATCGGCCGTTTCGGCGATCGGCTTTTCCGGGCGCGCCGTGCCGCCCGCTGCCGCAGCAGAGCCGACCTTCGCTTTGGCGACGGCCTCCGGCTGCGCCGAAAGGATGGATAGGAACGCAGACGCTCCCACGCCCTTGCCGCCGCGCGCGGCGGCGGCGGGCGTGGAGAGGGCTGGTCTGTTCAGCGCGGCGGCGCCGGTTTCCATCTGCGAGGTCCACAAAACATTCGGCCGAGGGCGACAAGCAAGCGCGAGGCCATGATGGAAATGGCGGAAATCGGCGCTGGTCGGCGCACCCAGTGACCGCAGTTGCTGCGCAGGGCGAGGCAGGAACTGCAGCATTGGCGCTTTCTGCCGGGGCGGAAAAGCGCGCGGCGAGGTGGCGCGCGCGTTGCATTTCATCCGGCATGGATTCCCGGGGACCAATGCGGCCTCAGAGGCCCGATGCGGATTTCCGCCGCCTGCAATGGTTTGCCGGCGTTAGCCGTTCCGTGCGGGGCGGCAAGATCTGCCCGCCGGCGGCAGAAGATTCCGCCTTCGCCGCGCGCGGAGGCGCGTTGCCATGTCGATAAACGCGCTCCTCAATACCGGTCTTTCGGCGCTGCTCGCCAACCAGGCCGCATTGCGGACAACCGCCTCCAACATCTCCAACGTCAACACGCCGGACTATGTACGGCGCATCGTCGGCTTCCAGACCCAGACCGCGGGCGGCGTCCTGGCCGGCGTCGATCTCGGATCGGTGACGCGCGCCGTCGACGAGTTCCTCAATACCGAGCGGCTGGGCGCCTCATCGGGGGCCGGTGCGACCGATGCGACCGACCGCTTCCTGGACCAACTGCAGAAGGCCATGGGCGGCATCGCCGATGGCCGCGACCCGGCCTCGCGCCTCGCGGCCGTCACAGCCGGCCTCGCGCAGCTGGCGACCGACCCCTCTTCACGCGCCATGCAGGCCGACTTCGTCCAGCAGCTGAAGGATTTCGCCCAAGGCGTCAGCGATCTCGCCAACCGGGTGCAGGACCTGCGCGCCCAGGCGGATGGCGAAATCGGGGTAGCCGTCGCGCGCATCAACACGCTGACGGCGCGTATCGCCGAACTCAATGGTCCGATCCAGCGCTCCACGCTCGACGGCGACAGCGCCAGCGCGCTGCGCGACGAGCGCGATGCGGCGGTGCGCGAGCTTGCCGGACTGATCGAGATCCGCGTCGACGAGGGCGCCTCCGGCCGGATCAACGTGACGACTCCGACGGGCTTCACGCTGGTCAGCGACAGCGCCGCCCAGGCCAGCCACAACGGGCTGAATGCGGTCTCTGCCGAAACGGTCTTCGCGCAGGTGACCGTCATCCGCCGCAACAGTTCGACGGGCGACCAGATCGGCACCGAGGAGCCTCTCGAGCGTCATGTCACCGGCGGCGCCCTGCGCGCATTGCTCGATCTGCGCGATGTGACGCTGCCCAATATCGGACAGCAGATCGGGGCGCTCGCCGCCGGCGCGGCGGAAGCCCTGAACGCCGCGGCAAACGCCTCGTCGTCCTGGCCCGCACCCTCCGCGCTGACCGGGCGCGACACGGGCCTGCTGGCCGGCGACTCGCTGAACTTCTCCGGCAAGTCGTCCGTCGCCATCGTCGATCCCCAGGGCAAGCTGGTGCGGCGCGTCGATATCGACTTCACCGCGGGCACGCTGTCCGTCGATGGCGGTGCGGCGACCGGGTTCGCGCCGACGATCGGCGGACTATCTTCGGCGCTTAACACCGCCCTGGGCGGCGCTGGCACGGCAAACTTCTCGAACGGCGTTCTCTCGCTCTCGGCGACGGGCGGCAACGGCGTCGCCGTCCGGCAGGACCCGGCCGACCCTTCAAGCCGCGCGGGACGTGGCTTTGCCCACACTTTCGGGCTCAACGATATTTTCGCCTCGAGCGTGCCGACGAGCTTCGCGACAGGCCTGACGGCCGCCGATGCGCACGGCTATACCGCCGGACAGCAGATCGAGTTCGGCCTGCGCGATGCCAAAGGCGTGGTGTCGCAGACTTTCACATATACGGTGGCCGGGTCTTCGGTCGGCGACGTGGTGACCGGCCTCAATGCTGCCGCCGGCGCGGCGGGCAGTTTTGTCCTCAATGCCGATGGCTCGATCGGCTTCGCGCCCGCGGGCGGCGCGGCGCGGCGGCTGGAAATCATCAGCGACGGCACAACGCGCGGCGGCACGAGCCGCTCGCTCACCGAACTTTTCGGCATCGGCCCGCGATTCCAGATGGCGCAGGCCACGGGCCTGACGGTCAGGCCCGCGCTCGCCGCGCAGCCGTCCAGCATACCGCTGGCCCAGCTCGATCTCGGCCCGGCGACGGCGATCGGCGACGTCGTGCTGGCGTCGGCCGACAACAAAGGCGCGCTCGCCCTGCAAGCGGCAGGCGCAAACGTAACGTTCGGCGCGGCCGGCTTCGCGACCCCTCAGACCAATTCCCTGTCGGGTTATGCTTCAGCGCTGGTCGCGGCCATCGGTCAGCGGGCCGCCGCGGCATCGGACGCCGCCCTCGACGCGCGCTCGCTCAAGGCGGAGGTGCAGGAGCGTGCGGCTGCCACTGAGGGCGTCAACCTCGACGAGGAACTCGCCAACATGATGATCTTCCAGCGCGGCTACAATGCCGGCGCGCGACTGATCTCCACCGCCCAGCAGCTCTATGACGAGCTGCTGAACATGCTGCGCTGACAGGAGGGCCGGCCGCCATGGAACGCGTCTCGACGCTGATGCAGAGCCAGGCCATGCTCACCGAGCTGACGCGCGCCCAGCGCACGCTCTTCGATGCGCAGCGCGAGGTCTCGACCGGCAAGCGCATCAACGAATTCTCCGACTCGCCGAGCGATCTCGGCGCCCTGATGGCGGCGCGCGCCACGGACTCGCGCACCGCCGACTTCGAGGCGAGCGCCAGATCGGTCCGTCAGAGACTCGATCTGCAGGATACCCACATGGAGGAGATGGCGTCGGTCATCGCCGATCTGAAGCAGACGATCTTCGATGCGGTGGCGAACAACGGAGGCCTGGCGCTGAGGTCGGAGATGGACGGCGCCGTGAAGCGCATGGTCTCGATCCTCAACGCGCAGATCGACGGCAAGTACATCTATGGCGGCACGCGCCAGGACGTGCCCCCGGTGACCATCGACTCGCTGACCTCGCTGCTCGGCCTGGGCGCGACCGCCGACGCCTTCCAGAACAACGCCGTCGCCCAGTCGGCGAAGATCGACAATTCGCAGACCATCGAGTTCGGCCAGCTGGCCGATGCGCTCGGCGGGCCGCTGTTCGATATCGTCCGCCAATTCGGGGCGTTCGAAGCCGGACCAAACGGGCCGATCGGCGACCAGCTGACGACTGCTGAGTCCGACTTCCTGACCTCGCTCCTGCCCGGGCTGACTGCAGCGTATCAGGGGTCCAATGAGGCTCTTGCCCGAAACGGCGTCGCCTTCCGGGCGGCCGACGAAGCGGTGACCCGTCATGGCGAGACGCGCACGACGCTGGCGGCGATGATCTCGGATATCGAGGACGTCGACATGGCCGAAGCCATCACCAAGCTGAACAACGCCCAGACGGCGCTGCAGGCCTCGGCCAAGACCTTCGCGACGGTCCAGAACCTCACGCTCCTCGACTATCTGACGGTGTAGCGCCGCGCCGGGGCACACCCTATATGTGCCGGCGATGATCGATCTCGGCCTCGCCAGTCCCCGCGCCCAAACCCGAGTCGTCGTCGCCATGTCCGGCGGCGTCGATTCGTCGGTGACGGCTGCGCTCCTCAAGGAGGCCGGCTACGATACGGTCGGCGTGACGCTGCAGCTTTACGACCACGGTGCGGCCGTGCAACGGCGCGGCGCGTGCTGCGCGGGCGCGGACATCCGCGACGCGCGGTCGGCGGCTGCGGCGATCGGCATCCCCCACTTCGTGCTCGACTTCGAGGCACGATTTCGCGACGCGGTGATCGCGTCCTTCGCCGATGCCTATGTCAACGGCGAGACGCCGGTGCCATGTGTCACCTGCAACGAGACGGTGAAGTTCACCGATCTGGTCGCCGTGGCGCGCGACCTCGGCGCCGACGCCATGGCGACAGGACACTATGTCAGGCGTGTCGCGGGAGCAGGCGGGCCGGAACTCCACCGCGCCGCCGACGCCAGTCGCGACCAGAGCTACTTCCTCTTCTCGATGACGCGGCCGCAGCTCGATTTCGTCCATTTCCCTCTCGGCGATCTGCCGAAGAGGGAGACGCGGACGCTGGCGGCCCGCTTCGGCCTGGCTGTCGCCGACAAGCCGGACAGTCAGGACATCTGCTTCGTGCCAGACGGGCGTTATGGCGACATCGTTCGCCGGGTGCGGGCGGACGCCGCGGCTCCTGGCGAGATCGTCGATATGGAAGGCCGAGTGCTGGGCCGCCACGAGGGTATCGCCAACTACACGATCGGCCAGCGGCGCGGGCTCGATCTCAAGACCGCCGGTCAGGCACTCTACGTGGTGCGGCTTGAGCCGGGCACCCGCCGCGTCGTGGTCGGCCCCCGCGAGGCGCTGGTGCGCCGCGACTTCGCGGTGCGGCGGGTCAATTGGCTGTGCGACGCGCCGCCGGCCGAGACTCCGATGGCGGTGCTCGCGCGCGTGCGCTCGACGCGGCCGCCGGTCGAGGCGACGGTCGTGGCCGACGGCGCGGGCGGAGCGCGCGTCACGATCCACGGCGGCGAGGCAGGGATCGCGCCCGGTCAGGCCTGCGTCTTCTATGCGCCGGACGGCGGGGGCCGCGTGCTGGGCGGCGGCTCGATCGCGCGCCCCGAAGCTCCCCTCGCTGATGCCGGTCGTGACTCCCAGCCTTGCTTGACAGGACGGCCCGGAGCGCCTTAAGAGCCCCCTCCCGCGTGGCAGCGTAGCTCAGCGGTAGAGCAGGGGAATCATAATCCCTTGGTCGGCGGTTCAAATCCGTCCGCTGCTACCACTCTCCTTCATTCTCGCGCCTGGTGCGCGCCGCCTGTGGCGATGCCGGAGTCGTCTTCCGGCGCCGTTCCCTCGGCGCTGCGCAAGGCCGCCATCGCGTCCGCGACATTCGCCCGGAAACGTACCTGCGGGGGGCGAACGCCATGCATCAGCAGGGCGCGGCGCACGGCGGGGCGGGCGCCGGCGATGATCACCGAGGCTTTGTGGCGCAGCGCCTTGCGGGCGAAGCCTTCCATCGTGGCGGCGGCGGTCGAGTCGATCATCGGTACGGACGAGAAGTCGATCACATAGGCCTTGGGCTGAGCACCGATGCGATCGAGGGCGGCGGCGACGGCTCCGGCGGCGCCGAAGAAGAATGCGCCGGAGATGCGATAGACGACAATGTCCGGATCGGCGGCGAAGGCTGCATCGTAGGACGTGCGTCCCCGTCCTTCGGCCGTGTCGGCTTCGTCGTCCTCGCCATGCGGCGAGGGCTGGTCCACCTCCACGGCCTGCGCCATGCGGTGCAGGAAGAGCAGTGCGCCGAGTCCGAAGCCGATCAGGATGCCTTCCGTCAGATCTCGGAAGACGACCAGCAGGAAGGTCGCGATGAGGACGACGGCGTCGCCGCGCGAGGCGCGCAGCAGCGTCGCGAATTCGTGCTTCTCGGCCATGTTCCAGGCGACCGTCGCCAGCACGGCGGCGAGAGCGGCGAGCGGGATGTAGCTGGCGAGCGGCGCGGCGACGAGCATGAAGAGCAGCAGGAAGAGGGCGTGCAGCATGCCCGCGACCGGACCGCGGGCGCCGGCGCGCACGTTTGTGGCGGTGCGGGCGATCGTGCCGGTGACGCAGAAGCCGCCGAAGAGCGCCGAGGCCATGTTGGCGACCCCCTGGCCGACCAGCTCGGCGTTTGAGCGGTGCCGCCGTCCGCTCATGCTGTCGGCGACGACCGCCGACAAGAGGCTTTCAATGCCGCCGAGCAGTGCGAACGAGAGGGCAGAGGGCAGGAGCTCGACGATCCGGCCGAGCGTGACGGCGGGAAGCCCCGGTGCGGGAAGCGACTGTGGGATGCCGCCAAAGCGCGAGCCGATGGTCTCGACCGGCAAGCCCATCAGCGCGGCCACCAGCGAGGCGAGCACTACGGCGATGAGGAAGACCGGCCATTGCGGGCGGTAGCGCCTGACCGCGACGATCAGGCCGATCGCCAGCGCCGCGACCAGGGCGGCCGACGGATTGAGCGAGGGAAGCGCCTCGCCCAGCGCCACCATCTTGGGAACGATCGGCCCGGGTTCCGCCTGCGCCAGCGAGAGGCCGAGCAGTTCCTTGATCTGGCTGGCGAAGATGATGACGGCGATGCCCGAGGTGAAGCCGACCGTCACAGGATAGGGAATGTACTTGATGAAGGTGCCGAGCCGCATCAGGCCTATGGCCAGGAGGATGATCCCCGACATGAAGGTAGCGAGGATCAGCCCGTCGATGCCGAACTGCTGGACGGTCGCGGCGATGAGCACGATGAAGGCACCGGCCGGGCCGCCGATCTGGAAGCGGCTGCCGCCGAGCGCCGAGACGAGGAAGCCGCCGACGATCGCGGCATAGAGGCCGCGTTCCGGCGGGACGCCCGAGGCGATGGCGATCGCCATCGAGAGCGGCAGGGCGACGATGGCGACGGTAAGGCCGGCGATCGCGTCGGCCTTCAGATCGCCGAAGCCGTAGCCCTCGCGCAGGATGGTGACGAGCTTGGGCGTGAAGAGTTCGGCGAAGCTCGGCTTTCTCGCTCTGGCAACCATCGCCTTGCGCTCTCCGGAGTCCGCCGCCAGCGGTCTCAGCCCCTGGGCTGTCTAGCCTGCCTGAACCGCACGCCACGGCCGCCGTCGCGGCTGACGGCGTTCTCGCCGATCAGTTCGACCCCGGCGCGCTCAAAGGCCTCGATCACGCGGGTGAGGGTCTCGACCACGCCGCGGACATTGCCATCGCTCGCTTCCATCCGCTGGATGGTGGGGAGCGAGACGCCCGCCAGCTCGGCCAGCTGGCGCTGGTCGATCCCGAGCAGGGCGCGCGCGGCGCGCATCTGGGCGGCGGTCATCATCGTCGAAGATCCATATATCGGATAGCCGCTATAATGTCCAGAACATTAGCTATGATGTTTATGACATCAGTCTGCATGGACCGCTCGGTCAGAGCGCGGCAACGAGGATCCAGAGGCCGAGGCCCAGGAATATCGCGGCGGCGATCAGGCGCACGAGGTTGAGCGGCACGACCCTGGTGATCGCCTCGCCGAACAGCACCGCAGGCACGTTGGCGAGCATCATGCCGAGCGTCGTGCCGATGGTGACGAAGAGGACGTCGTTGAAGCGTGCGGCGAGGAGCGAGGTGGCGATCTGCGTCTTGTCGCCGATCTCGACGATGAAGAAGGCGATGAGGGTCGTCAGGAAGACGCCGCCCGCGCCCATCTTGGCCGCACCGTCGTCCGCCTTGTCGGGCACCAGCGCCCACGCCGCCATGGCGAGGAAGGCGATGCCGACGCCGATCTGAAAGGCCTGGCCGGTCAGCCACTGGGCGATGAGATAGCCGAAGCCTGCCGCGAGCGCATGGTTGGCCAGCGTCGCGACCAGAATGCCGAGGACGATCGGCACGGGCCTGCGGAAACGCGCCGCGAGGACGATGGCCAGAAGCTGGGTCTTGTCGCCGATCTCGGCGAGGGCGACGAGGCCGGTCGAAATCCAGATCGCTTCCATGGCGTGCACTCCAGGGCCGGGCATCGAGACGACGACGTCCCGCCCCCGCCGGCCATCTGCCGGAGGCGCACGTCGCCGGTCTCGCCAGTCCGGACCGCGAGCGGTCCGCCGCCTGCGCCATGGCCGCAAGGCCAAGTGTGTTGACGCAGGCTTCGCGTGGGGTCCGCGAACGGCTACTCCCCGAAGATGGGGCGTTGGGTAGGGCGGTTTCGGCGGCCTGTCAAACGCCGCGCAGGCGGCCTGATCGCCCTTGATCGCCGGGCGCGGGGACGTTACCGCAAGGTCAATGCGCCGCTGCCCGGCGCCGGGTGCCCGTCCATGACCGTCACGCTTGAGGATATCCGCGCGGCCCAGCGGCTGATCGAGAGCCGCGTTTCGCGCACGCCCTTCAACCGGGCCCGCACGCTCTCGTCGATCACCGGCGCGGAGGTCTTCCTGAAGTTCGAGAATCTCCAGTTCACCGCCTCGTTCAAGGAGCGCGGCGCGCTGAACAAGCTCTCCAGCCTCAACGAGGAAGAGCGCAAGCGCGGCGTCATCGCCATGAGCGCCGGCAACCACGCGCAGGGCGTCGCCTATCATGCGGCGAAGCTGGGCATCCCGGCGACCATCGTGATGCCCATCGGCACGCCCTTCGTGAAGATCAACCAGACCAAGGAGCATGGCGCGCGGGTGATCGTCGACGGCGAGGGCCTGAGCGGCGCGAGCGCGCTCGCCCACGCGCTGGCCGAGAAGGAGAACCTCGTCTTCGTCCATCCTTACGACGACGACCGGATCATCGCCGGACAGGGGACGATCGGCCTGGAGATGCTGGAGGACCGGCCCGACCTCGACGCGCTGATCGTGCCGATCGGCGGCGGCGGGCTGATCGCCGGGATCGCCACGGCGGCCAAGGGCGTGAAGCCCTCGATCAAGGTCTACGGCGTCGAGACCGAGCTCTATCCGGGCATGTACAACGCCTTCAAGGACGAGGCGGAACCGGCCGGCGGGCAGACGATCGCCGAAGGCATCGCGGTGCGCGTGATGGGCGAGCGCTGCCTGCCCATCGTCAAGGCGCTGGTCGATGACATCATTCTGGTCGAGGAGGAGACGATCGAGCGCTCGATCGCGCTGCTGCTCAACATCGAGAAGACGGTGGTGGAGGGTGCGGGCGCGGCCGGCCTCGCGGCGCTGTTGACCCGGCCCGAGCTCTTCAAGGGCAAGAAGGTCGGACTGGTGCTGTGCGGCGGCAATATCGATCCGCGCCTGCTATCGAACGTGATCCTGCGCGAGTTGTCGCGCGAGGGGCGCATCCTGCACTTCGCGGTGGAGATCGAGGACCGGCCGGGCGTGCTGGCCCGCATCGCGACGCTGGTCGGCGAGGGCGGCGGCAACATCCTGGAGGTCTTCCACAACCGGATGCTGACCCATATGCCGGCCAAGGTCGCCGAACTGCGCATCTCGGCCGAGGCGCGCGACCCCGACCACGCCCGCGACGTCATCGCCCATGTGCGGGGCGCGGGCTTCAAGGTGCGCGAGATCGGGGCCGGGGGCGTCTGACGGTTCAATCGCCGCGCCCGCCCAAGATGGAGCGGATTTCCGCGCCAGACGCCTCCGATTGAACCGCGCCATCCGATTTGAACCTCGATTTTCGCCTAAATCGCTCGGGGCCTCCCCGCCGCCTTGCGGACGCCGCGCAGGCCGCGACGGAAGGCGGGCCGGCCGGGATATAGGATAATATTCCGAATCTTCAAGACCCCGGCGCCCGGCACGCAAAAATGCCGCATTGCCGCCGGCATGATCCTCGGGCGAGTGCGGACAAGGCTGGCGCCGGCCGGTCCGGGTACAAGAGGGATGCGACCGATGAGATCGACCGTGGCGGCCGTGCTGGGCCTCGCCTTGTGCGCGACGGCCCAAGCCGACGCGCTGCCCGAGGGCCCGCCGCCCGACTTCGCGCTTCCCGTCGGCTGCAACGCCAGCGCAGTCGCGCCGTGGCCGGCGGCGGGCGAGGGCTATCGCGCGCAGGCGGCGACCGAAGGCGAGGTCTGCGCCGAGGCGGCGCTGACGCTGGCGCTGGTCGCGCCGACCGGGCGGGCGCTGTGGGAACTGCCGACAAGCGGCGTCGGCGCCATTCGCGTGCTCTATGGCGTGCCGGGCGGGCGGGAAATGGAAGCCGAGCTTCAGGCCTGGATCTCTCAGGGCGGATCGAAGCCGGCGACAGCGGCCGACCTGCCGGTCTGGGCGGACGGCGCGGCGGGACCGGAAGGCTTCGAGCCGACGACGGAAACCGACCGCGCGGCCTATGAGGCGCTGCGCGCCGCGGCCCGGCCGCTCTTCTGCTATGCCGACGATCCTGGATTCGATACGTGTCTGGTGCTGGCGGCGGACGACAGCGTTTCGGCGATCGGCCGGCGCGCGACCCGCTAGCGAAAGGGGAAGAACGGTGAAGATCATCCAGACGGCGGCGCTCTGCGCCGTGCTGTGCGCGCCGGCGGCCTTCGCGGCGGAGATGCCGAAGGCGCAGCCGGCGCTGATGACGCTGAGCGAGATGGCGGCGAAGTCGCTGGCGGGCGGATACCTCTACGTCGAGACGGGCGAGGCCGGCCGCAAGACCACCCAGAGCGTCATCCTGAAGCCCGACCTCACCTTCGAGAACTTCATCAACGCCGAGGCCGGCGGCGTGCCGCCGATCTCGGCCTATGGCGGCGGCGTGTGGTTCGCCCGGATCGCCGCCGACGGGGCGATCGAGGTCGCGCTCGGCCGCAACAAGGACGACACCGATCCGGAGTGGACGATGAAGGTGCTGGCGAACGGAAATCTTCTGAACGGCGACGAAATCTGGGTGCGCGGCAAATGAGCCGGCCGGTGCTGGCGCGAAGCGCCCTGACGGCCCTGCTCGCCGCCGTTTGGGCGGGCGCATCGTTCGCCGCCGCCGCCGACTTCCTGTGGATCCGCAATCGCTGGCAGCAGGATGCCTATCTCAACATCGAGCCGGGCTATGTGACGGCGAGCGACGTTGAGGACGGCTGGCAGAGCGCCCAATGGACGGTCATCGATGCGCCGGGCGGCTTCGCGTGGATCCAGAACCGCTGGACCGGCTGCTATCTGCACATCGAACGCGGCAAGGTGGAGTGCACGACCGACGTGCAGCGCGGCTGGCACAGCGCGCAATGGCGCGGCGAGGCCGCCGAGGGCAATTTCTTCCGCCTGCGCAACCGCTGGAAGAACTGCTACCTCAACATCGAGCGCGGTCCGGTGACGTGCGGCGGCATCAAGGCCGGCTGGCACAGCGCGCAGTGGTCCGTCGAGGAGTAGGGCGCGGGCCGCAGCGATGACCAAGCCGGCGCCGCACGATGCCTATCTGGCGACCCTGCCGGCCGCGCAGCGCGCCTGTCTTGAGCATCTGCGCCAGGTGATCCGCACGGAGGTTCCGGGTGCCGAAGAGGTGATGTCCTATGCCATGCCGGGCTTCCGGCTGCCGGGCTCGAAGGTCTTCGCCGGCTACGCGGCGCGGAAGAACTGCGGCTACTACCCGCATTCGGGCGCGATCCTGAAGCGGTTCGAGGCCGAGCTGAAGGGGCGCAACTGGAGCGCCGGGGCGGTGCAATTCACGCCCGAGAGTCCGCTTCCCGACGAGCTGGTGCGCCGCCTGGTGCGCGCCCGGCTGGAGGAGATCGCGGCCGAGAAGCGCTGAAAGCCCCCCGGCCCGGGCCTAGACCTTCTTCAGGAACTCGGTCTTGAGGACGAGGCCCTTCACCTTCTCGACATTGCACTCGATCTGGCCGGGGTCGTCGGTGAGGCGGATGTTCTTGGCCACCGTGCCGCGCTTCAGCGTCACCGAGGTGCCCTTCACCTTCAGGTCCTTGACGACCATGACGCTGTCGCCATCCTTGAGGAGGTTGCCGTTGCTGTCTTTGACGTCCATGGCGCGCGCTCCGATTGTGCAGGCGCCTTGTGGCACGAACGGCGCCGGCGCGAAGGCGAAATCGACCGGCGCGTCCGGGCCCTGGCGGCCCGGACGCCCGCGGCGTCAGGCCATATCCTGCGTCAGGAAATCGACGACATAGCCGCTGGAATCGGGAGCGAGACATACGCGGTCGTGCTCGCTCGCCTTGTAGCAGAGCATCGGGGCCTTGGCGGCGCGGATCGCCTCGTAGTCCTCGGGCGGCAGCGTCGTCGTGAAGCCTTCGGTGCCCGCCGCCGGAGCGGTGTCGCTGGTGGTGATCTCGACCTTGATCCATTCGTCGAGGAAGGCGCCGAGCTGGGCGGCGGGGACGGGGGCCATGGTGTGGCCGGCGTCGTAGCTGGCAGCAACCACGGGAGCGGCATAGACCGTGACCGGAACGCCCTCGACGGTGTGGATGGTGAGCACGACGATCGCGTGGCGGCAATTGTCGCCGCCGCCTTCGGGTGCGACCGGGCCGGAGAACGAGGTCGCGGTGACGATGTCGCCGGGGCTGGTGAAGGTGACGGTGGCGCTGCGCGTCTGGGCGCAGGGATCGGCGGCGGAGGCGGCGCCGGCCAGAACGAACGCGGCGGCGACGGCAGTCAGAATCTTCATGTCATGCTCCTTGAGGACGGCCCCAGCCGCTCGGCACGACTTTGTTGTGCGGCCGCCGTAAAGTCCATGGCGGACGCTGCGCCCGTTCGCCTCAGGCGCTCAGCGCTCGGCCTTCACGCTGAGGACGATGGACGACATCGTGCGCTGAATGCCGTTCAGGCGGCCGATATGATCGAGCAGCGTGTCGAGGCGCTCGGTGGTGTCGGCGGCGATCTCGGCGATGAGGTCGAATTCGCCGGAGATGGTGGCGAGGCGCTTCAGTTCCGGCAAGGCCTTGAGGTCGGCGACGACGCGCTCGGCCGCCTTGGGATCGACGCTGAGCATGACATGGGCGCGGATCAGCCGCCGCCCGGCCGCGCCGCCGCGGCGGATCGTGTAGCCGCGAATCTCGCCGCTGCGTTCAAGCCGGGCGAGGCGGTCCTGGACGGTGGAGCGGGCGAGCTTCAGCCGGGCGGCGAGCGCCGTGACGCTGGTGCGGGCGTCGGCTTCCAGAAGGTCGAGCAGCCGGTGATCGGTGGCGTCCATGGCCGGACCCGCAATTGTGACGGAATGCCGTCATAATAACGGATCAATCACCACATTTCGACGGTTTTTATGCTGCAATCCGGCGGCGGCGGACGGCATGGTCGGGGGAGACCAAGGAGCGATCCCCATGAAGAAGATTCTGCTCGTCGGCGGCGGCAAGATCGGATCGGCGATCGCCGACCTGCTCGGCCCGACCGGCGACTACGCGCTGACCGTCGCCGACCGCGACGTGGCGAGCCTCGCCCGCCTGAGCGCGCCGAACGCGACGCCGCTGCGCATGGACATCGCCCATGCCGCGGCGCTCGCCGCCGCCGCCAAGGGCCACGACATGGTGCTGAGCGCCGCGCCCTACACGCTGACCCCGGTCATCGCGGCGGCCGCCAAGGAGGCGGGCGCGCATTATTTCGACCTGACCGAGGACGTGGAATCGACCCGCGTCGTCAAGCAGCTCGCCGACGGCGCGGCGTCGGCCTTCGTGCCGCAATGCGGCCTCGCGCCCGGCTATATCTCGATCTGCGCCGCCGACATCGCGCGCCGCTTCGACAGCTTGCGCGAAGTGCAGATGCGGGTCGGCGCGCTGCCGGTGTTTCCGACCAATGCGCTGAAATACAATCTCACCTGGTCGACCGACGGCCTCATCAACGAATACTGCAACCCATGCGAATCCATCCGCGACGGCGAGCTGATCGAAGTGCCGGCTCTGGAGGAGCTGGAGGCGTTCTCGCTGGACGGCGTGGAGTACGAGGCGTTCAACACCTCGGGCGGCCTCGGCACGCTGTGCGAGACGCTGAAGGGCAAGGTCGAGAACCTCAACTACAAGACCGTGCGCTATCCCGGCCACCGCGACATCGTGAAGATGCTGGTGCGCGATCTTCGCCTCGCCTATCGCCGCGACCTCCTGAAGGACGTGCTGGAGGCCTCGATCCCGATCACCTTCCAGGACGTGGTGCTGGTGTTCGTCACCGTCTCGGGCGAGCGCGACGGGCGGTTGACCCAGGAAAGCTACGCCCGGAAGGTCTATGCCCAGACGGTGGAGGGCAAGCTGATGAGCGCGATCCAGATCACGACGGCGGCGGGCATCTGCGCGATGGTCGACCTGATGGCCGAGGGCCGACTGCCGCAGAAGGGCTTCGTGCGGCAGGAGGAGACGCGGCTCGCCGATTTCCACGCCAATCGCTTCGGCCGCTACTACGCGCAAGGCCAGTAAGCCATGCGCACCGGCGCGGAGATCCTGATCGACCAGCTGATCCTGAACGGCGCGGACACGGCGTTCGGGGTGCCGGGCGAATCCTATCTCGCCGTTCTGGACGCGATCCACGGCCGCCGGGATCGCTTCCGCTTCGTCGCCTGCCGCCAGGAGGGCGGGGCGGCGTTCATGGCGGAGGCGTGGGGCAAGCTGACCGGGCGGCCCGGCATCGCCTTCGCGACGCGCGGTCCCGGCGCCACCAACGCGGCGATCGGCGTCCACACCGCGATGCAGGATTCGACGCCGATGATCCTCTTCATCGGACAGGTCGGATCGGGCGATAGCGAACGCGAGGCGTTCCAGGAGGTCGACTATCGCCGCTTCTTCTCGCCCATCGCCAAATGGGCGGCGCAGATCGACCGCGCCGACCGCGTGCCCGAGTTCGTCCAGCGCGCCTACGCGGTGGCGATGGCCGGGCGGCCGGGGCCGGTCGTGCTGGCGCTGCCCGAGGACATGCTGACCGCGCAGGCCGAGGTCGCGGACGGCAGGCGGATCGAAGCGGCCGGCGCAGCCCCGCGCCCCGCCGACATGACGGGGCTGAAGGCGATGCTGGCGGCGGCGCGGCGGCCGCTGGCGATCCTCGGCGGGCCGGGCTGGACGCAAAGCGCGGCGGACGGCGTGCGCGGCTTTCTGGAGCGCTGGTCGCTGCCGGCGGCGACCTCGTTCCGCGCCAAGGACCGGCTCGACAATGCGCATCCGCTCTACGTCGGCGATCTCGGCATCGGGGCCGATCCGAAGCTGATCGCTCGCGTCGCCGAGAGCGACCTTCTGCTGGTCATCGGGGCGCGGCTCGACGAGATGACGACCGGCGGCTACGAGCGCATCGCCGTGCCGCTGGCCGCGCAGGGCCTCGTTCATGTCCATCCGGGCCCGGACGAACTCCACCGCGTGACGCGAGCCGATCTGGCGATCTGCGCGGATATGGCGTCGTTCGCGGCGGCGCTGGCGGAGCTTTCGCCGGACGCGCCGCCGGTCTGGGCGGGCGAGGCGCAAGAGGCCCGCGCCGCCTATGAGGCGTTCATCCGTCCGGTCTCGCCGCCGGGCGCGGTCAATCCCTCGGCGATCTTCGCCTTTCTGCGCGAGCGGCTGCCGGAGGATGCGATCCTCACCAACGGGGCGGGGAACTATGCCGGGTGGCTGCACCGCTTCCACCTGCACCGGCGGCCGGGGACGCAGCTCGCGCCGCAGTCAGGGGCGATGGGCTATGGCCTTCCCGCCGCGATCGCTGCGAAGCTGAAGCACCCCGAGCGGGTCGTCATCGCCAATGCCGGCGACGGCTGCTTCCTGATGAACGGGCAGGAGATGGCGACGGCCGTGCAGTACGGCGCGGCGGTCGTCGTGCTGGTCTGGGACAACGGCTCCTACGGGACGATCCGCATGCACCAGGAGCGGCACTATCCCGGCCGCGTCTCGGGCACCGATCTCCGCAATCCGGACTTCGCGGCGCTGGCGCGGAGCTATGGCGCGGCAGGGTTCTCGGTGACGGAGACAGCGACCTTCGCGCCGGCCTTCGAGGCGGCGCTCGCCACGGGCGGGCCGGCGCTGATCCACATCAGGACGGATGTCGAGGCGATCACCCCGGCGACGACGATCAGCGCCCTCAGGGCGGCGGCACGATGACCGCCCCCAGGAGCCTGATCCGGCCGGGCGCGCCGCGCGGCGGCGCGGCCCGGACCAGAGGCGACGGCGGATCAGGCCGCCGCAGGCGCAGGCTTGCGCTTACGGCCCCAGCCGAACCAGTAGATGATGCCGCCCGCCACGACGAGCAGGGCGATACCGATCAGCGGCCGGTAGACCACCCAGGCCAGCGCGATCACGATGAGGCCGAGCGGCACGCCGAGCGCGAAGGCGATCACCGAGATGCCGCCGCCGACGATGTTGGCAATGAACGGCACGACGTTCGCGATGGCGCGCAGCGGCGCAAGGATGAGGCCGAAGCCCATGCAGAGGCCGACGATGCCGGCGCCGCGCAGGATCCAGGTCATCATGTTCTCGGCCGACTGCTGATCCTCGATCATCATCGCCGCCGTCTTGTCGCCGAGCGACAGGCGGTAGATCTCGTAGCCGTTCGGCGCGCGCCAGGGCTCCAGCCCCGGACCCTGCTGGCGGGCGAGGACCGAGACGGTCTGCGGCGAGGCGAGATAGGTGTAGGTAACGCGCATGTCGCCGATCTTGGGCTCTTCCGGCATACCCTCGCCGGCGTAGTAGCCCTGCGCCGTCGGCGTCCAGCCCGAAGGCTCGGCGATCGGCTTGGGCGTCGCGTCGCCCGAGAGCTGGCCGAGCAAGGCGGGCTTCAGCTTGTAGCCGCCGAGCGTCGCGTCGGCGGCCTCGAAGTCGGCCGACTTGAGCGTCATCGGCGGATTGACCAGGGGCGCGCCGACCTTGCGGCTTTCGGCGGCGCTGGCGCCGGCGTTGAACTTGGAGGAGTCGATCGGCGAGGTCGACCATTCCCGCTTGTAGGAATAGGTCGTCGTCGTCGTCTCGCCGCCGCCGAGCTTCTCCTCGGTCTTGGTCGAGGTCTCTTCCTTCCACTGGTACATCTCGACCTTGCGGCTGACGACGAGCGCGTCGGCGAAGGCGATGCCGAGATCGGCGTCGGCGACGGGTGCGACCGACTTGGCCTCGCCGGTCATGTGCACGAGCTTTCCGTCATTGGCGGCGTCCGGCGTGGTGCCGGTGAGCGAGATCGCCGCGTCGGTCGCGGCGCTGAGGCCCTTCTCGGCGGTGACGGCGCGGCCTTCGTTCCACCACAGAAGGCCGCAGCAGGCGACGATCAGGACGAAGCCGCCGACGATGCCGCCGAACGAGTTCCCGAGACGCTGGAAATACGACTTGTTGGTCGTGACGGTATACGGATCGCTCATAACCGACGCTCCCCCAGAGCAGATGCAAATCACTGACGGGACAATCTAACCAGCCGCCCGGCGCAACGCTCGCGTTTTTTCGCGGCGCCGCCGCGGCGGCCCGAAAGGACTGAAGCCATGACCCGACACTCGGACATCCTCGCCGCCTTCGGCATCCCCGCTTCCGGGGACGTGACGGTGCGTTCGCCGGCCGATGGGCTGCCGCTCGGGCGCGTCGCCTACGACACCGCGGAGTCGATCGAGACCAAGGTCGCGTCGGCCCAAGCCGCCTTTCTCGCCTGGCGCGAGGTTCCAGCCCCGCGCCGCGGCGAGCTGGTACGCCTGTTCGGCGAGGAGCTGCGCACGCACAAGGCGGCGCTCGGGCGCCTGGTCAGCCTGGAGAGCGGCAAGATCCTGCAGGAAGGCCTCGGCGAGGTGCAGGAAATGATCGACATCTGCGACTTCGCGGTCGGCCTGTCGCGCCAGCTCTACGGCCTCACCATCGCCTCGGAACGGCCCGGCCACCGGATGATGGAGACCTGGCACCCGCTGGGGCCGGTGGCGATCATCTCGGCCTTCAATTTCCCCGTCGCCGTCTGGGCATGGAACGCGGCGCTCGCCCTCGTCTGCGGCGATCCGGCGATCTGGAAGCCGTCGGAGAAGACGCCGCTGTGCGCGCTGGCGACACAGGCGCTTTTCGATACCGCGCTGGCGCGCTTTGGCGATGCGCCGGCGGGTCTGTCGGCGGTCGTGCTTGGCCTTTCGGATGCAGGCCGCACGCTCGCCGCCGACCCGCGCATTCCGCTGGTCAGCGCCACCGGCTCGACGCGGATGGGCCGCGCGGTCGGTCCGGTCGTGGCGGAACGCTTCGGGCGCGCCCTGCTGGAACTCGGCGGCAACAATGCGATGATCGTGATGCCGAGCGCCGATCTGGAGCTGGCGGTCCGGGCGATCCTCTTCGCGGCCGTCGGCACGGCCGGGCAGCGCTGCACGACGCTGCGCCGCCTGCTGGTGCACAAGGACGTCTACGACGCGCTGATCCCGCGCCTCAAGGCCGCCTATGCGCGCGTCAGGGTCGGCCATCCGCTGGAGGCGGGCACGCTTGTCGGCCCGCTGATCGACGCGGCTTCCTTCCAGGCCATGGAGGCGGCTCTGGCGTCGGCGGCGGCCGACGGCGGCGTCGTGACGGGTGGCGGGCAGATTCTCGCCGACCTCCACCCCGGCGCCTTCTATGCCCGCCCGGCGCTGGTCGAGATGCCGGCCCAGCACGGCGTCATGCTGCAGGAGACCTTCGCGCCCATCCTCTATGTGGCGAAGATCGGCTCCCTGGAGGAGGGGCTGACGCTCCAGAACGGCGTCAAGCAGGGCCTCTCGTCCTGCATCTTCACCCGCGACATGCAGGAGGCCGAACGCTTCGTCTCGGCCTCGGGCAGCGATTGCGGCATCGCCAACGTCAATATCGGTCCCTCTGGCGCCGAGATCGGCGGGGCGTTCGGCGGCGAGAAGGAAACGGGCGGCGGGCGCGAATCCGGTTCCGACAGCTGGAAGGCCTATATGCGGCGGCAAACGGCGACCGTGAACTACTCCAACGCGCTGCCGCTGGCGCAGGGGATCCAGTTCGACGCCGGGTGAACGGCGCGTTTCGGGCTTGTCCGGCGACGGAATCGGGGGTCCTGTGGCGTTCGATCACTACGCGCGGCCGGCCGTCATGGGGACGACCCGCCGCGCGCCGGAACCGCCATGTCCCGCATTCCTGCGTATGTGCTTGGCGCCGCCGTCGTCGCGGCCGGCGCCTATTTCGCCTGGACTTCTCTCGGCTCCACCGCCGCGCCGGCCTATCGCACCGAGGCGGCGACGCGCGGCGACGTCACCCAGATCGTCTCGGCCAACGGCACGCTGAAGCCGGTCAAGGTCGTCAATGTCGGGGCGCAGATCTCGGGCCGGATCAGCGCGCTGCATGCCGACTTCAACGACCAGGTGAGCGAGGGCCAGGTTCTTGCCGAGCTCGACGATGCGCTGCTGAAGGCGCAGCTCGACCAGAGCGTCGCCCAGCTCGAAAGCGCGAAAGCCCAGCTCGGTCTGGCGCAGGTGAACTTCACCCGCGCCAAGGATCTGGCGGCGAAAGGCGCGGGCGCCCGCGCGGCGCTGGACGAGGCGGCGGCCAATCTGAGCATCGCGCAGGCGGCGGTCGGATCGGCCGAAGCCAAGGTCGCCATCGACCGGGTCAACCTGGGCTATGCCGTCATCCGCTCGCCGGTCGCCGGCGTCGTCATGTCGCGCGACGTCGATGTCGGCCAGACCGTGGCGGCGAGCCTGTCGGCGCCGCAAATCTTCTCGATCGCGCAGGATCTTGCGCAGATGCAGATCGACACGACGGTCGCGGAGGCCGATGTCGGCGCGATCAGGGCGGCGATGCAGGCGTCGTTCCGCGTCGATGCGTTTCCGGGGCGCATGTTCCGCGGCACCGTGCGGCAGGTCCGCCTCAACCCGACCACGGAATCGAACGTCGTCTCGTACAATGTCGTGCTGGACGTGAAGAACGACGACCTGACGCTGCTGCCCGGCATGACCGCCTATGTCCAGATCGCGGTCGCCGAGGAAGCCGGCGCCCTGCTGGTGCCGAACGGAGCGCTGCGCTTCAAGCCGGCCGACGCGGCGGCCGGCGGATCGGCGCGGGGCGCGGGCCGGGACGGGACCAGGACGATCTATGTCCTCGAGAGCGGCGCGCCGAAGGCGGTCGAGGTGAAGACCGGCATCAGCGACGGCAAGCTCACGGCCGTCACCGGCGAGGGTCTCAAGGAAGGCGACCTCGTCATTACCGGCACGAACGGGGGGACCGCAGCCGGCGCGACATCCACGCAGCGGCGCATCTCCCCGCCCGGGATGTTCTGATGGCGGATGCGCCGATCATCAGCGTCAAGGGCCTGCGCAAGAGCTATGTCTCCCAGGCCGGAACGACGGAGGTCCTGCACGGCCTCGACTTCGACATCATGCCCGGCGAGTTCGTCGCGGTGATGGGGCCGTCGGGGTCGGGCAAGTCGACGATGATGAACATCCTCGGCTGCCTCGACACGCCGAGCGGCGGCCAGGTCCTGATCGACGGCCGGGATATCTCGACGCTGGACGACGATGCGCTGGCCCATCTGCGCAACCGGATGATCGGTTTCGTCTTCCAGGGCTTCAATCTGCTGGCGCGCACGACGATCGAGGACAATGTCGCGCTGCCGCTGGTCTATCGCCAGGAGCCGCGCGCCCGGCGGCGGGCGGCTGCCAACGCCATCCTCGGCAAGGTCGGGCTCGGCGGCTACGCCAAGTCGATGCCGAGCCAGGTCTCGGGCGGCCAACAGCAGCGCGTCGCCATCGCCCGCGCCCTGGTATGCGGTCCCAAGATCGTCTTCGCCGACGAACCGACCGGCAATCTCGACAGCAAGACCAGCCACGAAATCATGGCGCTGTTCAGCGAGCTCTGCCGCAAGGAGGGCATGACGCTGATGGTGGTGACGCACGAGGCCGACATCGCGCAGTTCGCCGACCGCCTGATCCGCCTGGTCGACGGACTGGTCGACTATGACGGGCCGACGCGCGGCTACTTCCGGGAGCGCGCGGCATGATCGGCCAGATGCTGGAAGAGGCATGGAGCGCGCTCGGCGCGAACCGGCTGCGGTCGCTGCTGACGATGCTGGGCATGGTGATCGGCGTCGGCGCCGTCATCACGATGCTTTCGGTCGGCGAAGGCACCAAGGCGCGCGTCGCGGCGATGATCGCCTCGATGGGGTCCAATCTCTTCATCGTCCAGTCCGGCAGCGCGCAGACCGGCGCGGTCAGGACCGGCGCGGGCGGCCAGCAGACGCTGACCGCGGCGGATGCCGAGGCGATCATGGAGCTGCCTGGCGTCGTCGCCGCGGCGCCGGTCGCGCCCGGCAGCGCCCAGGCCGTCACCGCCTACGGCAACTGGCAGACCCAGGTCATGGGCACGACAGAAGCGATGCTGACGGTGCGCGACTGGGGGCTTTCGAGCGGCGCGGCGTTCGGCGAGTCCGACGTCCGCAGCGCGCTGCGCGTGGCGCTGATCGGCCAGACGGTCGCGACGAACCTGTTCGGAGACTCCGAGCCGGTCGGCCAGACCATTCGGCTGCGGAACCTGTCGTTCACGGTGATCGGCGTCCTCGCACCCAAGGGGCAGAGCCTCGACGGCCGCGACCAGGACGACACGATCCTGGTGCCGGTCACGACCGCGCAGCGCCAGCTCTTCGCCGGCCGGTTCGGCGACACCGTGCGCTACATCATGGTGCAGGCGGCCTCGTCCGAGGCGATGGCCGGGCTGCAGACCGAGATGACGGCGCTGCTGCGCGACCGGCATCGCCTGTCTCTGGACCAGGAAGACGATTTCCAGATCCGCAATCTCGCCGCCATTGCCGACACCGCGGCCGAAACCGTGCAGTTGATGACCCTGATGCTGGCGGCGATCGCCTCGATCTCGCTGGTGGTCGGCGGCATCGGGATCATGAACATCATGCTGGTCAGCGTGACCGAGCGGACCCGCGAGATCGGGATCCGCATGGCGATCGGCGCGCGCAAGCGGGACGTGCTGCTGCAGTTCCTGCTGGAGGCGCTGATGCTGTCGCTGGTGGGCTGCCTGATCGGGGTGGCGGTGGGCGTCGCAGGCGCCTGGGCCGTCTCGCTGACGGTGGGGATGGACACCGTCGTCACGACGCAGTCGGTGATGCTGTCCTTTGCGGTTGCGGCGGCGGTGGGGGTGTTCTTCGGCTTCTACCCGGCGCGGAAGGCGGCGCGGCTGCACCCCATCGAGGCGCTGCGATACCAATAAGGAACAACTCCGCGCGGGCACGGATCTGGCACGGGACAGGGCGATCTGTCCCGGAGTGAAACATGTCGCCCGAGCGCCTGCCCCAGCTTTGCGGCTTCGCCGTCTGCGCGATCGTCGTGCTGGGCATGGACGCGCCGCCCATGATGGCGACGTTCTTCGGCGTGGTGCTGGGCGCCTTTGCGCACTACTTCACGGCATTGGCGGCGTCGCGCAGCCGCTGAGCCCTCACGCCTCGTTCGGCACGGATTTCAGCGCTTCTTCAAGTTCCATGAAGCTCGGCTGGTGGTCGGAAGGCACGCTGCCGCGCCCGATCTCGACCGAAACCTGGGCGGAATTGCCGTGCAGGTGCGCGACGAGGATGTCGCGGATGACGTGGTAGAAAAGCGCTTCCTCATCGTAGCAGTACTTCAGCCGCGAGGCCATCGGGCCGATGAAGCCGTAGGCGAGGAACACGCCGAGGAAGGTGCCGACGAGGGCGCCGCCGATCATGCCGCCGAGCACGGCGGGCGGTTCGGTGATCGCACCCATGGTCTTGATGATGCCGAGCACGGCGGCGACGATGCCGAGGGCGGGCAGGCCGTCGGCGAGCGACTGCATCGCATGGGCCGGGGCCGAGGACTCGTGGTGGTGCTTTTCGAGCTGCTTCTCCATCGCGGTCTCGACCTGATGGGGATCCTCGAGGCTCATCGTCATCATGCGCAGCGTGTCGCAGATGAAATCGAGCGCAAAATGGTCGGCGATGATCTTGGGATAGCGCTTGAAGATCGCCGATTCCTTGGGGTTCTCGATGTGCGGCTCGAGGGCGATCATGCCCTTGGACTTCATGGTCTTGGTGACCGTGAAAAGGAGCGAGAGCAGGTCGCGGTAGTCCTGCGTCTTCCATTTCGGGCCGGCGAAGACCTTGCCGAACGAGCCCGCCGTCGCCTTCGCCTGGCCGCCGCTGGACGACAGCAGGAAGGCGCCGAGGCCGGCGCCGCCGATCATCATCATCTCGTAGGGCAGGGAGTGCAGGATGACTTCAAAATGGCCGCCCGCCAGCACGAAGCCGCCGAACACCATGATGAACACGACAGCGATGCCGGCAATCTGCAGCACGACCCAGGACCCCTCGCGCGAACGCGCACCGGCGCGCGGCGCGCCGATCCGGGGCCACTATGACCAACGAGCCTTTAACGATGTTTGAACCGCGCCCGATCGGCGCATGCTCAGTGGTTAACCGGCGTTAACCGGCCTGCCTCAGGCGGCCGCCACGGCCGTCAGCGCGCCGGCGTCGTCGAGGAAGATCTGCGCCGCCCGGTCGAGCCGCGGGAAGGCCCCGGCGATCGCGGCCTCGGCGGCGCGGATTTCCTCGTCGGTGGCGAAGGCATCGATGGCCGGCGGCAGGTCAAGGCCCTGCTCGCCGGTCGACAGATCGCAGCCCCTGACGACGTGGCGCGAGCGCCCCTGGGGGTCGAGCGTGACCTCGAGCCGCGCCTTGGCGTGGGCTGTAAGGCAACCTTCTTCCTTGGTCGTCACGCCGCAGGATTCGTTGATCGCCTGGCGCAGATCCTCGAAGCGCTCGGCGAGCAGGGCGCGGCGGCCGGGGTCGGGCGCGGCGAGCGCGTCGGCGGTCAATTCTGCGGCTTCCTCGAGCGCGGCGCGAATGGCGTCGATGGCGATGAGGGCGTCCTCGATGGCGCGGAGCGCCAGACGGATTCCCTGCGCGGCCGGACCGGCGGCGCGGCCCTTGCGGGCGAGCGCCAGGCGGGCACGGGCGACGTCGATCACCAGTTCCGGTTCCGGCGCCTCGGCGGCGGCCGGCACGAGTTCGGGTTTGCGGCGGGCGAATTTGAGCATGATGACGCCTTAATCCTTCGGGAGGCTCACCTTGCCGCGCGAGGTGCTGCCAGGCCTTTGCGCCCCGGCCTCGAAGTTGCATCAAATGCGATGGAAATCCGGAAATGACACGCCCGCTGCACCACCAATTGGCCATCAGGGCCGCCCGCGCGATCCGCCCGGTGCAGAACGCCTGGTGGCGCGTGCGGCGGCCGACCGTCATGGGGGCGAGCGGTCTGGTGGTGGACGAGAGCGGCGCTTGGCTGCTGGTGCGGCACACCTATATCCGCGGCTGGCACTTCCCGGGCGGCGGCGTGAAGAAGAACGAGACCGTGCTGGCGGCCCTGCACCGCGAACTCGGCGAGGAAGTGGGCGTCGTCGCGACCCGGCCGCCGACCCTGATGGGTGTCTACACCAATCCGGCCGATCCGCGCGCCAGCCATGTCGCGCTCTACCGGGTCGATGCGTTCACCATGGACTTCAAGAGCAATATCGAGATCGCCGAGTGGCGCTTCTTCTCTCCCGATGCGCTGCCGCCGGATGCCGGTCGGGGACCGGCCAACCGCGCCGCCGAGATGAACGGCACGCGTATCCCTGACGGGGTCTGGTAGCGCCCTCCCCGGAATCGGGGATCGCGGCGGCGGCTGCCCAGCGGCAATCTGTCCCGGCCTCTGGCGGGACGGAAGCGGGTTGGCTCGGACGTTCCACAGCGCGGGGGCATTGCCGGGAGATCGAGCCCATGATTCTCAAGCGTATCGTATTCGCCGCGCTCGCCGCCTTCGCGCTGTGGCCCGCCTGCGCCATCGCCTCCCAGAATGTCGTCCATCTGGAGGACGAGGCGCACCGCACCGCCCTGTCGGGCATGGGCGGCGACAGGATGGATGTCATTACCGATCCCGGCCGATACGGCGACTGGGACGAACTGGGCGTGAGGCGTATCTCCTGGAAGGAACGCAGCGACCAGCCGTGTCACTGGGCCATCAGGGTCGTCAATCTCAACGACGAGGGGCGCGACCTCTACCCCAGCGAGGGATGCAGCGGCGCACAGAGCGAGAAGGAGGTGGGCTTCGGGGCCGACACCTATGTCTCGGGTCTCAGGGTCTGCCTCAATCGCGACCATGACCGGGTCAAGGGACTGCATCTGCGGGGCCGCAAGGTGAATGCGGACGGCACGATCCAGAACGTCTCGTCGGACCCGCATGTCGAGCGGACGAACTGCCGCGACTGGATGGACTGGGTCGAGTGCCCGAACGGGCAGATCGCCACCGGCCTCATCGTGGCGCGCGAGAGCGGCGCGGAGCCGCGCAGCGCGCGCGGCATCGGCCTGATCTGCAGGCGCGTCTCGACGCGGGCGGCCGAGGCTTCGCACCGCTTCATCGGCGAGACGAGCATCACCGATCTCGCCGGGATCGGCACCGGAAAGACGATGGATATGCTGCCCGGCGGCGACAGGAACCATGCGATGGACACGATCGAGTGGTCCGAGAAGGGCGACGAGCCCTGCCGGGTGGTCGTCAAGGGCGCGACGCTCGGCCCCGTCATCGACCGGGGCAGCGACACCTATGACCTCTGCGGCGGCAAGACGCGCGACGGTTCGCGGCGGCAGGCCGGCCCTTCGGACCCCAACAAATACCCGATCACCGGCCTCAAAGTGTGCCTGCACAACGGGCGCCTCAAGGGGGTCGCCATCGAAGTGTCGGCGCCGTTTGCACAGGGCGGCCCGCAGCGCATGCGCAGCGAGGGCAACCTGACGGCGACCCAGCCCAATTGCCGCGAGGGCGATTTCGGGTGGACCGAGGTCGTGCGCTGTCCGGCGGACCAGTTGGCCGTCGGGCTGCGGGTCGCCGTGCGGGAGGACATGGGGGGCTTCGACATCAGCGGCATGCGGCTGCTTTGCCGGCGGTTCGAGTAGCCGGCGCGGTGACCGTCCCGGCAAGCCAACGCCGCGCGGATCGCTCCGCGCGGCGTTGAGATCGAGCCTCGTTGAGAGGATCAGACCGGGTCCCAGCCGAAGACCGAGGTGGTGGCGCCGAGATCGTAGAAGTTCGGTTTCATCGCCGCCATGCAGTGGTCGCCGATCGTCTCGGGCGTCCAGCCTTCCATCTTGGCCATGCCGCGGATCGGGCGCGACTGGCTCATCAGGAAGATCTCGTTGCCGCGGGCGACGAAGACCTGGCCCGAGACGTCCCTGGTCGCGGGCGAGGCCAGCGCCACGGCGAGCTGAGCCACCTGGTCGGCGCGCATGTGCTTCTGCATGCGCTCGACGCGGATGCGGCTGGCCTCGTCCTTGATCGGGATGGTGGCGATCATGCGGCTCCAGGCGAAGGGCGCGATGATGTTGGAGCGCACGCCCTTGGCGGCGCCTTCCATGGCGACGATGCGCGAGAGGCCGACGACGCCCATCTTGGCGGCGGCGTAGTTCGCCTGGCCGATATTGCCGATGATGCCCGAGGTCGAGGTGAAGAGGACGTAGGAACCCTCGCCCTGCTCGCGGAACTGCTCGATCGAGTAGCGGGCGACGTTGTAGGCGCCGTTCAGGTGGACATCGATGACCATGTCCCAGTCCTGGTCGTCCATCTTGTGGAACATCTTGTCGCGCAGGATGCCGGCCGGATTGATGACGGCATGGATGCCGCCCAGTTCGTCGCGCGCCTGCTCGAACATCCGCTTGACCGCGGCGCGGTTGGTGACGCTCTCCGAGTTCGCGACGGCGACGCCGCCGGCCGCCTTGATCTCGTTCGCTACAAGCTGCGCCGGGCCGGCCGAGCCCTCGTCGCCGCCCGAGGCCGAGCCGCCGAGATCGTTGACCAGCACCTTCGCGCCGTTCTTCGCCGCGAGCAGCGCGCACTCCTTGCCGATGCCGTTCGCGCCGCCCGTGACCAGGACGACTTTGCCGTCGAGAACGCCCATGGATGTCTCCTCCTAGAGATCTTGCGGGGAAGGGTTTGGGAGCGCCGCGCCCCCCGCGTCAAGTGTGCCGCCGCGTCAGCGCCGCCGGACGAAAGAATGTTACGGGTTCGCGAAACGAAGCATCTTCGTTCCTCGCCACCCCCAGGGGGAGGGAGGAAATCCGCGCAGCCCGAGGCGTTCCTTCCGCAGCACGGCGGCGCGCCCGTCCGATATAGGAATTATATCTCAACCTTCAAGTGCGCCGCCAGCGCAGCGGCTTGCCGGCATCGCGGCTGACGAGACCCTTGGCTTCGAGGTCGAGCTGCACGGTCTTGGCCCACCACGAGGTCGTGGTGCCGGGAAAGAGATCGAGCGGCAGCGCGGCGCGCATCGCCGCCATCATCTCGCGCTGGGTGATGCCCGGCGCTTTGCGCGGCAGCAGCTTCAGCAGCGCCGCCCGCGCGGCGGCGTATTTTTCGGCATCGACGCGGGCGATGCTGCCCGGCCGGTTGACGGTCTCGACTTCGATCATCGCACGGGGCATGGCGTTCCTCCCCAGATCTGATCGCTTCAGGCGGCGCGGAGGTGGGCGGGGCGGCGGAGGTCTTCGGCGAGGCCGGCGCCCATCAGGTCGATGAAATTGTCCGCGTAGAACGCCCGGCGCGCCTCGCCCGGCGTCGCGGCCAGCGATTCGTCGAAGCGCTTGAGCGGATGGCGGCCGCCCTCGACATGCGGGTAGTCCGACGAGAAGAGGCAGACCTCCGGCCCCGCATTGGCGACGATCCAGCCCACATCCTCGTGCGGGTAGGGCGTGACGCGGACCTGACGGCGGACGATCTCGGACGGCTTCGCGCTGAGGCGCTTGAGGCGGTCCTCGTTTTTGGCGAAGGCGGCCGCGCCGCTGTCGAGATAGCGCATCCAGCCGGGGAGCCACGACGCGCCCAGCTCGATCACGCCGACCTTGAGACGCGGGAAGCGGTCGAGCACGCCGTCGATGATGAGCGCGGCGAGCGAGAGCATCACCGCATGGGGGATCGCCATGTAGCTGAGCGAGGTGAAGTTCTCCTCGCCGCCGTGGAAGTCCTTCACCCGCGGCAGGCCGTTCTCGAAATAGGCCGGCTCGATCTTGGTCTCGCCGCCGACATGGAAGAGGATCGGGATGCCCGCCTCCTCGGCCATCGCCCAGACGGGATCGAGGCCGACATGGCTGGGGCTGTGCCTCTGCGGCACGCGGCTCGGGATCATCAGGCCCTTGCAGCCGAGGGCGATCGCCTCGGCGGCGCAGGCCCTTGCCCGCTCGAAATCCTCCAGCGGGACATAGCCGGTCGGCAGGAGACGGCGATCGACCGCGCAGAAATCCGTCATCATGCGGTTGTGGGCCGAAGCCGCGCCGTAGCAGAGCTCCATGTCGTCCGACTGATCGAGGCCGAAATTGCCGAGACAATAGGTGGTGAAGACGAGCTGGCTGGCGAAGCCGAGCAGGTCGAGGGCCCGCGGCCGGTCGGCGGGCAGGAACGAGCCCATCGCCTCGTAGTTCTTGCGCAGGAGGATGTTGGCGTCGCCGCCGGCGCGGAAGCCGTCGTCCGACTGCCTGGCGCGGGCCGTCGTCGCCCAGACGAAGTCGCCGTTCTTGCGGTGCAGATAGGGCAGCTCGCGATAGCGCCGCAGCAGGCGGGCCTCGAAATAGGGATCGAGGCAGTCGTCGAGCTCCATCAGATGGGAGTCGGCGTCATGGATGAGACGCTCGCCAGCATAGCTCATGGTGCGGTCCTCCGCTGATCCGGCGTCTTGGCGCGCCGCGGCCCCATGTTCACCCCGGTTCGGGGGCGAGCGCAATGCGTCCTTCGAGACGGCCGCTTTGCGGCCTCCTCAGGATGAGGAAGGTATGGGGTGGGGCCGGTTCGAGTGGGGGTGGAGGTTGTGCGTCCTTCGAGACGGCCGCTTTGCGGCCTCCTCAGGATGAGGAAGGTGGGAAGCCTCGGGATGAGGAAGGTTTTGGGGTGGGGCGGTTTGAGTGGGGGTGGAGGTTGTGCGTCCTTCGGGACGGCCGCTTTGCGGCCTCCTCAGGATGAGGAAGGTGGGAAGCCTCGGGATGAGGAAGGTTTGGGGTGGGGCG
>JAEUMK010000110.1 GCA_016792565.1 Alphaproteobacteria bacterium
GCAGCGGATCGACATAGAGATGCCAGAGATAGTTGACGGTTTCAGGATCGTCCGCCGCGCCCAGTGAATAGAATCCGGCGATCGTGCCGTCGAGCACCGCCACCCGGAAGGCGTCGGCGCGCTTCTCCCAGGCGCGTTCCAGCATCGCCGGTGCGGCGTCGATCTCGTCCTGCGGCAGGTGGCCGACATAGGCGTCGCGCCACGAGCGCAGCGCGGGTTCCAGAAACGCCGCCCGCTCGTCCGGCCGCACCGGCCGCACGACCGCCTTCATTTCAGGCCCGCGAGAAACGCCCTCACCCGCTCGGCATTGGCGCCCAGATCGTGCGCGCCGGTGCGCGAGGCGGACCGCATGTCGAGCCGCGCGCCGGCGCCGTCGGCGGCGATGCGGATCACGATATCGTCCTTGAAGCCGAACCATTCGCTGACCGAGGTCGCCTCGATGCGCCCCTCCTGCGCCGACTGGGCCGCGATCTGCCAGCCCTGCGCCTTGACCCCGGCCAGCGCCCTGGCGAACAGCCGGTCGGCCGGCATGGCGCTGCGCAGCGGCGCGATGTCGGGATAGCCGGCCCTCTGCTTGGCGGCGTTGGCGGGATCGTAGGCGGCGCCGTTCTCGAAATTCGCCCGCTCGTTGGCGAGCGCGACGAAGGCCGGCGGATCGGCGGTGTCGGTCGAGACGTCGTGCAGCGCCGGAAGGCTCTGTTCCTTCTGGTGCATGGTCCATGGGACATACGCGGCCCCCGCCCCGGCCGCGATCGCCAGCAGCGCGGTGAACGCCCCGCCGCTGCGCTGGCGGACCAGCGCCAGCAGCACCACCAGGACGCCCAGCGCCGCCGCCCCGGCCGCGGCGTAGAAGCCGTACTCCAGCGCCAGCCGCGCCGTCGGCAGCGGCCAGGCGCCGTATTTGTGGCCGATGCCGGCCGCCCCGATCGTCCCGGCGGCGACGAGCGCCGCCAGCAGGGCGAGACCGGCCAGCGCTTTCTGCAGTCCGGTCATCGCCCTCTCCCCGGCCTACTCGGCGGCCTTGCCCGCGCCGCCGGCCGCGCCCGGCAGCACATGGCTCTTGAAGACGTCGCGCAGCGACAGCTTCTGGATCTTGCCGGTGGGACCGACCGGGATGGCGTCGACGAACGCAACGTCGTCCGGCATCCACCACTTGGCGATCTTGCCCTCCAGGAATTTCAGGAGGTCCTCCCTGGTCGCTTCCGCGCCGGGCTTGAGCTGGACGATCAGCAGCGGCCGCTCGTCCCATTTGGGATGGGCGATGCCGATGACCGCGGCGATCGCCACGGCGGGATGGCCGACCGCGATGTTCTCGATGTCGATCGAGCTGATCCACTCGCCGCCCGACTTGATGACATCCTTGGCCCGGTCGGTGATCTGCATGTAGCCGTCGGCGTCCAGCGTCGCGACGTCGCCGGTGTCGAAGAAGCCCTCATGGTCGAGCACGTTGCCGCCCTCGCCCTTGAAATAGCCCTTCGAGATCGCCGGCCCGCGGACCACCAGGTGGCCGAACGCCTTGCCGTCGCGCGGCAGTTCCTTGCCGTTGTCGTCCAGGATCTTCATCTCGACGCCGAAGATCGGACGGCCCTGCTTGGACTTGATCTTGAGCTGCTCGTCATAGGGACGCAGCCGGTCGCGCGCCAGCAGCGAGCCGATCGTGCCGACCGGCGACAGCTCCGTCATGCCCCAGGCGTGCATGACCTCGACGCCGTAGTTGCGCTCGAACTTCTCGATCATCGAGGGCGGACAGGCCGAGCCGCCGATGGCCACGCGCTTCAGCGTCGAGAGCTTCAGGTTGTTGGCTTCCATGTGCTGGAGCAGCATCAGCCACACGGTCGGCACCGCCGCCGACATCGTGACCTGCTCGTCCTCCAGCAGGTTGTAGACCGACTCGCCGTCCAGCTTGGCGCCCGGCATCACCATCTTGGTGCCCGTCATCGGCGCGCTGAACGACAGCGACCAGGCATTGGCGTGGAACATCGGCACGATGGGCAGCACCGTGTCGGCATTGGAGAGCGCCAGCACGTCGGCGCCCAGCACCGCCATGGCGTGCAGCACGTTCGAGCGGTGCGAGTAGAGCACGCCCTTGGGGTTGCCGGTCGTGCCGCTCGTGTAGCAGAGGCCGCAGGCCGCGTTCTCGTCCAGCGTGACCCAGGCGAAATCGTCGTCGGCCTCCTTCAGCAATTCCTCGTAGGCGATGGCGTTCCTGAGACCGGTCTGCGGCATGTGCGCCGCGTCGGTCAGGATGACATAGGTCTCCACCGTCTTCAGTTCGGCCTGCAGCTTCTCCAGGATCGGCACGAAGGTCAGGTCGACGAAGATCATCCGGTCTTCGGCGTGGTTGGCGATGTAGATCAGCTGCTCGGGAAAAAGGCGCGGGTTCAGCGTGTGATAGACGCCGCCGGCCCCGGTGATGCCGTACCAGGATTCCAGGTGCCGCTCGGTGTTCCAGGCGAGCGTCGCGAGCCGGTCGCCGGACTTGATGCCGCGCCGCGCCAGCGCCTTGGCGAGGCGCCGCGAGCGCTCGTGGACCGCCTGCCAGTTGGTCCGCCGGATCGGCCCCTCGATGCCGCGCGTGACGATTTCCTTGTCGCCGGCATAGGTGGCGGCATGGTCCAGCACCTTGTGCACCAGCAGCGGCCAGTCCTGCATCAATCCCAGCATCGTCGCTCCCCTTGTGTGGCGTCTTGGTCTGCCGGACCTTCTAAGGGTCCGGCGCGCGGGCGTCCAGAACGGCCGCCCTAGCCGCGCACGAAGGCGAGCGGACGGCGTTCCTCCAGCACGGTGCTGGGATCGGAGTGGATCAGCACCTCGGCATTGGGGAAGGCCGCCATCACAGCCTCCTCGACCCGGTCCGACAGCGCGTGCGCCTCGGCCAGCGGCATGGCGCCGTCGAACACCGCATGGAACTGGATGAAGATCGAGGTGCCGGACATCCGCGTCCGCATGTCGTGCACCTCCAGGACGCCCGGCACGGCTTCGGCGACCGCCCTGATCCGGGCCCGCTCGGCGTCGGGCAGTTCGCGATCGATCAGCTGGTCGAAGGACTGGCCCAGGATCGACCAGGCGCTCCAGCCGATCATCAGGGCGATGAGCATCCCGAACGCCCCGTCCGCCCACAGCAGGCCGAACCACGCCACCATCCCCAGCGCCGCCAGCACGGCGAGATTCGAGGCGAGGTCGGTCACGTAATGCAGATAGTCGGCCGAGATCGCCAGCGACCCGGTCCGCCGCACCACCATGCGCTGGTAGACCGTGAGGCCAAGCGTCGCGGCGATCGATACCGCCGCCACACCGATGCCCCAGCCCTCATAGGCGAGCGGGTGCGGCTCGACGATCCGCCCCACCGACTGCACCAGCAGGAAGACGGCCGAGCCGCCGACAAGCGCCGCCTGGGCGAGGCCGGCGACCGCCTCCGCCTTGCCGTGGCCGAAACGGTGCTCGCGGTCGGCGGGGGCCAGCGCGTGGCGGATCGCCAGCGCGTTCAGCGTCGAGGCCGCCAGGTCGAGGCCGGAATCGGCGAACGAGGCCAGCATGGCGACCGAATCGGTCCACCACCAGGCCGCCGCCTTGATCGCCGCGAGGCCGAGCGCCGTCGCGATGGCGGCATAGGCTGCCCGCCGCATCAGCGTGCCCGCCGCCCCGCCCGCCGTCGAATCCGCCTTCATGGCGCGGACCCTACATCGCGCGCCAAGACCAGTCCCGCGCTATGTTTGCGAACGATACGCGAGTGCCGTTCCGCGCGCGGCGGCCCGCGCCCGGCGGCTCAGGGAAACAGCTTCTCGGTCCGCCACGGCGCGGCGTCGTCGGCGCGGCGATAGACCAGCCGGTCGTGCAGGCGGAACGCCCCGTCGCGCCAGAATTCGATCTGCAGCGGCGTCACGCGAAAGCCCGACCAGTGCGGCGGCCGCGGCACCGTGCCGAACGGATACTTCAAGGCATAGCGCGCCACTTCCTTCACCAGTTCGGCCCGGCCGGACATCGGCCGCGACTGGCGCGAGGCCCAGGCGCCGATCCGGCTGTCGCGCGGGCGCGAGGCGAAATAGGCGTCCGCCTCGGCATCGTCGACCACGCTGACCGGCCCGCGGATGCGGACCTGGCGGCGCAGCGACTTCCAGTGGAACAGCAGCGCCGCCTTGGGATTGGCCAGCAGCTCCTGCCCCTTGGCGCTCTCGAAATTGGTGAAGAAGACGAAGCCGGCGGCGTCGTAGCCCTTCAGCAGCACCATCCGCAGGTCCGGCAGGCCCTCGGCATCCACCGTCGCCAGCGCGACGCCGTTGGGGTCGTTGACCTCCGACGCCTCGGCCTCGCGCATCCAGCCCGCAAACTGGATCAGCGGATCGGCGACGGGCGCCATTTCGGGGACTTCGATCTGTTCGCGCTCGCTCATGAGCTTCCTTTAACGCAGACGCCAGCCGTCTTACATAGGGTGGGACAGTGGGGCCGCACCGCCCCGAGCGAATTCTGGAGACCCGATGGCCGACCCCTACAGCGTGCTGGGCGTCAAGAAGAGCGCGAGCGAGGCCGAGCTGAAAAAGGCCTTCCGCGACCTCGCCAAGAAGCACCACCCCGACAAGAACAAGGACAACCCCGCCTCGGAGAAGAAGTTCAAGGAGGTCTCGGCCGCCTACGAGCTGCTCTCCGACAAGGACAAGCGCGCCGCCTACGACCGCGGCGAAATCGACGAGAACGGCCAGCCGCGCGGCTTCGCGCCGCATGGCGCGCACGGATTCGGCGGCGACGCCGGCTCGTTCGAATTCGGCTTCGGCGGCCCCCAGCCCGGCGGTCCGCGCCAGGCCGGCGGCGGCTTCGAGGACATCTTCGCCGATCTCTTCGGCGGCCTCGGCGGCGGCCGCAAGGGCGCGCGCCAGGGCCGGCCCCAGGCGGCCGACGTCAAATATGCCCTCGCCGTCAGCCTGGAGGACGCCTTCGCCGGCGCCGCCCAGCGCGTGACCCTGGGCGGCAAGACGCTCGACGTGAAGATCCCGG
Organism: Alphaproteobacteria bacterium; assembly: GCA_016792565.1. GTDB lineage: Bacteria > Pseudomonadota > Alphaproteobacteria > Micropepsales > Micropepsaceae > JADZAI01. The sequence goes on from JAEUMK010000110.1 coordinate 4,990, forward strand.
CCGGGCTCGAGGACGGCCAGCAGATCCGCCTGCGCGGCCAGGGCCAGAACGGCGGCGACGCCATCGTCACCTTGACCATCGCCCCCCACCGCCTCTTCCAGCGCGAGGGCCGCAATGTCCGGGTCGAACTGCCGGTCTCGCTGAAGGAGGCCGTCGAGGGCGGCAAGGTCAACGTGCCGACCCCTTCGGGCAAGATCGCGCTCACCATCCCTGCCGGCTCGAACGGCGGCAAGACGCTGCGTCTCAAGGGTCGGGGCTGGCCGGCCGGCGGCGGCCAGGCGGCCGGCGACCTTCTGGTGACGTTGAGGCTGATGCTGCCGGACGAGGTATCTCCTGCGCTGAAAGAGGCGGTTTCCGGCCTCTCCTACGACCCCCGCCAGGGCTGGGGCTAGGCGGCGTTTGACCCCCTCTCCGCCCGCGTGTTAGCAGCCGCCCAGCCAGTCCCGAGGGGTATTGAATGACCAGCCAGCTCATGGCGGGAAAGCGCGGCCTCGTCATGGGCGTCGCGAACGATCGCTCCATCGCCTGGGGCATCGCCAAGGCGCTGCACGGCGCCGGCGCGCAAGTCGCCTTCACCTACCAGGGCGACGCCCTGAAGAAGCGCGTCGATCCGCTCGCCGCCAGCGTGAATTCGCCCGCCGTGCTGCCCTGCGACGTCACCGACCCGGCCAGCATCGATGCCTGCTTCGACCATCTCCAGAAGCTGTGGGGCGGCCTCGACTTCGTCGTCCACGCCATCGCCTTCTCCGACAAGAACCAGCTTCAGGGCCGCTACGTCGATTCGACCTACGAGAACTTCCAGCTCTCGATGAACGTCTCGTGCTGGTCGTTCACGGCGGTCGCCCAGCGCGCCGAGAAGATGATGACCGATGGCGGCGCGCTGCTGACCCTCACCTACTACGGCGCCGAACGGGTCATGCCGCACTACAACATCATGGGCGTTGCCAAGGCGGCGCTGGAGGCGAGCGTGCGCTATCTCGCCGAGGACCTGGGCAAGAAGGCCATTCGCGTCAACGCGATTTCGGCCGGCCCGATCAAGACGCTGGCCGCCGCCGGCATCGGCGATTTCCGCTTCATCCTGAAATGGAACGAGCTGAACGCCCCGCTTCGCCGTAACGTGACCATCGACGAGGTCGGCAATGCCGGGCTCTATTTGCTGTCCGACATGGGTTCGGCGGTGACCGGCCAGATCCACTATGTCGATGCCGGCTACAGCGCCATCGGCATGCTGGCCGTCGACAGCGCCCCGCAAAGCGCCGCCCTGCTCGCGACCATGGACAAGGAGGGCTAGGCCCCCCTTGTCCCATAACAGCTTCGGCCACCTCTTCCGCGTGACCACCTGGGGCGAGAGCCATGGGCCGGCGCTCGGCTGCGTGGTCGACGGCTGCCCGCCGGGCATCGCGCTGAGCGAGGCCGACATCCAGCCCTTCCTCGACGCCCGCAAGCCCGGCACGTCGAAATTCGTCACCCAGCGGCGCGAATCGGACACGGTGAAGATTCTCTCGGGCACCTTCGCCGACGAGCGCATGGCCGGCCCCGTCACCACCGGCACGCCGATCAGCCTCCTCATCGAGAACGAGGACCAGCGCTCGAAGGACTATGCCGACATCCGCGATGCCTACCGCCCCGGCCACGCCGACTTCGCCTATCAGGCGAAATACGGCGTGCGCGACTATCGCGGCGGCGGGCGCCAGTCGGCGCGCGAGACGGCGGCCCGCGTCGCCGCCGGCGCGATCGCCCGCAAGGCGCTCGCCCATCTTCTCGGCCCGGCGGTGACGATCCGGGCCGCGCTCGTCCAGGTCGGCGCCGACCGGATCGACCGCGCCGCCTGGGACTGGGCGGAGACCGCGAACAACCCGTTCTGGTGCCCGGACGCCGCCGCGGCGCGGCGCTGGGAGTCCTATCTCGACGCCGTCCGCAAGGCCGGCTCCAGCGTCGGCGCGGTCATCGAGGTCGTCGCCGAGGGCGTCCCCGCCGGACTGGGCGCGCCGCTCTACGGCAAGCTCGACGCCGATCTCGCGGCCGCCTTCATGAGCATCAACGCCGTCAAGGGCGTCGAGATCGGCGACGGCTTCGCCGCGGCCGCGCTGACCGGCGGCGAGAACGCCGACGAGATGCGCATGGGCAATGACGGCAGGCCGCTCTTTCTCTCCAATCATGCCGGCGGCATCCTGGGCGGTATCTCCAGCGGCCAGCCGCTCGTCGCGCGCTTCGCCGTGAAGCCGACCTCCTCGATCCTCACCCCGCGCAAGACGGTGACGGTCGCCGGCGGCGAAACCGAGATCGTCACCAAGGGCCGGCATGACCCCTGCGTCGGCATCCGCGCGGTGCCGGTCGGCGAGGCGATGATGGCGCTCGTTCTCGCCGATCATGTGTTGAGGCATCGCGGCCAATGCGGCGCGACGCCCTAGTCGGCATCATCCGCCCTGGCGATCCGCCGCTCTTTCCGCGTCTCACCGGCTGGGCGCGGCGGCGCGCCATGGCCGACATGCTGTTTCTCGACCACGGCGTCTTCCGCACCTTCTTCAACACCCGCACCCGCATCTCCGACGAGATGTGGCGCTCGTCCCAGCCGCTGCCCTACCAGGTCAACGGTGCGGCGAAGCTCGGCATCCGCACGATCGTCAATCTGCGCGGGCCGTCGGACAATTCCTTCTACCGCTTCGAGGAAGAATTCTGTCAGCGCGCCGGGCTGACCCTCGTCAACTTCGTCGTCTATTCGCGCGAGGCGCCCAAGGCGGCGACCGTCCTCGCCGCGAAGGAACTGTTCGAGACGCTCCAGTATCCCGCGCTGATGCACTGCAAGTCGGGGGCCGACCGCGCCGGCCTGATGGGCGCGCTCTATCTCATCTTCCGCAAGGGCCTCCCCGTCGCCGAGGCCAAGCGCCAGCTTTCGCTGCGCTACGGCCATGTCGCCCAGGCCAAGACCGGCATCCTCGACTATTTCCTGCAAGCCTATCTCGACCACGACGCGAAGACGCCGACGCCGTTTCTCGACTGGGTGACGAATATCTACGACCGCGCCGCCCTCACCGCCTCGTTCCGCGCGCAATGGTGGGCGAGCATCATCACCGACAAGATTTTGCGGCGGGAGTAGCGCCTGCTCCCCTCTCCGCAAGCGGGAAGCGAGACGACAGTGTTAAAAGGGTAAACGATCCCTACCCGCTATGCGCCGCCAGAAAAGCCAGCGCGCGCTTCAGCGCCTCCTGCCCCGACTCATCGTCCAGGTTGAACTGGTATTCGTGCGGCAGCGACG
>JAEUMK010000019.1 GCA_016792565.1 Alphaproteobacteria bacterium
CAGGGCACGCCGATCGAGCCCGCGCCCGCTCCGGCCCCGCTCGAGCCGGCCGGCCCGGCCCCGGCCGCGACGGTGCAGGAAGCCTCGTCCAGCCAGAACTGGTGGCTGATCGCCCTCGCGGCGGCCATTGCCATCGGCATCATCATCGCCGTCTCCGACGACGATGACGACGACAGCAACGACAACCAGACGCCGGGCTGACAGGCCTAGCGGAACAGAATAGGGGGCGCCCGTGCGGCGTCCCCTTTTTTGTTTGCGCGTGACGCCGACGTTTCCTAGCTTGCGGCTCTTGCCGGTCTTCGTTCGGCCTGCTTCCGGCACCATCCTCGGGTAGAATTCGATGCGTTCCTTCCTCTGCGCTTTGCTGGCGGGCAGTGCGCTTGTGTTTCCCCAGGCGGCGCATGCCGAATCGGGCCGGTGGCCGGCGCCTCAGCCGCTCAATACCTATGGCCATACCGGGTTGCTGGAGATGCCCTCGGCGCGGACCATGCGCGACGGCGAGTTCGCGGTGACGCTCTCGCAGGGGCCGGAATCCTTCCGCACTGCGCTCAGCTTTCAGGTCTTCCCCTGGATGGAAGCCTCGTTCCGCTATTCGCGGATCAACAATTACTTCGCCTCCGAGGACAAGGACCTGCTGGATCGCAGCTTCAGCCTCAAGCTGCGGCTGGTCGACGAGAGCGAGTATGTCCCGGCCATCGCGATCGGCGTGCAGGACATTGTCGGCACCGGCATCTACGGCGGCGAGTACATCGCCGCATCCAAGGCGTTCGGCGATTTCGACGTGACGCTGGGCCTGGGCTGGGGCCGTCTCGGCTCCGACGGCATGTTCCGCAATCCGTTCTCCTACATCGACGACCGCTTCGACGACCGGCCGGTCTATGACCCGACCGACGACAAGGGCGGGCGGCCGCTGTTCAACTCGATCTTCCGCGGCCGCGACGTTTCGCTGTTCGGCGGCGTCGTCTGGCAGACCCCGATCGACGGGCTGCAGGCGATCGTCGAGTACAGCGGCGACGCCTATCGCGACGAGGCCGCGCGCGGGGTCTACGAGCCGAAGTCACAGGTCAATTTCGGCCTCGCCTACCGGCTCGATGCGCTGCTCGAGGCGACGGCGTCCTATCTCTACGGCGACACGTTCAGCTTCCGCCTGACGCTGCGCTTCGACCCGACGACCGAGACGATGAAGGTCTTCGACAAGCCGCCGGTGCCGCCCTCGGTACGGCCGCCCGAGCAGCGTCCGCGCAACGTCGTCACGCGCGGCGTGCCGGGCAGGGACGAGCCGGTGATCGACCTGACCGGCCTGCGCGGCATCCAGTACGCCTCGGCCAGCGGCGACTGGTCGCTCGACGATCATGTCCGCACCGGCAATGCGCTCGTCGCCGATGCAGGCGAGGCTGCGCCGCCCGGCTCGATGCAGGAGATCATGACCAGCGGCCGCTGGAACGAGGTTCCGGCGATGCGGCAGCAGATCGTCGACGGACTGGTCAAGCTGGCGCGCGACCAGTCGCTCGGCCTTGAGGCGATCGATCTGAAGTCCGACTATGTCGCGGTCTTCTACGACAACACGCGCTACAATCGTCAGACCGAGGTGATCCACCGCCTGCTGCGCGTGCTGACCACGCTGCCGCCCAGCGTGGAGCATTTCTACCTCACCAGTATGGCCAACGGCTTCCCATCGACCGAGGTTCTGGTTTCGCGCTCCGCCTACGAGCGCGCGGTTCAGCAATTCGCGACCGTCGACAACCTGCTCGAGCACACCCGGATCTCGGCTGCCGGGCTCGATATCCCCGACGATGCCATCCGGCTCGGAGACGAGTATCCGCGCTTCGACTGGTCGATCACGCCGCGTCCGCGCACGCTGGTATTCGATCCCAACGAACCGTTCCGGTTCGGCCTCACCCTGAAGCTGGGCGCCTCGGTCACGTTCGAGGACGGCTGGTCGGTTTCCGGCTCCTGGACCTCGGATCTCGTCGATACGGTAAAGGATCCCAAGCCCGGCAATTCGGTGCTGCCGCATGTGCGCACCGACTTCCGTCTCTACCGCGACCAGGGGCGGCACGGCATCGAGTCCCTCATGCTGAAGAAGACCGGCAAGCTCTCGCCAGAGGTCTTCTACGAGGTCAAGGCCGGCCTTCTGGAAGACATGTTTGGCGGCGTCGGCGGCGAGATCGTCTGGCGCCCGACGGGCGAGGACTGGGCGATCGGCGCCGATCTCTACTACGTCAAGCAGCGCGATTTCGATCGCATGTTCGCGTTCCGCGACTACGACGTCGTGACGGGCCATGTCAGCCTCTACTGGCAGAACGCCGGCTGGCGCGGCGTCAACGTCAATGTGCATGTCGGGCGCTATCTGGCGGGCGACTACGGCGCGACCTTCGAGATCACCCGCAAGTTCGATTCCGGCGTCGAGATCGGCGCCTACGCGACGCTGACCGACGTGCCGTTCGACGACTTCGGCGAGGGCAGCTTCGACAAGGGTCTCATCATCCGCGTGCCCTTCGGCTGGATCGCGCCGTTCAACACGAAGTACGAGACGTCCACCTATCTCAGCTCGCTCGTCCGCGACGGTGGCCAGCGGCTGTACGATGTGAATCCGCTGTGGGATTCGCTGCGCGAAACCAGCGAGCCGGAAATCCGGCGGACCTGGGCGCTCGACGTGACCCCGGGGCTCTGACCATGGCGACGATCCGTACCGCTCGCACCGCTCTCGCGCTTGCCGCCGCCACGCTGCTCGGGGCCTGTTCGTCGTCCGGCGAGGGCGGTCTCGGCGAAGCCGGGAATATCCTCGTCGGCGTCGTCGGCGGCCTCATCGCAGAGAGCGATCAGCCGCCGGCGCCGCCCAAGGTCGAGCGCACGATGGCGGAGAAATATCCCTTCGCCAGTATCGGCGTCACGATCGACAGCAATCCCCAGTTCCTCTTCCTGCTGGCCAACCGCACCGAGACCGACGAGCTCTACACGCTTGGCTACCAGGTCAGCCTCGTGCTGCGCGGCGGCCGGGTGATCCGCACGCAGGGTCTGGGACGTGACGTTCTGGGCGGCCGCTGGGAGGGGCAGGACCTCGTGAAGGCGGCCGTGAATGCCCCCGGAGCGATCCAGGGCGTGCGCTGGTTCGAGAGTGCCGAGCGCGGAATCGGTACGCACACGGCCGAGTGCGTGGCCCAGGATTTCGGCGAGGAGACGATCACCGTTCTCGGCTCGCCGATCTCCACCCGGCACGTCAGCGAAGTCTGCGATGTTGCCAGCATGAAGTGGCATTTCCGGAACGAGTTCTGGATCACGCCGGCCGACGGCAGGGTCTGGCTCTCGCTCCAGCACGTCCACCCGCGCGTCAATCCGCTGCTGATCGAAACGTTCCGTCCCGCGGAGTGACGCGAGGGCAGGGCGCAGGTTGACGTTCGGGTTGGATTGAGCCCCCCCGGCCTATTTGCTAGGCGGGATGCCAGAGCCATCGAGAACTCTGGGGAGAGAAACGACATGACCGGCATCGTCAGCTATGGCGGGTACATCCCGCGCCTCAGGCTGCAGCGCAAGGCCGTCGCTACGGCCAATTCCTGGTTCGCGCCGAACCTGATGGGCGCCGCCAAGGGCGAACGCGCCATGGCCAACTGGGACGAGGACGCCATCACCATGGCGGTCGAAGCCGGGCGCGACTGTCTGCCCGGCGCCGATCCGCTGTCGGCACGCAAGCACATCGACGCGGTGTTCTTCGCGTCGACCACGGCGCCCTTCGCCGACCGCCAGAACGCCGGCGTCATCGCCGCCGCGCTCTCTTTGCCCGAGACGATCGCCGCGATGGACGTGGGCGGTTCGCAGCGTGCCGCGACGTCGGCCCTCATCGCGGCACTCAACGCGGTGAAGGCGGGGTCTTCGAAGCATGCCGTCGTGCTCGCCTCCGAGAAGCGCAAGGCCAAGGCCGCCTCCAGCCAGGAGCTGTCGTTCGGCGACGGGGCCGCGGCGCTCGAGATCGGCTCGGAGAACGTGATCGCGCGCCTGCTCGGCCATGCCGCTCTGACCGTCGACTTCGTCGATCACTTCCGCAGCGAAGGCGAGGACTACGACTACAATTGGGAAGAGCGCTGGATCCGCGACGAGGGCTATTCGAAGATCGTGCCGCGCGCCGTGAAGGCGGCGCTCGGCGACGCCGGCGTCGAGCCGTCGGCCATCGACCATTTCGTGATGCCGTGCCCCTTCGCCAAGCTCGACCAGGCGATCGCCAAGCAATGCGGCATCGCCCCTGAAAAGGTGCGCGATAGCCTCGCCGCCAATGTCGGCGACACCGGCGCGGCCCATCCCATCGTCATGCTCGTGCATGCGCTGGAACAGGCCAGGCCCGGCGAGAAAATTCTCATCGCCGCCTTCGGCCAGGGCTGCGACGCGCTCGTGTTCGAGGCGACCGAGGCGCTGGCGAAGCTCCCCAAACGCACGGGCATCACTGGCTCGATCGCCCGGCGCAAGGAAGAGACCAACTACCTCAAGTTCCTCGGCTTCAACGGGCTGGTCGAACTGGAAAAGGGCATGCGCGCCGAGAAGGACAACAAGACGGCGCTCACCACCGCCTATCGTCGCCGCGACATGCTGTTCGGCCTGACCGGCGGCAAGTGCTCGAAGTGCGGCACGGCGCAGTTCCCGCGCTCGCGCATCTGTGTGAATCCCAATTGCGGCGCCGTGGATACGCAGGAGCCCTATTGCTTCGCCGAGCTTCCGGCAAAAGTCCTGTCTTGGTCGGCGGACTTCCTCACCTATTCGATGGACCCGCCGCAGCACTATGGCATGGTGACGTTCGCCGAGGGCGGGCGCTTCCTTTCCGACTTCACCGATGTCGATCGCGGCACTTTCGATTCCGGGGCCGAGGTCCGCATGGTCTTCCGCATCAAGGACTTCGACGAGAAGCGTGGCTTCCGCCGCTATTTCTGGAAGGCCGTGCCGCAGACGGCATAGGGGTTCGCGATGGCCGTACTCGTCACCGGCGCGGCTGGGTTCATCGGCTACCATGTGGCCGAGGCGCTCCTGGCCCGCGGCGAGGACGTCGTCGGTCTGGACGATCTGAACGCCTACTACGACCCGCGGCTGAAGCAGGCCCGGCTCGACCGGCTTGCCGGGCGGCCGGGCTTTCGTTTCGTGAAGGGCGACATCGCCGACGAGGAGGCGCTCGCCGATGCCGCGGGGCAGGGGACGATCGACCGGATCGTCCACCTCGCGGCGCAGGCGGGCGTGCGCTACAGCATCGAGAACCCGCGCGCCTATGTGCGCTCCAACCTGGTCGGCCATGTCAACGTGCTGGAGTTGGCCCGGGGGCTGGGCGCGGAGCTGAAGCACCTGGTCTATGCGTCGTCGTCGTCGGTCTATGGCGGCAACGACAAGGCGCCTTTCGCCGAGACCGATGCGGTGGAGAAGCCCGTCTCGCTCTACGCTGCCACCAAGCGGGCGGACGAGCTGATGAGCCATGCCTACGCCCATCTCTACGGCATTCCGCAGACCGGCCTGCGCTTCTTCACGGTCTATGGGCCGTGGGGACGTCCTGACATGGCGTACTGGCTGTTCACCGCTGCGCTTCTGTCGGGCAAGCCCATCGACGTCTTCGCGGGCGGCACCCTCACCCGCGACTTCACCTATATCGACGACATCGTCGCGGGCATCCTGAAGGTGCTCGACGGTCCCCCGGAACGCGGCGCGCATCGCCTCTACAACATCGGCAATTCCAGTCCGGTCAGCGTCAACGACTTCATCGCCGTACTGGAACGTCTGACTGGCAAGACGGCGGTGCGCAACGAATTGCCGATGCAGCCTGGCGATGTGCGCGCCACGCACGCCGACACCGGCGCACTCGAGCGCGATTTCGGCTTCCGCCCCTCGACTCCGCTGGACGAGGGCCTCGCGCGCTTCGTTGCCTGGTACAGGGGCTGGAACGGTCTCTAGCGCACTCGGCCGAACGGATTGGCCACCAGCACACCATAGGGCGTGAAGTCATGGGCATTGCGCGTTGCGACCGTCAGGCCGTGGTGTAGCGCCGTGGCCGCGATGAGCGCATCGGCGAAGGAATGCGCAGGCCTGCTCGCCGAGAGGCGAGCCCAAAGTCGGAATACCGCGTCGTCGGCCGGCAGCACTGTCATCCCGGCGCAGAGGCCGCCGAGCCAGCGATCCAGTTCGCCGGCTTTCGCGCCGTGGCTGCGGCGGGCGCGTTCGATGCCGGCTTGCATCTCGCCCGCGGTGACGGCGGCAATGGCGATATCGGACGGCGCGAGGCCCTGGGTCCAGGAGAGGACGCCGGCATGGGGCTGCGGCTTGCGCAATTCGGAGACGATCGGGGTGTCGAGAAGAAACAGCATGGCTCAGAGCTTGGGTGGCGCGCGCCACTTATAGGCGCGGCGGTCGGGGCCGGGCAGGCGTTCGATCCGCGCCTCCGGGGCGAGCAGCCAGTCGATGGCGCTGCGTTCGGGCGTCTTGCCCTGAAGCCGCTCGTAGTCGCGGATCGGCAGCAGAACCGCGGCGGGACGGCCGCGCCGCGTCACGATCTGCGGCCCATGTTTTTCGGCGTAGTCGACCAGCGCGCTGAACTTCGCCTTGGCGTCGGCGAGCGGCCATTCCCGTGGATTCGCGGCCATGCGGCCTCCTAATGGACTAGTCCGATGACTAGTCATGTCAAAATACAGCGGAAAACGGGTTATTTCCAGCTTGATCTGAGGGCTCTGGGGCGTAGCCTGCCGCGCATACGCCAACACTCAGGGAGACAAGCGTCATGGCAACCGGCATTCGCGACAAAGTCGCCATTCTCGGCATGGGCTGCTCGAAATTCGGCGAGCGCTGGGACGTCGGCGCGGAAGAACTGATGGTCGAGGCCTATATCGAGGCGCTTCAGGATTCCGGTATCGACAATTCGATGATCCAGGCCGCCTGGCACTCGACCCATATCGACGAAGTCGGTGTCGGCAAGGGCGGCACGCCGGCCTCGATCGCCCTGCGCCTGCCGAACGTCGCGGTGACGCGCGTCGAGAATTTCTGCGCCGGCGGGTCGGAAGCCTTCCGCGGCGCGGTCTACGGCGTCGCCTCGGGCGCCTACGACATCGCCCTCGCGGTGGGCGTCGAGAAGCTGAAGGACACCGGCTATGGCGGCCTGCCGACCGGCGCACCGGGCACGCTGAACCCGCTGTGGATGGCGAACGGCTCCGCGCCGGGTAATTTCGCCCAGCTCGCTTCCGCCTACCGCACCAAGCACGGCGTCTCAAAGGAAGACCTCAAGCGGGCCATCGCCCACGTCTCGGTCAAGAGCCACGCCAACGGCGCGAAGAACCCCAAGGCGCACCTCCAGAAGCCGATCACCGAGGAAATGTGCCTCAACGCGCCGATGATCGCCGAACCGCTCGGCCTCTTCGATTGCTGCGGCGTTTCGGACGGCGCGGCCGCGGCCATCGTAACGACGCCCGAGATCGCCCGGGCGCTCGGCAAGAAGGACCTCATCACCGTCAAGGCGCTCCAGCTGTCGGTGTCGAACGGTCTGGAGAGCCAGCACAATTCTTGGGACGGCTCGTACTTCCACACCGCCCGCATCGCGGCGCGCAAGGCCTATGAGGAAGCCGGCATCACCGATCCGCGCAACCAGGTTTCGATGATGGAGGTGCACGACTGCTTCTCGGTGACCGAACTGGTCACGATGGAAGACCTGCACATCAGCCGCGAGGGCGAGGGTTGGAAGGACGTGCTCAACGGCTTCTACGACGCCGACGGCCAGGTGCCGTGCCAGATCGACGGTGGCCTCAAGTGCTTCGGCCACCCGATCGGGGCGTCGGGCCTTCGCATGCTTTACGAGATGTATCTCCAGCTTCAGGGCCGCGCCGGCGCCCGCCAGCTCAAGAACCCCTCGATCGGCATGACCCACAATCTGGGGGGCGCGCCGTCATCGAACGTCTGCTCGGTCGCCATCATCGGCGCGATGGGCGCCTGAAGGCATTCTGCATGCTTGGGGGAAGGGCCGGCCGCCGTGCCGGCCCTTTTCGTTGGTGACGGCCGCTGCTGGCGAGTGGCGCTGAATCAGGGGATAGTGCGCGGGCCGGGGATCGACCGGCCCTTAGCCATAGGCGCCCATGATCGAGGTTCACAGTCTCGTCTACGAGTACCCGACCAAGCGGGCGCTCGACGGCGTCAGCCTCCGCATCGAGCCAGGCACGATCACCGCGCTCGTCGGCCCCAACGGGGCGGGCAAGACCACGCTGATGCGCTGCATCGCGGCGCTGGAGATGCCCTATAGCGGACGTGTGCTGATCGACGGCCGCGACACGCGGGAGGAGCCGCGGCGGATTCATGAGGATCTGAGCTTTTTGCCCGATTTTTTCGGGCTTTACGACCAATTGTCGGTGCGGCGCTGCCTGACTTTTGCAGCACTGGCGCACGGTCTCAGAGGCAGGCGCGTGGCGGCGGCGGTGGAAAAGGCGGCGGAGCGCGTCGGCCTCACCGACCGCATGCACCAGAAGGCGGCGGAACTCTCGCGGGGCCTGCGCCAGCGCCTCGCCATCGGCCAGTCGATCGTCCACGAGCCCAAGGTGATCCTGCTCGACGAGCCGGCCTCGGGCCTCGATCCCGACGCGCGGCGCAGCCTCTCCCAGCTCTTCCTGGAGCTGCGCGCCTCCGGCATCACGCTGATCGTCTCCTCGCACATCCTGTCGGAGCTGGAGGACTACTCGTCCTCGATGATCATCATCCAGGACGGCAAGCTGGCGGGGGGCCAGGCGGTCTCGCTGGTCCACGACCGTGCGCTCTATGCGCTGGAGGTCGAGGGTCTGGCAGAGGGGCTCGCCGACTTCCTGCGCGCGTTGCCGGGGGTCGCATCGGCCGAGGTCGAGGGCGGGACCGCCCGGATCGCGCTCGACGGGCCGTCGCGGCGCGCCGCGGTGATCCGGGCGGCGATCGAACGGGGCTATGACGTCGTCGGCTTCGGCGAGGCCAGGCGGACGCTCGAGCAGGCCTATCTCGACACCACGCGAAAGGCCGCGCCATGAATCCGGAGCTGCTGCGCAACATCTGGCAGGAGCTGACCGAGCGGCGGATCACGCTGATGGTCGTCGTGCTGGGCGCGATCCTGCTGCTCGCCATGACCTCGGGCTCGCTGGCGAGCGCGGTTTCGACGGCCGAGATCTCGTTCTACGCCGTCGTCGTCGTCTGGGGCACGCGCTGCGCCGCGCAGAGCGTGGTGGAGGAGATCGCCGGCAAGACCTGGGATGCGCAAAGGCTCTCGGCGATCCGGCCCTGGACGATGGTCTGGGGCAAGCTGATCGGCTCGACGCTGCTCGCTTGGGTCGGCGGCGCGATGTGCCTTGCGGTCATCCTCTATGCGGCGCTGGTGCAGAAGGGGCCGGCGGGCCTTGCGATGGACGCGGTCTATTTCGTCTCGATCGGGCTGCTGTCGCAGGCCGCCGCGATGCTGGCGAGCCTCGTCGCCGTGCGGCGGCGGCTGAACCATTCGCGCTTCGATGTCTTCCTCTATCAACTGTTCGGCCTCGGCGCCGCGGTGCTGGTATGGCGCGTCTGGCAGACCGCCGATCCGGATTCGATGCTGCGCCGCTGGACCGGCCAGGCCGACCCGTTTCAGCTGGCGCATGTCTCCTGGTGGGGCGAGGCGTACGACACCGGAACCTTCTACATCGTCTCGCTGGTGGTCTTCGCCGCCTGGACGCTGCTCGCCAACTACCGCGTGATGCGGACGGAGTTGCAGGTCCAGAACGGTCCGCTCGTCTGGCTCGGCTTCCTCGCCTTCGTCGCGCTCTATACCGGCGGCTTCGATCCCTGGCGCGTCAATGTCAGCGGCTTCGGCATCGAACTCGGCCTGCGGGCGATCCAGGCCGGCACGGCGCTCGGGCTCGTCACCTATGTGATGGCGCTGGTCGAGCCGAAGGAGATCGTCGCCTATCGCTGGCTGATCGACCGCTTCACGTCGGGGCGGCTGCTGGCGGTCCTGTCGCGCTTCCCGGCCTGGGCCTATGCCTATGCGGCGACCTTCGCGGCCGGCATGGTGGCGATCGCCGTGGTGCCCTGGGACCGCCTGCCGCCCAGCGTCGCGACCGAGTTCGACGCCGCCATCCTTCTGGTCGCGGGTCTCGGCTTCGTGCTGCGCGATTGCGGTATCTTCGTCGCCTTCGGCCTCGGCCAGACCGGCAAGCGCTCCGACATCGCCGCGCTGGCCGTGCTGGCGGTCCTCTACGTCCTGCTGCCCGGCATCCTGAGGGCGGATGGGATCAGCCTCTTCTTCTACCCGTCGCTGCACGACCCGGCCTGGCTGAACCCGCTCATCGCCTGGCTGCAGGCCGGGGCGATGTGGGTCTTCATACTTCAGCGCCGCGATCTGCGCGGGCGGCCGCCGACTTGAAGCCGGAATAGCCCGGCTGGTCGATCGCCACCTTGTCGAGCGTCGTCTGCTTCAGGTGCTCGGCGAGGCCGGGCGTCTCCAGCGTGATCTCGCCGGCCGCGATCCGCACGCAGAGCGCCCGGTTCAGCTCGTCCAGGGTTCCCGAGCGCCCGAGCAGCCTGACCAGGCGCGCCTTCTCGGCCTCCGCCGCCGGGCCGCCGGTCGCGATCTCGCGTTCGGCGATGGCGAGCGCATTGGCGGCGACGCGGGCGTGAAAGGCGGTGTGGCCGGAAAGGGCCGGGATCGCCTTCTGCTCGATGAACTCGCGCACGGCGGTGACGATTTCCAGAAGGGTCGGCTTGTCCATCATGGCGATCACCCGATCAGCAGGTTGACGAGGTCGATCTCGGTCTCCGACGAGCGGCGGCCGATCGCCGCGCGCTCGACCGAGCGGTCGTAGCCGGTGCGGAAGGCCTCATACATGCTCATGCACATGATGCCCCATTTCAGGGTGCCGAAGACCTCCCAGACCTTCACCTCCTCGGGCGTGTAGCGCGCGCCGCCCGCCGCCTCGTAGCCGGCCAGCATGTCCTCGACCCTGCCGAAGCCGCCGACCGTCTTGCCGGTCATGCCGAAGCGCCACGAATTGATGCAGATCCAGCTGAGATCCTCCAGCGGATCGCCCAGATGGGCGAGCTCCCAGTCGAGCACGGCGGCAAGGCCGGTCTCGGGGCTGACCATGATATTGCCGTTGCGGAAGTCGGCATGGACCAGCGTGACCTGGCGGGGCGCTGTCAGGCGGTCCCTGAGCCAGGCGAAGGCGAGTTCGAAGACCGGCTTGGGCTGGTCATAGGTCTGGTAGCGCTCGCGGTACTGGGCGAGCTGCGTCGGGCCGTCGATGACCTTGAGATCGGCGATGGCGGAGACGTCGGTCCTGTGGATGCCGGCCATCGCCGCGCCGCACTGGAAGGCGAGCTTCGGACGCACCGCGTCGAAGGCGGCGTCGCGCAGGATGCGGCGCGCCAGCGTCTCGCCCTCGACATGGGCCATGACATAGCCCTCGCCGACGCCATCGGCGGGCGTCAGGACGTATTCCACCGCCGGGGCCGCCACGCCGCTCGCCCGCGCCGCCTCGATGATCCGCGCCTCGTTGGCCAGCCCCACGGCGTTGCCGGTGCCGCTGGTGCCGCCCTGTCCGCCGCCGCCCGGCGCGCGGCGCAGGATCGCCTTGCGCGTCCCGGCGGCGCTCTCGATGGCGAAGGCCCAGGTCTCCTGGCTGGCGCCGCCCGACAGGCGTTTCAGCGGCCCGATGCCGGTCACGCCGGGCAGGTGCGCGCAGAGCGCAGCCCCCAGCTTCTCCCTGAAGTCCGGTTGGTCTGTCATTGTTTTCTCGTTTCCTACCCGGACCGGAGATAGCGCACCGCTTCGTCGCGTTCAAAGAGATAGAGGAGCGTGCGCAGCGCCGCGCCGCGCGGCGTGGCGAGTTCCGCGTCGCGCGACACCGCCAGCATGGCGTCGTCGCGGGCGGTCGCCAGCAGGTCGGCGTCGCGGAAGAGATCGGCATAGTGCAGGTCGGGCGTCCCGGACTGCCTGGTGCCCAGGAGTTCGCCGGCGCCGCGCAGCTTCAGGTCTTCCTCGGCGATGACGAAGCCGTCTTCGGTCTCGCGCATGATCTTGAGCCGCGCCCTGGCGGTCTCGCCGAGCGGCGGATCGTCCTGGTAGAGCAGCAGGCAGGAACTTGCGCGCGCGCCGCGGCCGACCCGGCCGCGCAGCTGGTGCAGCTGGGCGAGGCCGAAGCGTTCGGCGTGCTCGACGATCATCACCGTCGCCTCTGGCACGTCCACGCCGACCTCGATGACCGTGGTGGCGACCAGCACCCGCGCCTCGCCGCTGCGGAAGCGCTCCATCGCGGCGTCCTTGGCGGCCGGCCTCATCTTGCCGTGAGCGAGGGCGACGCGGTCGCCGAAGCGCCGCTCCAGCTCGCGGAACCGGCTCTCGACGGCGGTGACGTCGAGTTTCTCGTTCTGCTCGACCAGCGGGCACACCCAGTAGACCCGGTCGCCCGCCGCGATCGCCCGCGCCACGGCGGCCTCGACGTCCTCCAGCCGGGCGAGCGGCACGGCGCGGGTGGCGATGGGCTGGCGGCCCGGCGGCTTCTCGTCCAGCTTGGAGACGTCCATGTCGCCGTAGATCGTCATCGCCAGCGTGCGCGGGATGGGCGTCGCGGTCATCACCAGCACATGGGTCGGGCGGCCGCCGCGCCCCGACAGGCTCATGCGCTGCGAGACGCCGAACTTGTGCTGCTCGTCGACCACCGCGAGCGCCAGGTCGGCGAACGCGACATCCTCGGTGAAGAGGGCGTGGGTGCCGATGAGGATCTGGATCCTGCCGGCCGCCAGATCGTCCAGCAGGGCGGTGCGCGTCCTGCCCTTCTCGCGTCCGGTCAGGACCTCGGCGCGGATGCCGATCTTCTCGGCCAGCGGGGCGACGGTCGCCATGTGCTGGCGGGCGAGGATCTCGGTCGGGGCCATCAGCGCCGCCTGCGCGCCGCATTCGACGGCGATCAGCATGGCCATCAGCGCCACCAGCGTCTTGCCCGCGCCGACATCGCCCTGCAGCAGGCGCAGCATCCGCTCGCCGGTCTTCAGGTCGGCGGCGATCTCGCGGATCGCCCGCACCTGGGCGCCGGTCGGGGCGAAGGGCAGGGCGGCGAGGAGGCGGGCGCGCAGGCCGCCGTCGCCGTCGAGGACGCGGCCGGCGGCCTTCTTCATCCGTTCCCGGATCAACATGAGCGCGAGCTGGTTCGCCAGCACCTCGTCATAGGCAAGACGCCGCCGGGCGATCTCCAGCGCCGCCTCGTCGACATGCGGCGGGTGATGGATGGCGGCGAGCGCCTCGCGCCAGGACGGCCAGTGCTGCTTCGCCAGCCAGGCGGTGTCCTGCCACTCGGGGAGGTCCGGCGCGAGCGTCAGCGCGCCGCGCGCCGCCTTCGCCACCGCCTTGTTGGTGAGGCCCTCGGTCAGCGGATAGACGGGCTCGATCTCGGGGATCTGGGCGGCCTGGTCCGGCGCGACCACATAGTCCGGGTGCGCCATCTGCAACCGGCCCTCGTGGCGCTCCAGCCGGCCGCTGACGAGGCGCCGGCCGCCCTCGGGCAAAGCGCGGGCGAGGTAGTCGTTGCTGCCGCCGAAAAAGACCAGTTCCAGCGCGCTCGTCTCGTCGCTGCACAGGATGCGATAGGGAATCTTGGGCCGCGGCGGCTTCTGGTGGCTGAGGATGTTGAGCGCCAGCGTCGCGACGCTGCCCTCGGGCACCGCGGCGATCGAAGGCCTGAGCCGCCGGTCGACATAGCCGGCCGGGCGCAGCCACAGCACGTCGATGACCCGCTCGCCCGCGACGCGCGCATATTTCTCGGCCATGCGCGGCCCGACGCCGGGCAGCGTCGTCACGGGCGCGAACAGGGGGAACAGGATCTCGGGGCGCATGGGCAGAGGGTAGCGGGAGCGGGGGGCGAGCGGTAGCGCCGCGCGCATCCCGGGGCGGCCGCCGCACGGCCCCGACAAGGCATGACAAGCGTCCCCGGCTCGCCTATATCCCGCCCCCTGCCATGACCGACGACATCCGCCTCAAGCGTCTTCACTACCGGGCGCATCATCGCGGCTTCAAGGAAGCCGACCTGCTGCTGGGCGCCTTCGCCGACGCGCATCTGGCGGGGCTTGCGCCCGGCGAGCTGAGCGCGCTGGAAGCCCTGCTGGAAGAGCAGGACCAGGACATCTACGACTGGTATCTGGGCAAGTCGCCGGTGCCGCCCGAACACGACACGCCGCTCTTCGCCCTGCTGAAGGCGTTCGAGTTCTTCCCGCGGGCGTCGTGGAGCTGATCCGCCAGATCCTCGCCCGCGGCGGCCGCACGAAGATCGGCGGCGCGCCGGAAGGCTATGACGCCTGGCTCGCCGCCGATCTGGCGAAAGCCCGCGCCGGGACGGTGCTGCACGTCGCCCGCGACGAGGCCCGCGCTTCGGCCTTCGAGGCGGCGCTGCGCTTCTTCGCCCCGGCGCTCGAGGTCGTGTCGTTTCCGGCCTGGGACTGCCTGCCCTACGACCGGCTCGGCCCGCGCACCGATCTGCTTGCCCGGCGCATTGCGGCGCTGTCGGAACTCGCCAAGGCCCCGGCGGGGCGGCGGGTGGTCGTCACCACGGTCAGCGCGCTCACCCAGCGGGTGCCGCCGCGCGCCTGGATCGGCGCCTCGCGCCTTGCGCTGAAGCCCGACGCGACGCTGACCATCGAGGCGCTGACCGCCTGGCTCGACCGTCAGGGCTATACCCGCGCCGGCTCGGTGGTCGAGGCGGGCGACTACGCCGTACGCGGCGGCATCGTCGATCTCTTCGCGCCGGGCCTGCCCGAGCCGGTGCGCGTCGATTTCTTCGGCGACCAGATCGAGTCGCTGCGCACGTTCGATCCGGAGAGCCAGAAATCGACCGGGCGTCTTGCCGGGCTGGAGCTTCTGCCGGTCAGCGAGGCGCCGCTCGACCCCGAGGCGGTCAGCCGCTTCCGCACCGGCTATATCGCCGCCTTCGGGGCGCAGACGAGCGCCGATCCGCTGTACGAGAGCATCAGCGCCCGCCGCCGCTACCAGGGCATGGAGCACTGGCTGCCGCTGTTCCACGACCGGCTCGAAACCCTGCTCGACTATCTGCCGGGGGCGCTTCTCACGTTGGACGCCCAGGTCGAGGAATCGATCGCCGCCCGCTTCGACCAGATCGGCGAGTATCACGCCGCCCGCGCCGACGCCCGCGAGCTCGCGGCGCGGTCGCCGGGGCTTCAGGTCGCCGACTACAAGCCGCTGAAGCCGGACGCGCTCTACCTGACGCCGGCGCAGTGGGCCGAGGCGCTGGAGGACCGCGCGGCGCTGTTCCTGTCGCCGTTCGCGGTCGCCGACGGGCTCGACGCGGGCGGGCGGGCCGGACGCGACTTCGCGCCGGAACGCACCCAGGCCGAGGGCGTCGTCTTCGACGCCGTCGCGGGGCACGTGCGCGAGCTCGTCAAGGCGAGGAAGCGCGTCGTGCTCGCCGGCTGGTCGGAAGGCTCCGCCGACCGCCTCTCGGTGGTGCTCGGCGATCATGGCGTGAAGCCGATCCAGCCGGTCGCCGATCTCGATGCCGTGCAGGGCCTCGCGCCCGCCGCCGTGGGGCTGGCGGTGCTGCCGCTGGAGCACGGCTTCGAGGCGCGGGGGCTGGTTCTGCTCGGCGAGCAGGACATCCTCGGCGACCGCCTCATCCGCACGGCGCGCAAGAGCAAGCGGGCGGCGAACTTCCTCGCCGAGGCGGCGGCCCTGACGGTCGGCGACCTGGTGGTCCATGTCGATCACGGCATCGGCCGCTACCTCGGGCTGCGGACGATCGAGGTCCTGGGCGCCCCGCACGACTGCCTCGAACTGCAATACGAGGGCGGCAAGCTGTTCCTGCCGGTCGAGAACATCGAGCTCCTGACGCGGTTCGGCTCGGACGCGGAGGGCATCCAGCTCGACCGGCTGGGCGGGGCGGGGTGGCAGAGCCGCAAGGCGCGGCTCAAGAACCGCATCCGCGAGATCGCCTCGGAACTCATCCGCATCGCCGCCGAGCGGGCGTTGCGCAAGGCCCCGAGCATCGACGCGCCGCCCGGGCTCTACGACGAGTTCGCGGCGCGGTTCCCGTTCGACGAGACCGAGGACCAGGCCCGGGCGATCGCCGACACGCTGGAGGACTTCACGCGCGGCCAGCCGATGGACCGGCTCGTCTGCGGCGATGTCGGCTTCGGCAAGACCGAGGTCGCACTGCGCGCCGCCTTCGTCGCCGCCATGTCGGGCAAGCAGGTCGCGGTCGTGGTGCCGACGACGCTGCTGGCCCGCCAGCACTTCAAGACCTTCTCGGCGCGCTTCGCCGGCTGGCCGCTCCAGGTGCGCCAGCTCTCGCGCCTGGTGGGCGCCAAGGAGGCGAGCGAGACGAAAAAGGGGCTCGCCGAAGGCGGGGTCGACATCGTCGTGGGCACCCACGCGCTGCTGGCCAAGACCGTCGCCTTCAAAAATCTCGGACTCGTCATCGTCGACGAGGAACAGCATTTCGGCGTCGTCCACAAGGAACGGCTGAAGGCGCTGAAGGCCGACGTTCACGTCCTCACGCTGACCGCGACGCCGATTCCGCGGACGCTCCAGCTGGCGCTGTCGGGCGTGCGCGACATGTCGCTGATCGCCTCGCCGCCGGTCGACCGGCTGGCGGTGCGCACCTATGTCGGGCCGCTCGATCCGGTGACCGTCCGCGAGGCGCTGCTGCGCGAGCATTATCGCGGCGGGCAGAGCTTCTATGTCGTGCCGCGGATCGCCGATCTGGCGGAGTCGATGGCGTTCCTGAAGGAGACGGTGCCGGAGGTCCGCGCCGTCATCGCCCACGGCCAGATGCCGCCGGGCCAGCTCGACGACGTGATGAACGCCTTCTACGACCGCAAGTTCGAGGTGCTGCTCTCCACGACGATCGTCGAGTCCGGTCTCGACATCCCGACCGCCAACACGATGATCGTCCACCGCGCCGACATGTTCGGCCTCGCCCAGCTCTACCAGCTGCGCGGCCGCATCGGACGCTCGAAAGTGCGGGCCTATGCCTATCTGACGACGCCGCCCGGCCGGCTGCTGACCGACAACGCCGAGCGCCGGCTGCGCGTCCTCCAGTCGCTCGACGCGCTGGGCGCGGGGTTCACCCTCGCCAGCCACGATCTCGACATCCGCGGCGCCGGCAACCTGCTCGGCGACGAGCAGTCCGGCCATATCCGCGAAGTCGGCATGGAGCTGTATCAGGAGATGCTGGAGGAGGCGGTGGCCAATCTGCGCTCGGGGCGCGGCGAGGAGGCCGACGAGGGCGAGTGGTCGCCGCAGATCAATCTGGGCGCCTCGGTCCTCATCCCGGAAGCCTATGTGCCCGATCTCGACGTCCGCATGTCGCTCTATCGCCGCCTGGCGGGGCTGGAGGAGCAGGCCGATATCGACGGCTTCGCGGCCGAGCTGATCGACCGCTTCGGCGCGCTGCCGGACGAGGTCAAGCAGCTGCTCCAGATCGTCTCGATCAAGCGGCTCTGCCGCCTGGCCGGCGTGGAAAAGATCGACGCCGGTCCCAAGGGCGCGATCGTCGCCTTCCGCAACAATGTCTTCGCCAATCCCGCCGGGCTGATGGCGCTGATCTCCGACAATCCCAAGACGCTGAAGGTGCGCCCCGACCAGAAGGTCGTCGCTGTCCGCGCCTGGGCCGATGTCGAGGAGCGCCTGAAGGGGGCCGCCCAGATCCTCAGGAAATTCGCCGAACTGGCGAAAGCCTGATCCGGTTCAGCGCAGCCGGCTGACCATGGCGTCGCGGCGGCGGCCGAAAGCCGGCTGGCTCTGCGGGCGGGGCGCCGGCGCCCCGGCAATGCGGGCGTTGATGCGCAGCTGCGGGATTTCGCCGCGCCCGATCTGGGCGGTGCGCTGAAGGATCAGATCGCGCAGTTCGGCCAGCCCGTTCGGCTGCGGCAGGCAGGCCGCCGGCACGACCGTCGTCCGGCCGCGATGCAGGATCGTCAGCTGCTTGCTGCCGCCGCGCCGCTCGGTCAGCGTCGACTGGATGTGGCGGAAGGGGATCGTCACCTCATAGGTGGCGAAGAGGCCGGCCGGCACGGTCACGGACGACAGGGCGACTTCGACGCGGCGCTCGCGGGTCGCCAGCAGCACGCTCAGCGCCAGACCGGCGGCCGCCACCAGCCCCATCAGCGCGGCCGGGCCCCAGTTGCCGGCCATCGCCACCGGAACGGCGCCGCAGCCCAGGGCGACGAACACGAGCGCCAGCGCCACGATGATCGCGGGCTGCGGACGATAGGGCAGGATGATCGTATTCATGGCCGACTCCGGTTTCCCGGCCTCAGCAGCAATCGCCATGCCCGTTGGCGGCTCGGTTTTCCTCCCAAACCGTCCCGGAATGACGCGGTTGCGGGCTGTCGCGCCCGGTTTTGTCCCGCGTCAGACGATTGCGGTAAACGTCAGGACGACCTGCGCGCCGCCCGAGGGGGCGTCGCCGATCGTCACGCTCCCGCCATGCGCCTCGACGATCTGCTGCACGATCGCGAGGCCGAGGCCGGAGCCGCCGGTCGACCGGCTGCGCGATCCCTCAAGGCGGTGGAACGGTTCGAAGACGGCCAGGCGTTCGGCCGCCGGGATGCCGGGGCCGTCGTCCTCGACCGTCACGACGGCGCGGTCGCCGGATTGCGCAACCGCGATCCGGGCGCGCTCGCCATAGCGGACCGCGTTCGCCACGACATTGGCAAGGGCGCGCTTCAGCGCCAGAGGGTCGCCCATCGTGCGGACGGCGCCGTTCGCCCGAGCGCTGGCGCCCGGCGTCTCGAGCGCGATGGAAGCGGCCAGAGCGGCGAGATCGACCGGCTCGCGCCGTTCCGGTGCGGCAGAGCCGCGCGCCACCGACAGCGCGTCGTCGATCAGCGCCGTCATCTCTTCGAGATCGCCGACGATCTTGGTGCGCAGACCATCGTCCTCGATCGCTTCGGCGCGCAGGCGCAGCCGCGTCACATAGGTCTTCACGTCGTGCGAGATGCCGGCCAGCAGCGTGACCCGGCCGCGCAGCAGCGCCGCGATGCGCTCCTGCATCCGGTTGACCGCCTCGATCAGGCTGCGGATTTCGGGCGCGCCGGCCGGCGCGACCCGGCGCGGCTCAGCCGTCGCCTGGAAGGCCTGCACGCTGGCGGCGAGCGCCCGCAGCGGGCGGGCCTCGCGCGAAAGGGTGATCAGCGCCACCGCGCCGACCAGGAACCCGGCGGCCGCCAGCCAGAAGCCGGGGGCAAGGCCGAACAGGCGGCGGCCGAGATCGCCGCCGGTCTCGATCACCGCCCAGTCGCCGTCCGCCAGTTTCACCGCCAGCCTGATGCGTTGCTCGGCCGAGCGCCAGATCGCCCAGCGGCTCAGCCGCCCGTCCTCGTCGGGCAGGGCGAGGATGACGACTTCGCGGCCCGGCAGCCGATCCAGGTAGATCGCGAGCGCCTGCTCCGCGCCGCGCAGCTGGCGCTCGTCCATGGCCCGGACCGGCCGTTCGGCAGCGATCGTGACGGTCAGGGCGTTGCCGTTGACCGCCTGCAGGACCGCCTCGCGATCCTCGGCCGGGCGCTCGAGCAGCCTGACGATGCCGGCCACCTGGACGGCCAGTTCGCCGGCGCGCGGCGCCTCGACGTCGCGCTGCGCGTAGTTGATCCCGGCGATGACGGCGAGCAGCGCCATGAAGCTGAGGAACACGATGGCCGACAGCCGTCCGAAGAGCCCCAGCCTGCCCATCGTCAGAGCTTCTTCACCGGCAGCGTCAGCACGTAGCCGGCGTTGCGGACGGTCTTGATGATCTCGCCGCTGTCGTCGTCCATCTTCTTGCGCAGCCGGCTCATCTGTACGTCGATGGCGCGGTCCAGCGGCTCGGCCTTGCGCCCCCGCGTCCAGTCCATCAGCTGGTCGCGCGACAGCACGCGCTGAGGCCGCGTCACGAAGCAGGCGAGGAGGTCGAACTCGGCGCTGGTCAGGTCGAGGACCGCGTCGCCGCGCGTCGCCCGGCGGGCCGCGATGTCGACCACCATGCCGGCGACCTCGTAGCGCTCGCCCTCCAGAGGGGCCGGCTCCATGCGGCGCAGGATCGAGCGGATCCGGGCGACCAGCTCGCGCGGATTGAACGGCTTGGCCATGTAGTCGTCGGCGCCCATCTCCAGCCCGACGATGCGGTCGATGTCGTCGGCCCGGGCGGTCAGCATCAGCATGGGGATGCGCGTGGCGGCGCGCAGCCGGCGGACGATCGACAGCCCGTCCTCGCCCGGCATCATCAGGTCCAGCACGATGAGGTCGGGCGGGCCCGACACCGAGAGGATGCGGTCCAGCGCCGCGCCGCCGTCGGCCGCCTCGACGGCGAAGCCCTGGCGCAGCAGATAGTCGGTGAGGAGGGTGCGGACCTCGGCGTCGTCCTCGACGACGATCAGGCGCTGCTTGTCGGCCATGGCGCAGTGATGCCGGACGCCCGGCCGGGCCGCAAGCGGGCGCGTCCGGCTGATACAATTCGTAACACCGGCGCCCGTTCCCGACACAAGGGAGAGACGGGCGGGAGGCATGGTTCCCGACATCGCCGCTGCGGCGGCCCCTTGATGACAGGAGACACCCCATGCGCACTCTGGCCCTCACCGCTCTCGCCGCCGTCCTGCTCGCCGCGCCCGCCGCGGCCGCCTCGTGGTCGCGCAGCGGCGAAACGACCGGCCCCAACGGCCGCACCGTCACCACCGAGGTCAGCGGCGCCTGCGCCGACGGCCGCTGCGAGCGCGATGCGGTCAAGACCGGTCCGGAGGGCAAGACGTGGACGTCGGAGAGCGAGTCGGTGCGGACCGCCCCCGGCACCATCGAGCGCACGACGACCAAGACCGGACCGAACGGCCGCGAGGTCACGCGCCGCGGCACCCGCACGATCACCCGCTGATCCCCGCAGCGGACTGAGGGCCGGGGCGCCTGCCCCCGCCGGGCATCCCGGCCCGCCAATTCCTCACGAGCCGTTAACGCGCGCCGCCGCCGTTAACGGCTCGTGAGTTGTATTGCGCCGCAACCGGTGATGGGATGGCTCATGCGCCGCCGTATGACCGTCAAGCGTTTCGCCCAGGGCATGATCGTGCCCTCGCTGTGCGTTGCGCTCATTTCCTATTTCGCCTGGCATGCGGTCTATGGCGAGTACGGCGCCTTCAAGCTGACCCGCCTGGACGAGCGGGTCGCCATTCGCACCGCCGAGCTGGAGACGGTCAGCAGCGAGCGCGAACGCATGGAGCGCCGGGTCAAGCTGATGCAGCCGGGCAAGGTCGATCCCGACATGCTGGACGAGCAGTCGCGCTCGGCGCTCGGCTATTCGCGTCCCGACGAGCTGACGATCTACTGGGACAGCGTCACCCGCTGACAGTCTGTCAGCGGCTTCTTGGGTGACATGCAAGGCGAGGGCGCGCTACATATCGCGGCGTAGCCTTCAGCGCCGGGAACCCATGTCCAAGACCGCTTCCAACGCCGCGCTTCTGATCCAGTTCTATCGCGACATGCTGCTGATCCGCCGCTTCGAGGAGCGGGCGGGCCAGCTCTACGGCATGGGACTGATCGGCGGGTTCTGCCATCTCTATATCGGCCAGGAAGCGGTCGTCGTCGGCATGCAGGCGGCGATCGAGCCGGGCGACCAGGTCATCACCGCCTATCGCGACCACGGCCACATGCTGGCGGCGGGCATGGAGCCCGACGGCGTCATGGCCGAACTCACCGGGCGCTCGGGCGGCTATTCGCGCGGCAAGGGCGGCTCGATGCACATGTTCAGCCGCGAGAAGAACTTCTATGGCGGCCACGGCATCGTCGGCGCCCAGGTGCCGCTCGGTACCGGCCTCGCCTTCGCCAACCGCTATCGCGGCAACGACCGGGTGTGCCTGACCTATTTCGGCGACGGCGCCGCGAATCAGGGCCAGGTCTACGAGAGCTTCAACATGGCCGCCGTCTGGAAGCTTCCGGTGGTCTATGTCATCGAGAACAACCAGTACGCGATGGGCACGGCGATCCAGCGCTCGACTTCCGAGACCCATCTGCACAAGCGCGGGGTAAGCTTCAACATCCCCGGCGAGGAAGTGGACGGCATGGACGTCGAGGCGGTGTTCGCCGCCGGGCGCAAGGCGGTCGAGCACTGCCGGCGCGGCGAGGGGCCCTACATCCTGGAGATGAAGACCTATCGCTATCGCGGCCACTCGATGTCGGATCCCGCCAAGTACCGCTCCAAGGAGGAGGTCCAGGAGATGCGCGAGAAGCACGACCCGATCGAGGGTTTGCGGGCCCGCATGCTGGCCGCCGGGGCGATCGACGAGGCCGGCCTCAAGGCGATCGACAAGGAGATCAAGGACGTCGTCGCCCAGTCGGCGGAGTTCGCGCAGATGAGTCCGGAGCCCGATCCGAAGGAGCTCTGGACCGACGTATACGCGTAGGGCGACAACCGGCCGCGCGTTTCAAGGGGGGACTTTCAGAATGCCTGTCGAACTCACGATGCTCGCCTACAGCGTGGCGCTGCTCTTCGTCATCATCCTCATCCAGGCCAATGCCGGGATCATGGCGCAGGGCCTGATGCCGCTCGCCAACAGCCGCGACGACCTGCCGCCGCCGGGGGCCTTCCAGGCGCGCATGAAGCGCGTCGTCGACAACCACCGCGAGGGCCTGATCCTGTTCGCGCCGCTCGTCCTCATCGCCGCGCAGCAGGGCATCTCCACCTCCACCACCGTGCTGGGGGCGCAGCTCTTCTTCTATGCCCGCGTCGCGCACGCGGTGCTCTACATCTTCGGCGTCCCGATGATCCGCCCGCTCGCCTGGGCCGTCGGCATCGTCGGCACCGTCATGATCTTCCTGGCGATCCTCGGCATCGCCTGAACCCCAAGGTCCGCGCCCGTATGTCCATCCCCATTCTCATGCCCGCCCTGTCTCCGACGATGGAGGAGGGCACGCTCGCCAAATGGCTGGTCAAGGAAGGCCAGAGCGTGAAGGCGGGCGACGTGATCGCCGAGATCGAGACCGACAAGGCGACCATGGAGGTGGAGGCGGTCGACGAGGGCGTGGTGGCGCGCCTGCTCGTCGCCGAGGGCACCGAGGGCGTGAAGGTCAACACCCCCATCGCCGAACTTGAGGGCGAGGGGGCGGCGGTGGCGGCGCCGCCGAAGGCCGGGCCCGTCGCGGCGGCGATGCCCGCTGCACCCAGGGCGGCTGCGGCGCCCGCCCTCGCGCCGCAGTCGAAGGGCGACGCCGCGACGCCGTCCGACGAGATCCCGCCTGGAACGGCGATGCAGGACCAGACGGTGCGCGAGGCCCTGCGCGACGCGATGGCCGAGGAGATGCGCCGCGACAACGCGGTCTTCCTGATGGGCGAGGAGGTCGGGCAGTACCAGGGCGCCTACAAGATCAGCCAGGGTCTGCTGGAGGAGTTCGGGCCGAAGCGGGTCATCGACACACCGATCACCGAACAGGGTTTCGCAGGGCTCGGGGTCGGCGCGTCGTTCGCGGGCCTGAAGCCCATCGTCGAGTTCATGACCTGGAACTTCGCCATGCAGGCGATCGACCAGATCGTCAACTCGGCGGCCAAGACGCTCTACATGGCGGGCGGGCAGATGGGGTCGCCCATCGTCTTCCGCGGCCCCAACGGCGCGGCCGCCCGCGTCGCCGCGCAGCACAGCCAGAACTACGCCGCCTGGTATGCCCATGTGCCGGGGCTGAAGGTCGTCGCGCCGTATTTCGCCGCCGACGCCAAGGGACTGCTGAAAGCCGCGATCCGCGATCCCAACCCGGTCATCTTCCTGGAAAACGAGATCGTCTACGGCAAGACCTTCCCGGTGCCGGTGATGGACGACTTCGTGCTGCCGATCGGCAAGGCGCGGGTGGTGAAGCCCGGCACGGACATCACGCTGGTTTCGTTCTCGGTCTCGATGGGGCTGATCATCGAGGCGGCGGCGGAGCTGGCGAAGGACGGCATCGACGCCGAGATCATCGACCTGCGCTCGCTGCGGCCGCTCGATACCGCCACCGTCATCGCCTCGGTGAAGAAGACCAACCGCCTCGTCGTGGTCGAGGAGGGCTGGCCGATCTGCTCGATCTCGTCCGAGATCGCCGCCCAGGTGCAGGGCGAGGCCTTCGACTGGCTCGACGCGCCCGTCATGCGCGTCACCGGCAAGGACGTGCCGATGCCCTATGCCGCCAATCTGGAAAAGCTCGCGCTGCCCTCGCTCGACGACGTGATGGCGGCGGCCAGAGCCGCGCTCTACCGCTAGGGCCGCCGGCGATGGTCTTCGACCCCAGGACGCGCGAACTCGCCATCCCGCCCGCTGCGGCGCGCGACGAAAACTGCGGCGAGGTGCTGCGCGCCTGGATCGTCAACCAGGGCCTGCACGTCTCGCTGACGCCCAGCGCCTTCGGCCCAGACGCCGGCGTCTGGGGCCTGCTGCTGGTCGATATCGCCCGCCATGTCGCAAGAGCCCTTCACGCCGAGACCGGGGCCGACCAGGACGCGACGCTCGCCGCCATCCGCGCCATGTTCGACGCCGAATGGAACGACGCCACCGATACCGGCGCGACCGCAGCCGTTCAGCCCGCGAAGGGGCACTAGCACCCATGCCGACCAACATCCTCATGCCCGCGCTGTCGCCGACGATGGAGGAGGGCACGCTCGCCAAGTGGCTGGTCAAGGTAGGCCAGAGCGTGAAGGCCGGCGACGTGATCGCCGAGATCGAAACCGACAAGGCGACGATGGAAGTCGAAGCCGTCGATGAGGGCACGCTGGCGAAAATCCTGGTGCCCGAAGGCTCGGAGGGCGTGAAGGTCAACACGCCGATCGCCGTGCTCGCAGCCGAGGGCGAGGACGCGAGCGCCGCCCCGGCCGCCGCGCCCCCTCCGTCGCTTCGCGCCACCTCCCCCGCAAGCGGGGGAGGAAAGACAGACAAGGCAGACATGGATCCCGCTCCGGCCCCCGCCACCGTTTCCTCCCCCGTCCGCGGGGGAGGTGCCCCCGCAGGGGGCGGAGGGGGGCTTGCCGTCGCCGCCTCGGGCGAGCGCGTGTTCGCCTCGCCGCTGGCCCGGCGCATCGCGGGCGAGGGCAAGGTGGACCTGACGCTGATCACCGGCACCGGCCCCGGCGGTCGCATCGTGAAGGCGGATGTCGAGAAGGCGCTGGCCGGCGGGCCGATGAAGGCGGTCAAATCTCCCGACACGTTGCTCTCCCCGCCTGCGGGGGGAGAGAGCCCGGCCAAAGGCCGGGCAGAGGGGGGCAAGCCGGCACCGGCCGCGCCCACTCCTGCCGGCGCGCTCCCCGACGCCAGGCTCTTCTACAAGGAGGGCAGCTACACCGCCGTGCCGCACGATTCCATGCGCAAGACGGTGGCGAAGCGGCTGACCATCGCCAAGCGGGACATCCCGCACTACTACCTCACCGCCGACATCGAGATCGACGCCCTGCTCGCGGCGCGCGAAGCGATCAACGCGAAGTCGCCGAAGGACGGCCCTGACGCCTACAAGGTCTCGGTCAACGACTTCATCGTGAAGGCGGCCGCCGCCGCGCTGATGAAGGTGCCGCACGTCAACGCCTCGTGGACCGAGACCGAGATGCTGCTGCACAAGCACGCCGATGTCGGCGTCGCCGTGGCGCTGCCCGGCAACGGCCTCATCACGCCGATCATCTTCGCGGCGGAAACCAAGGGTCTCGTGCAGATCTCGCGCGAGACGAAGGATCTTGCCGCCCGCGCCAAGGCGAAGAAGCTCAAGCCGTCGGACTACGAGGGCGGCTCGTTCTCGATCTCCAATCTCGGCATGTTCGGGATGCGCGACTTCACCGGCGTCATCAACCCGCCGCAGGCCTCGATCCTCGCGGTCGGGGCGGGCGAGAAGCGCGCCGTCGTGCGCGGCGACAGACTGGAAATCGCCACCGTGATGACCGTCCGCATGTCCTGCGACCACCGGGTCATCGACGGCGCGCTGGGCGCGACCTGGCTGGCGGCGCTGAAGGGCTATCTCCAAGACCCGGTGACGATGCTGGCCTAGAGCCGCTTCGCCTTCTGCACCGCCGTATCCAGCGCCTGCAGGAACCGCGAGCGGTCCTGGGCGCTGAACGGCCGCGGTCCGCCGCCGCCTTCGCCGAACGAGCGCAGGTGCTCCATCACCGCGCGCTGGGCCAGCGACGTGCCGATGGAATCCGTCGTGAAGGCCTTGCCGGTCGCGCCCAGCGCCTGGCCGCCGGCCTTCAGCGTCCGGTCGGCGAGGGGGATGTCGTTGGTGACGACGATATCGCCCGGCTTCACCCGTTCGGCGATCCAGTCGTCGGCGAGGTCCGGGCCGGCCTCGACCATCACGAAGGTCGCGTCGGCCGGCGTCCGCATGAAGCTGTTGGCGACGACGAAAACCGCGCATCCGGTGCGCCGCGCGACCTTGTAGACCTCCTCCTTCACCGGGCAGGCGTCGGCATCGACAAAGATGGTGGGGGCGGCGGTCAAGCGGGGTCTCTGGCGGGGATGTCCGGAGCGGACTGGATAGGCGGTTTGATCCTGCCCGTCATGGGATAATCTCCGCTCCCATGTGGCGCTATCTGCTCCTGGCCCTGATCGGTCTTCCGCTGGTCGCGGCGACCTTCGGCGTCGTCACCAATGCGGCGACGGCGCGGGCCGTGCGCCGCCTGCCCCTGCCGCCGGAGGACGAGTTCGGCGTGCCCTTTCTCGCCCCGTGGGCGGCGACGGCAGCCTTCCTGATCGGCTTCGGGGCGCTCTGCCTCACCGGGCGGGCGGGGGCCGGACCGGTGATCGCGGCGGCGTTCGGGCCGTTCCTGCTGCTCGCCGTGCTGTCGGTCGGCTGGAGCCGGGCCTCGGCCTCGGTCTGGACGGCGCAGATGCTGGCGAGCGGTCTCGTCTTCGCCGCCGCCGCCACGCTGTTCCTGGCGCGCCGAGGTTGAGGATCGGAGAAAAATCCTATATAGGATATTGCGCCGCGTGGGCGTCGGCGGGTGGGGGAAGCGGTGACGAAAAAGGCCGAACGAGCCCATGACGTTACGTCAATTGCCCCCCGTCCGCGGCTTCCTGAACAACCGCGCGAAATCGACGTTCGAATGCCATTCAACCCCGTCCTGCGCCGGGCGAACCGTCTAAGATCCTGAAATCGCTGGAATCACCGCCGGAATTGAACATGTCCAACTCCTTCGATGTCATCGTGATCGGCGCCGGCCCCGGCGGCTATGTCTGCGCCATCCGCGCCGCCCAGCTCGGCAAGTCGGTCGCCGTGGTGGAGCGCGAGAATCTGGGAGGCATCTGCCTCAACTGGGGCTGCATCCCGACCAAGGCGCTGCTGCGCTCGTCCGAGATCTGGCACCTGATGCACCGGCTCAGCGAGTTCGGGCTGGCCGCCGACAATCTGCGTTTCGATCTCGACGCCGTCGTGAAGCGCTCGCGCAAGGTCGCGGCGCAGCTGTCGAACGGCGTCAAATTCCTGATGAAGAAGCACAAGATCGCCGTGCTGGACGGCGAGGCGACGCTGACGGGGCCGGGCAAGGTCGCCGTCACCGGCAAGGACGGCAAGACGGCCGAGGTGACGGCGCAGGACATCGTGATCGCCACCGGCGCGCGGGCCCGCTCGCTGCCGGGTCTTGAGGGCGACGGCAGGCTGGTGTGGACCTATCGCGAGGCGCTGGTCCCGCCGTCGATGCCGAAATCGCTGCTGGTCATCGGCTCAGGGGCGATCGGCATCGAGTTCGCCTCGTTCTACCGCACCCTCGGCGCCGAGGTGACGGTGGTCGAGGTGATGGACCGCGTTCTCCCGGTCGAGGACGAGGAGATTTCGGCGTTCGCCGCCAAGGCCTTCAGGAAGCAGGGGATGACGCTCATCACCGGCGCGTCGGTAACGAAGCTGGCGAAGGGCGCGGACAGCGTCACCGCGACCGTCAAGGGCAAGGACGGCAAGGAGACAGCGATCACCGTGGAGCGGGTCATCTCGGCCGTCGGCATCGTCGGCAATGTCGAAAATCTCGGCCTGGAAGCGGCGGGCGTGCAGATCGAGAAGACCCATATCGTCATCGACGAATGGGGCGCGACGGGCGTGAAGGGCCTCTGGGCCATCGGCGATGTCGCCGGCCCGCCCTGGCTCGCCCACAAGGCGATGCACGAGGGCGTCATCGTCGCCGAACGCATCGCCGGGCATGAAGGAGCGCATCCTCTGGATGTCTCGCGCGTGCCGGGCTGCACCTATTGCACGCCGCAGGTGGCGAGCGTCGGCCTGACCGAAGCCGCCGCGAAGGCGAAGGGCCACGAGGTCAAGGTCGGCCGCTTCCCGTTCATCGGCAACGGCAAGGCCATCGCGCTCGGCGAAACCGAGGGTCTGGTGAAGACCGTCTTCGACGCCAAGACGGGGGAACTGCTCGGCGCCCACATGGTTGGCGCGGAGGTCACCGAACTGATCCAGGGCTACACCATAGCCCGCACGCTGGAATCGACGGAAGCGGAGCTGAAAGCCACCATATTCCCGCACCCGACGATCTCGGAAGCCATGCACGAAGCCGTGCTGGATGCCTTCGGCGGCGTGCTGCACATTTGAGACGGCGAGCCGCTACGCTGCCTTCGGCTCGCTGTCGGCGTCGGCGATCTTCTGGACGGCGACGTAGTTGGTCTTGCCGGTGCCGAGCAGCGGCACCTCGTCGACATGGATGATCTTGCGCGGCACGGCGAGTTCAGGGACGCCGTGATTGTGCGCCCAGCCGTGCAGGTCGGCGCGGTTCGCCTCCCTGGAGTCGGTCACCAGCACGATCTGCTCGCCCTTGCGCGAGTCGGGAATGCTCACCGCCGCATGCATGTTGTCGGGCCAGAGGGCGCTGGCGCAATTCTCGACCACGGTGAGCGACACCATCTCGCCGCCGATCTTGGCGAAGCGCTTGAGGCGGCCCTTGATGGCGATGTGGCCGTGCTTGTCGATGGCGACGACGTCGCCGGTGTCGTGCCAGCCGTCTGGCAGGGTCTGGAGCACGCCGGGTTGGTCGGGCTTCAGGTACCCGGCCATGACGTTCGGACCCTTCACATACAGCCGGCCGGCGTTCGGGATGCCCTCGACGGGTTCGAGGCGGTGCTCCATCTGGGGCAGCAGCCTTCCGACCGTGCCGGGGCGGTTCGCCTCGATCTGGTTGGCCGCGACGACCGGGGAGGCCTCGGTCACGCCGTAGCCTTCCAGAATCTCGATATTGTACTTCTTGCGCACCAGCTGGCGGGTCTCGTCGCGCACGCGCTCGGCGCCGCAGACCGCGAGACGGACCGAGTTGAGGTCGCCCTGGTCGCCCTGGCGCGCGTAGTGACCGATGAAGGTGTCGGTCGCCAGCAGGATGGTCGCGCCGCTCTCGCGGATCTTCTTCGGGATGATCGAGACGTGCAGCGGCGAGGGGTAGAGGATCTCCTTCACGCCGACGATCATCGGCAGGATCGCGCCGACGGTGAGGCCGAAGCAGTGGAAGGTCGGCAGCGGGTTGAAGACGATGTCGTCCTCGGTCAGCTCGATGTGGCAGCGGACCTGCTCGACATTGGCGAGGACGTTCTGGTGGCTGAGCACGACGCCCTTGGGGTCGCCCTCGGTGCCGGAGGTGAAGAGGATGACGCCGGGATCGGTCGGCTTCACCCGCGCCTTGAAGAGGCCGGGCAGCTTCGAGCCGACAAGCGCGGTCAGCTTGTCGCCGAGGGTCAGGTTCTCGCGGAGGTCGTCCAGATAGACGAGGTTCGAGACGCCCTTGAGGTCCTCCACCAGGTCTTCCAGCTTGCCGATCTCGATGAAGCGCTTGGCGGTGAGAACGGTCTTGATGCGGCCGAGCTTGAGCGCCGCCTTCACCGCGCGCTCGCCGGCGGTGAAATTCAGCATCGCCGGAATGCGGCCGAAGGCGTGGAGCGCGAAGAAGGCGATGACCGCCCCGGCGCTGGTCGGCAGCATGATGCCGACGTGTTCGCCCTTGGCCGTCATCTTCTTCAGCGCGTGGCCGAGCGCGAAGGCGGCGCGGACCACTTCGTTGTAGGAGAGCTTGCGGTCGTCGTTGCCGTCCCAGAGGATTTCCTTGGACGCGCCGAAATCGTGCCGCGCTTTCAGCAGCGCATCGAAGATGGACATCTCGGTTCGCGTCGCGTCGTAGGACGGAAGAGGCATCGGACGGTTCCTGGTCGTTTGCGCGGTTTGTTACATTTTGTCGCGGACCGCGAACCTAACGTTTCGTCATCCCGGTTCAAGAGGGCGGACCGGCCAAATTCGGGCGTGGTGAAGGCCGCGGAAGGGCTTATATCTCCGCCATGACCGTCCTCTACGATCAGTCCGCCGACGAGCGCCGGGCGCTGCGCCATCCCGAGAAACGCAACCGCGCCGAAACGCCCCTGCTGCGCAAGCCGGCCTGGATCAGGGTCAAGGCGCCCAATGCGCCGGCCTTTTTCGAGACCGAAAAACTCATGCGTTCCAATGGGTTGTCGACGGTCTGCGAGGAGGCCGGGTGCCCCAATATCGGCGAGTGCTGGTCGCAGAAGCACGCCACCATGATGATCATGGGCGATACCTGCACGCGCGCCTGCTCATTCTGCAACGTCAAGACGGGGATGCCGGGGCCGCTCGATTCGGGCGAGCCGGGGCGCGTCGCCGACGCGGTGGCGAAGCTGGGCCTAGCCCATGTGGTGATCACCTCGGTCGACCGCGACGATCTGGCGGACGGCGGCGCGGCGCACTTCGCGGCGGTGATCCGAGCCGTCCGGGCGGCCTGTCCGGGGACGACCATCGAGGTGCTGACGCCGGACTTCCTGCGCAAGGACGGGGCGCTGGAGGTCGTGGTCGAGGCCCGGCCCGACGTCTTCAACCACAATCTCGAAACCGTGCCCCGGCTCTACCTGCCGATCCGTCCGGGGGCGCGCTATTTCCACTCGCTGCGCCTGCTCCAGAAGGCCAAGGAACTCGACCCGGCGATCTTCACCAAGTCCGGGCTGATGGCCGGGCTCGGCGAGACGCGGGAGGAGGTCATGCAGGTCATGGACGATCTGCGCTCCGCCTCGGTCGATTTCCTGACCGTCGGCCAGTATCTCCAGCCGACGCGCCGGCACGCCGCCGTCGATCGCTTCTGGACGCCCGAGGAGTTCAAGGGGCTCGAGACCATCGCCTATGCCAAGGGCTTCCTGATGGTCTCGTCCAGCCCGCTGACCCGCAGCTCCTATCATGCCGATTCGGACTTCGCCCGGATGAAGGCGGCGCGCCTCAAGACCGCCTGATGCCGCACGCCGAAGACACCCGTACGGTCCCCTACCTGCCGCAGCAGATGTACGAGATGGTCGCCGACGTCCGGCGCTATCCGGAGTTCCTGCCGTGGTGCAAGGCGCTGCGCGTGCGCAGCGAGGTGCTGGACGTGGAGGGCAGGGGGCTGCTGGTCGCCGACATGGTGGCGCGCTTCAAGGGTTTCGAGGAACGCTTCACCAGCCGCGTCACCTTCGACAGGCCCGCGCTCGCCATCGACGTCGCCTATGTCGACGGGCCGTTCAAGCACCTGTCGAACGCCTGGCGCTTCACGCCGGCCGGCGAGGGACGCTGCCGGATCGGATTCGTCATAGACTTCGAATTCCGCAGCAGGATGCTGCAGCTTGTGGCGAACTCGATGTTCGAAAAGGCCCTGATGAAGCTTTCAAGCGCCTTCGTAACGCGTGCCGACCAGCTCTACGGCACGGCGGCGATCTAGGACTTGCAGCGCTGCTTCTCGTCTGCGGCCACCCACTTGACGCCCTTGCTGGCGTCGTTGGGATCGACGGCGGCGCAGGTAAGCTTCACCGTCCCCGAGATGCAGACCTGCGCGTCGATGCTGTAGAGCTTGCTGTCCTGGACGCAGAAGGTCTTGGAGACCATCGCCGGGTCCTGCATGTCGATCAGGATCTCGAGACCGGCCGTATCATCGGCGGCCGCGACCGGTGCGAGAACCGAACACGTGATCAGAAATGCGGCAATCTTGGCGCGACGCATGGACGAAACCCCCGGTACCTTGAAGCAGCGCACTTATCACCAACCCGTGAGTCCGGCAATCAGCCGCGGTCGGCTTGCTCCTGGAGCAGGGCCAGCGCCCTGCCGACAGCAAGGAGCCTGATGGTGCCACGGCCCAGGTCGCCGAAGCTCTGGACCTCATGGAGGGTCGGCTGGCCCTTTCGGGCTACCGCGAAATGGACAAGCCCGACCGGCTTCATCGCCGTGCCGCCGCCGGGGCCTGCGACGCCGGTTACCGATGCGGAAATTTCGGCCTGGGCATAGGTCAGGGCCCCCTCAGCCATCGCGCGCGCCACTGGTTCGCTGACAGCGCCGAAGTCAGCGATCAGGTCCTTGGGTACCCCCAATTGACCGGACTTGGCGGCATTGGAATAGGTGATGAAGCCCCGCTCGAAGACATCGGACGAGCCTGCTATCTCGGTCAGGACGCCTGACAAGAGGCCCCCGGTGCAGCTCTCCGCAACCGCTATGCGAAGGCCCGCGGCGCGGCAGGTCGCAAGCAGGTGCGTCGCACGGGCGATCAGATCGTCCGGAAACATCACAGCCAACCCAGCCAGCTGGCTGCGAATACGATCAGGGCGCCGTAAGCTCCCGCAAACATGTCGTCCATCATGACCCCCAACCCTCCGTCCAGATCGCGGTCGGCCCACGAGGCCGGCCATGGTTTGACGATGTCGAACACCCGGAATGCCAGGAAGGCGGCGAGGAATCCTTGCCAAGTGAGGGGCGCCAGCGAGAGCGTCAGCAACTGGCCCGCCACCTCGTCCACGACAATGGCCTGGGGATCCTGGACCCCGAGCCGTCGAACCACCAGATCCGATGCGATGACGCCGATCAGACAGACAATGAGAGCGGCACCGGCCAGGGCTAGCGAGCCGCCCGCCTCGGCGATGAGCCAGCCGAGCGGCAAGGTGGCCAGCGAGGCCCAAGTCCCTGGCGCGGCCGGCAGGAAGCCGATGCCGAACGCGCTGCTGATGACGCCAGACACCGAAGCGAACGGGCGCGGCTGCGGCGTCGCACCTTCCTTCCTCATCTGATCGGTAACCTGACTGTCGCCGTTGCCAGCGCTGCGATGCCCTCTCCCCGTCCCGCGAAGCCCAGACGTTCTGTGGTCGTCGCCTTGACGCTCACCCGATCGGCCGCAATGCCCAGAATGTCCGCGATACGTCCGATCATTGCCCCGCGATGAGGTGCGATCTTGGGCGCTTCGCAGACCAGCGTGACATCCACGTGGGCGACCACGCCGCCCTTCTCTTCGACAAGGCGAGCGGCATGAGCGAGAAACAAGTCCGAACTGGCGCCCTTCCATTTCGGGTCCGACGGCGGAAAGTGAGCGCCGATATCGCCGGCCCCGGCGCAGCCCAGAATGGCGTCGGTGAGAGCGTGCAGGCCTACATCGGCATCCGAATGCCCAATGAGGCCCGCGTTGTGGTCGATGCGGACTCCGCACAGCATGACGTGGTCGCCCGGCCCAACGGCATGGACATCAAATCCTTGGCCGGTGCGTATATCGCCAAGTTCCAGCATCAACTGAGCCTCTGCTCGTCGAAAGTCCTCGACGGTCGTAAGTTTGAAATTCCGGTCGTCTCCCGGAATGACGCGCAGTCTGAGGCCGGCAGCTTCCGCGACGGCGAAGTCATCGGTCAGATCCGGATCGGTCGCCGCCGCCTCGTGAGCTTCGTAAATCGCATTGAATCGAAATGCCTGCGGCGTCTGCATGCGCCAAAGCCCCGCGCGAGGAATGCTCGCCACAACGGCGCCATCGTCGGTGCACTTCTTGATGCTATCGGCAATGGCCAGAGCTGGTGCAACGCCATCGATGTCAGGGTCATCGGCAAGAGCGTCAACGATGTTGCGGATCAGGTCGGGCGACACAAAGGGCCTTGCCGCGTCGTGAACCAGCACCATGGCCGGCGCTTGATGGGCAAGTGCGCGCAGGCCGAAGCGTACGCTCTCCTGGCGGCTTGCCCCGCCGCGGGTAGGAGGAAGCAAACGAAATCTGGCCGTCAAATCCGCTATGAGGGGTGCGTGGTCGGGCGAGACGACGACCTGGATCGGTGCGTCAGGCAAGGCAGTCCGGAACGCCGCCAAGGTGCGGCTCAGGACGGACTGCCCGCCAAGCAACCTGTATTGTTTCGGCAAACCTTCCCCTGCACGGCTGCCTGTGCCTGCAGCCACGACCAGGACAGCTATGGGTGCCGAAGCGGGCATCTCATCTGATCGCACAAGCATTTGGGGCCACGCAAGGCCTCTGCTATTCATCCTGCGTTTGCTGTTCGATCGGGCTCCAGACTTGTCAAATTCACTCATCGGCTTGCCGCATCCTTGGTCGACCGGCTCCGGCGTACCGGTCTGCCTGGCGCCGATGTCCGGTCTTACCGACAGGCCGTTTCGCAGTATGGCACGCAAGTTCGGCGCCAGCATGGTTGTCAGCGAGATGATCGCCAGTGATCGGCTTGTGGCTGGCGAGGAGGAGGAGACCCTCAAGAGCGCAAATGACGCATCGGGGTTGCCGTTTGTCGTTCAGCTCGCCGCTTGCGATCCGATCTGGATCAGCGAAGCGGCGAGGATGGCCGAGGCAAACGGTGCTTCGGCAGTGGACATCAATATGGGGTGCCCGGCAAAGCGCGTGGTGGGGGGGCAGGCCGGTTCCGCGCTGATGCGTGACCTCAGACTGGCGACGGCGCTTATCGAGGCGGCTATCAAGGCGGTCCGCATCCCCGTGTCCGTAAAGATGCGCCTCGGCTGGGATCACAACTCGCGCAATGCCGCCGATCTTGCCCGGATTGCCGAGGATCTCGGTGCCAAGCTCGTGTCAGTCCATGGACGTACGCGGAACCAGTTCTATCAGGGTAAGGCGGATTGGTCGGAGGTCGGTCTCGTCGTCCAGGCGGTCTCGATCCCGGTCCTGGTGAACGGCGATGTCGAGGATGCCGCCAGTGCCCGGACGGCGTTGAACCGATCAGGCGCTGCCGGCCTCATGATCGGTCGTGCAGCCATCGGACAACCTTGGCTGCTTGGGCACGTTCGCAGCGAACTGAGCGGGTCGATGGAGCGGCCACCAACGTTTGGCGAAAAGTGCAATGCAATCCGCGAACATCTGCAGTTGTCTTTGAGCGCCTATGGCGCTCACCGAGGGCTGCTGCGATTCCGCAAGCATCTTGCGTCGTACCTTAAGCATCTGGGCGTCGATGCAGCGCGCGTGTCCGATCTCTGCAGGGCAGACAGCGCCGAAGTGGTGCTAGCGGGCATTGAGGGTTTTCGCAGCGAGGCGAGCTTTGCCTAACAAGCCAGTGCAGGAACTGACGACATCATGTCTGGACGGCCAGTCGCTGCAGGATCTTGTCCTGAATGCGATCTCAAATGCCGTCATCGTCATCGGTGAAGCCAATCATATCATCTACGCCAATCAGGCTGCCGAGCACTTCTTCGGAATGAGCGCTACGAGCCTGCTCAAGAATCGTATCGAAGACGTCGTGCCGGGAGACAGCCCGCTTATCTCGCTCATCGCACAGTCCAGAAGCGGCGGCGCTGCGGTGAGCGAGTATGAAGTTGACATCGGCACGCCGCGGACGGGCGTCCACCTGATGGATGTTCAGGCTTCGCCGCTCGGCGAAGGAGATCAACGATGCCTGGTCCATCTTCAAGAGCGCGGCATGGCGCAGAAGATGGACAAGCAGCTCATCCACAGGGGCGCAGCCCGATCCGTGTCGGCGATGTCGGCAATCCTCGCTCACGAGATCAAGAATCCCTTGGCCGGCATCCGCGGAGCGGCGCAACTCATAGAGCAAAACGCAAGCGCCGCGGACCGAACCCTGACTCAACTGATCTGCGAGGAGACAGACCGCATCCGAAAGCTCGTCGACCGGATGGAGATCTTCGGCGACTCCAGGCGCATCGAGAGGCATCCGGTCAACATTCATCAGGTCCTCGATCACGTGCGCCGTATCGCCGAGGCGAGCTTCGCCAAGGGAATCCGGTTCACCGAGACCTACGACCCCTCATTGCCGCCAATTCCCGGGGATCGTGACCAGTTGATCCAGGTCTTTCTCAACCTGACCAAGAACGCAGCCGATGCGATAGCCGATGGTCCTGCCCCCGGAGAAGGCGAGATCGCGTTCTCGACGTCCTATCGACCAGGTGTGAGGCTGTCCGTGCCGGGCAGTGGCGAGCGGATCGGGTTGCCGCTCGAAGTCCGGGTTCGCGACAATGGCGGCGGCGTGCCCAAGGACATCGAGCCCTATTTGTTCGATCCCTTCGTAACGACGAAGCGCAATGGTACAGGGCTCGGTCTCGCCCTTGTAGCCAAGATCGTCGGGGATCACGGCGGAGTCATCGAATGTATGAGTGAGCCCAGAAGAACGGTCTTTCGCGTTCTGCTTCCCTGGCAGGCAGATCAGAAGGCGCCCTAATGTCCGCTGGAACAATTCTTATTGCTGACGATGACGCCGCGATCCGCACGGTGCTTAGCCAGGCCTTGGGTAGGGCAGGGTTCGATGTCAGGACCTGCGGGAATGCAGCGACCCTGTGGCGCTGGGTTTCACAGGGAGATGGCGATCTCGTTGTCACCGATGTCGTCATGCCGGACGAGAGCGGGTTCGATCTCATCCCCCGCATTCAGCGTCTGCGACCGGACCTGCCGATCGTCGTCATGAGCGCACAAAATACGTTGCTCACGGCCATCACCGCCGCCGAACGGGGCGCTTACGACTATCTTCCCAAGCCTTTCGACTTGAGCGAACTAGTCGCTATCGCGCGCCGAGCGCTCTCCAATCCGCGCGCTGGAGATAAGGTGCGGACTGCCGAGACCGATGATGCGGCGGGTATGCCGCTGATCGGTCGCTCTCCAGCCATGCAGGACGTGTATCGCGTCATGGCGCGACTGATGGGCACCGATCTTACGGTCCTGATCACCGGCGAGAGCGGGACGGGCAAGGAGCTCGTGGCGCGCGCCCTGCACGATTATGGAAAGCGCAAGCGAGGGCCTTTCGTCGCCGTCAATATGGCAGCGATCCCCCGCGAATTGATCGAAAGCGACTTGTTCGGGCATGAGAAGGGCGCCTTCACCGGAGCCAGCGCGCGAACCATTGGCCGCTTCGAGCAAGCCGAAGGCGGCACGCTCTTCCTCGACGAGATCGGTGACATGCCTCTTGAGGCGCAGACCCGACTTCTGCGCGTCCTCCAACAGGGAGAGTACACCGCTGTCGGCGGACGGCACTCGACCAAGACCAACGTCCGGATTGTCGCAGCCACCAACCGGGATCTGCGTCAACTGGTTCAACAGGCGCTGTTCCGCGAAGACCTCTACTATCGATTGAATGTCGTGCCGCTGCGGCTGCCTCCCTTGAGAGAACGAAGCGAGGATGTCCCGGATCTTCTGAGGCACTTTCTCGCAAATGCAGCGAACCAGGGATTGCCGCGCAAGGTTGTCGACGTCGATGCGCTGGAACGCCTGAAGCGTCACAACTGGCCAGGAAATGTGCGGGAACTCGAAAACCTCGCCCAGCGGCTGGCGGCACTGCATGCCGAAGAGGTCATCACGGCAGCGGTCGTCGAGCACGAGCTCGATCTGCCAACACCGAACGATCCAGCGCTGCCACAGAACGACGATGGAATCGCAGCGGCTGTCGAACGTTACGTCCTCGGGCTCCTCAGCAAGGAGGAGCCCGGGCGGTTCCCTCAAGATGGTCTCTACAACGCGGTTCTTGAGCAGGTGGAACGCCCCCTGTTGTCTGCCGTACTCGGCGCGACACGGGGCAATCAGATTAAGGCAGCCAAGATGCTGGGGCTCAATCGAAATACGCTGCGCAAGAAACTGAAGGCACTGGATGTCACCCTTGCTCGGGGCCTAAAGTGATGCAATACAGCAACGGCGTTGCAGCGAGGCAACGCCCCGAGGTGTAACAACGTTTGCCTGACATGGCATCAGAACAGGCATCGCCATTGGCAGCCGCGCCGTACCTGGATGAGCGGTCAGCCTCAGGTTGGCTGAAGCGTAGGTTTCCCCAGTGGTGGTTGCTGGAACTCTCGCTCGGCGCGACTGCGACGGCAATCGCCGTTGCCACCTATCTGGTCTTGAGTGGCGCCACGCCCGTCGAGCCGTCGCCCCGGACGGTCACCCTGCTGATGCTTGCGAACGTCCTGGTTGCCGTTGCGCTGGTCGGTGCAATCGCCTGGCGGCTCTACAATCTTTCCCGAACCAGGGGCAGCGGGGCTGCGGGAGCACAGCTCCACGTTCGAATGGTGATGGTATTCGCGGCGATCTCGATCGTGCCGACTGTCATGGTGGCGCTGTTCTCGGCCGTCATGCTCAATCTCGGTATCGATTCCTGGTTCAGCGCGCGCGTGAAAACCTCGATCGACAACGCGGCGAGCTTGGCGCAAGCCTATGTCGCCGAGCAGAAGCAGTCGATGCGAGCGGATGTCTTGGCCTTGGCTGCGGACGTCAATCGCCAGCTGTTTCTCGCTGTCAGCGACCCACTGGCCTTCCGCGAATACCTGCTCAGGCAGATAGGGGGCCGAAAGCTCTCGATGGTCGCGATCTATGACGGCAGCGGCAACTACATCGACGCTGTTCGTAACACCTACATGGTCGAACTTGGCAGTCCCCCATCGATAGAGGACTTCAAACAGGCGAGCATGGGAATTGTCGTCATTCCCAATGACAGCGGTGACGACAGGGTGCAGGCTCTGGTTCGCCTCGAGGAGTACTCCGATCGCTATCTGCTCGCCATTCGATACGTGGATTCGAAGGTTCTCCAGAATCAGAAGCAGACGATTGAGGCCGCTCGCGAGTACGAACGTCTCGAGTCGAATCGCACGGGCGTTCAGCTTGCCTTCGCAGCGGTGTACTCGGTCGTGGGATTGCTGACGCTTCTTGTAGCTGTGTCGCTGGGGCTCAGCGCCGCGAACCGGATCGTGATGCCAATCAGCCGGCTCATCGGAGCTGCCGAGCGGGTGAGCGACGGCGATTTGCGCGCGCGCGTGGAGACACAGGACGTTTCTGGCGAGCTTGCAACCCTGAGCAATGCGTTCAATCGCATGACCGCTGAACTCCAGAGCCAGCAAGATGAGTTGGTGGAAGCCAATCGCGTCGCAGAAGACCAGCGCCTTTTCGCAGAGGCGGTGTTGACCGGTGTTTCGGCAGGCGTGGTTGGCCTTGACGCATGGGGACGCGTGGATTCGGCCAACCCGTCCGCAGAAGCATTTCTAGGCGTGGAGCCGGGCGGGCTCCACGGTCAGGCCATCAGCGAGCTTGCCCCAGAATTGTCGTCACTTCTGGCGGAAGCGCGAGTGAGCGGGGACGGACGGGCCTCCGGCCAGCTTGACCTCATCCGCGCGGGGAGAACCCGCAATCTCTCAGTGCGTGTAACCTCCGAGCGTACAGATGGCCGGCGGACCGGCTTCGTCATGACCTTTGACGACATGACAGACTTGGTTGCCGCAGAACGCAGCGCGGCATGGGGCGACATTGCGCGTCGCATCGCCCATGAGATCAAGAACCCGCTGACCCCCATTCAGCTTTCGGCCGAACGCCTGCGGCGCAAGTATGGACGCGAGATCGTCACCGAGCCGGAAGTCTTCGAGCAATGCACTCAGACGATCATTCGACAGGTTGGTGATATCGGCCGAATGGTCGATGAGTTCTCGTCATTCGCGCGGATGCCAGCCCCGACAATGCGTGTCGAGGATGCCAGCGAACTGCTGCGCCAGGCCGTCTTTCTACAGAGCGTCGGGAATCCCGACATCGAGTATCAAGGCGAGATCCCGCCCGAAGGGGTGCCGTTGGTCTGTGATGGCCGACTGGT
This sequence comes from Alphaproteobacteria bacterium, assembly GCA_016792565.1. Taxonomy (GTDB): domain Bacteria; phylum Pseudomonadota; class Alphaproteobacteria; order Micropepsales; family Micropepsaceae; genus JADZAI01. The sequence continues at coordinate 39,721 of JAEUMK010000019.1, forward strand.
GGCCCAGGCGCTGACGAACGTCCTGAAGAACGCCTCGGAATCGGTCAGTACAAAATTCCTGGCCGAGGAAGGCGAGGACCGAAGCGCGACTCAGCCGAGCGGCGGCACGATCAAGGCTACGCTGGCGCGCGATGAGCACGCGGTGACGATCACGATCGTGGACAACGGGATCGGCCTGCCTGGTCATGATCGTGACAGGTTGACCGAGCCGTATGTCACGACCCGCGGCCGCGGCACCGGTCTTGGTTTGGCGATCGTGAAGAAAATCATGGAAGACCATGCCGGGTCGATCACACTCATGGATTCTCCGGAAACCGGCGGAGCGAAGGTCGTTCTGGAGTTCCCCGTGACGAATAACCCTGTACCTCATGAAGACGGCGACAATGAGCAAAGCGGCAAACTGGCATAGGGCACCGGAGGTTCTTGTCGTCGATGACGAGGCAGACATCCGGGAATTGATCGCCGGTATCCTGTCCGACGAAGGCTACGAGACCAGGCTGGCCAAGGATGCCGATGGCGCACTCGCAGCCATTCGGGCGCGCCAACCTGCCATCGTTGTGCTCGACATCTGGCTCCAGGGAAGCAGAATCGACGGGCTCGCGGTGCTTGAGGAAATCAAGCGCGATTGCCCCGACTTGCCAGTCATCGTGATTTCCGGTCACGGTACGATCGAGACGGCCGTGGCGGCGATCAAGCGCGGCGCTTACGATTTCATTGAGAAGCCGTTCAAGTCGGATCGCCTGCTAATCCTCGTGGAGAGGGCGCTGGAGTCGGCCAAGCTGCGCCGCGAGAACGAGGAACTGCGTCAGCGGTCCAGTGAGGACTTCGACCTGGTCGGGCGCTCTAACATCATCACACAGTTGCGGCAGACTATAGACAAGGTCGCACCGACCGGCAGCCGTGTCCTGATCACCGGCCCGGCCGGCTCGGGAAAGGAAGTGGTCGCTCGCCTGATCCATGCGCGCTCGCGTCGCGCCCGCAATCCCTTCGTGGCGCTCAATTGCGCGATCATGGCTCCCGATCGGATGGAGCAGGAACTGTTCGGCGTCGAGGGCAATGAAGGCACTGGCCGAAAAGTCGGGCTGCTTGAGCAGGCACACGGCGGAACGCTTTATCTCGACGAAATGGCGGACATGCCCCTCGAGACGCAGGGCAAGATCCTGCGTGTGCTGCTCGATCAGACGTTTACGCGGCTGGACGGGGCGCAGCGCGTGCAGGTCGACGTCCGCATCATCTCCTCCTCCAGTCGTGATCTGCGCCGCGAAATCGCTGACGGCAACCTCCGCGAGGACCTCTTTCACCGTCTGGGCGTCGTTCCGATCCGTGTGCCATCGCTGGCAGAGCGGCGCGACGACATCCCGTTCCTTGTCGAGCACTTTCTCAGCCGGTTTTCGCGCATGTACGGGGGACATACGTGCCGCATTGGCGAGGATGCGATGGCTGCCCTGCAGGCGCATGACTGGCCTGGGAACGTCCGTCAGCTTCGCAACAACATCGAACGATTGGTCATTCTGACGTCCGACCAACCCGATGCGATGATCAAGGCGGACATGTTGCCGATCGAAGTCAGTTCTTCGGCACCAGCCGTGACGCAGGGGCCTTCGGGAGAGCACATCATTTCGCTGCCGCTGCGCGAGGCGCGCGAGATGTTCGAGCGCGAGTATCTCGTGGCACAGATCAACCGCTTCGGCGGCAATATCTCGCGCACGGCCGCCTTTATCGGCATGGAGAGGTCGGCGTTGCACCGCAAGCTGAAGACGCTGGGCGTCGGGTCGCGCGGCGACGAAATCGCCCCCTAGGATAGTCACGTGACGCGCATCGCATTCGTAAACGGTCGCTATGTCCCCTTTGCGCAGGCTTGCGTTCATGTGGAGGACCGCGGGCTGCAATTCGCCGATTCGGTCTATGAGGTGTGTGCCGTTTCGGACGGACTGGCGCTGGAACGTGACGCGCATCTGGCCCGTCTGGAGCGATCGCTGATCGAGCTGGAGCAGGGTAGTCCGATGAGCCGCCTCGCCATGGCCGGGCACATCGATCGGATGATCTCCCTCAACCGCATCAGGAACGGGATTGTCTACATTCAGGTGACACGCGGTGTGGCGCGGAGGGACCACCCCTTCCCGGTCCAGACAGTGCATCCGACATTGATCATGACGGCCCGCCGCACCGATCCGGTCAGGGCGTCGGAGATGGCCGCTCGCGGTATCGCCGTGAAGACCATGCCGGACATCCGCTGGGGGCGCTGCGATATCAAGACCACGGCCCTGGTAGCCAATGTTCTGGCCAAGCAGGAGGCGCGCGCATCGGGCGCCTATGAGGCCTGGCTGGTCGACGAGGCGGGACTGGTTACCGAAGGTGCGAGCTCGAATGCCTGGATCGTCGATTCCGAAGGTGCTCTGGTCACACGCTCGCTGAGCCATGACATCCTGCCCGGTATCACACGTGCATCGATCCTCGCGCTGGCCCGCGAGCGGCAGATGGCGGTCGTCGAACGCGCCTTTACGGTTGAAGAAGCGCTTTGCGCACGCGAGGCGTTCATCACCTCGGCAGGCGCGTTTGTCATGCCGGTGGTCGCCATCGACGGCCGGCCGGTAGGTCCGGGCGTTCCGGGGCCGGTAGCCAGCAGCCTGCGCAGGGATTATATTCGTTCGCACATGCAAACGAAGAACTGAGTTCCCTAGGCCACTACTTCGCACTTGCAGCAAGACGAGAATTCGCCAAATTACGCTTGGCCTCAGATTCACGGCCACCCGCAACCCGCCCGCCGTTTCCCGGGCCAAGAATGAGAAAGTTCGCCATGAGCGAAAAGCAGAACCTGCAGGACGTGTTTCTCAACGCCGTCCGCAAGACCAAGACGCCGCTGACCGTGTTTCTCGTGAACGGCGTCAAACTGCAGGGCGTGATCACCTGGTTCGATAATTTCTGCGTCCTCCTGCGGCGCGACGGGCATTCTCAGCTGGTGTACAAGCATGCGATCTCGACCGTGATGCCTCTGAACCCGGTGCAGTTGTTTGAGCAGGAAACCGAAGGCCTCGAAGCCAGCCGCTAAGGACGCGCGGATACGCGCTGCCGTAGTACTCCACCCGTACGACAAGACGGGCAGGGGCGGCGGCGGGCGTAGCCCGGAAGGCGCGCTTGCGGAGGCCTCCGGCCTGACGCTGGCCATCGGCATGACGCCGGTGGCCGAGATACTTATTCCCATGACGGCGCCGCGTCCGTCGACCTATCTCGGCGAGGGAAAGGTCGAGGAGATCGCGGCGCTGTGCGCCGAGACCGAGCCAGAGGTCGTCGTGTTCGACGGGGCGCTGTCGCCGGTGCAGCAGCGCAATCTGGAGAAGGCGCTCAAGGCCAAGGTCATCGACCGGACGGGGCTGATCCTCGAGATCTTCGGCGAGCGGGCGCGGACCAAGGAAGGCCGGCTGCAGGTCGAACTGGCCCATCTCAACTACCAGAAGAGCCGGCTGGTGCGGTCGTGGACCCACTTGGAGCGCCAGCGCGGCGGCTTCGGCTTCCTCGGCGGTCCCGGCGAATCGCAGATCGAGACCGACCGCCGGCTGATCGGCGAGCGGATCGCCAAGATCCGCAAGGAATTGGCGGAGACGGTGCGGACCCGCGAGCTGCACCGGACGGCGCGGCGGCGCGTGCCGTATCCGATCGTCGCGCTGGTCGGCTACACCAATGCCGGAAAATCGACCCTGTTCAATGCGCTGACCCGGGCCGAGGTGCTGGCCGAGGACATGCTGTTCGCGACGCTCGACCCGACGATGCGGGCGGTGAAGCTGCCCGGCGGTCGGCAGGCGGTGCTGTCGGACACGGTGGGCTTCATTTCCGACCTTCCGACCCAGCTCGTCGCGGCCTTCCGGGCGACGCTGGAGGAGGTGCTGGAGGCCGATCTCGTGCTGCATGTGCGGGACATCTCGCATCCCGACAGCGAGGCGCAGCGGCAGGATGTCGAGGCGGTTCTGGGGGAACTCGGGATCGAGGGCGAGCGGCTGGATCAGGTGGTCGAGGTCTGGAACAAGATCGACGCCCTGTCGGCGGACGACGCAGCGGCGGCGCGGCGGCGCGGCAGCAGGCCCGGCCCACGCGGGCCGGTTGCGATCTCGGCGATCACCGGCGAGGGGCTGGACCAGTTGCGGGCGCTGATCGAGCAGCGGCTGTCGGCGCATGAGGTGCAGCTGAAGATCACGGTGGCGGCCGGGGACGGGCAGGGGCTCGCCTGGGCTTATAGCCATGCCTCGGTCCGGGGCCGGACGGACAAGCCGGACGGTCGGGTGGAGCTCAAGCTGTCGGTGCCGCTGGACAAGGAAGCGGTCTTCCGGGAGCGTTTTCCGGCCGCGGGTAAACAGCGTTCGGCGAAGGTGAAGGCGACGCGGCCGAAGCGCCGCAAGCTGGCCGACTAGAGGCCCTCTGCCTTGGCCTGATCCCACAGTGCGTCCATCTCTTCGAGGGTGGATGTGGCGGGGGTTTCCCCTTTTATTTGAAGTAATTCCTCTATTTTTTTAAACCTCTTTACGAACTTCAGGTTGGTCGTCGCGAGGGCTTTCTCCGGGTCGTGGCCGAGCTTGCGGGCGAGGTTCGCGACAACGAAGAGAACGTCGCCCAGCTCGGCCTCGACGGCCTCTGGCGGGGCGCCTTCGGCGAGCGCCGCCTTCACCTCGCCGATCTCCTCGTCCAGCTTGGCGAAGACGTGGCCGGCGTCCGGCCAGTCGAAGCCGACGCGGGCGGCGCGCTGCTGAAGCTTCAGGGCGCGGGGCAGGGCGGGGAGGGTGCGAGGAACGTCATCGAGGATGCCCTGGGCTGGCCCGGCCGGTTTCGCCGCGCGCTCGGCGGCCTTGATGACCTCCCAGTCGACCGTCTGTTCGGCGGCGGTACGGGGGGCTGCGCCGGCGAAGACATGGGGGTGGCGGCGGACCATCTTGGCCTCGATCGCCGCGACCACGTCGGCGAAGGCGAAGTGGCCGGCCTCCTCGGCCATGCGGGCGTGGAAGACGACCTGGAAGAGGAGGTCGCCCAGCTCGTCGCGCAGCGCCGCCATGTCGCCCTGCTCGATGGCGTCGGCGACCTCGTAGGCCTCCTCGACCGTGTAGGGGGCGATGGTTGCGAAGGTCTGCTCGCGGTCCCACGGACAGCCGCCCTCGGGCGCGCGCAGACGGGCCATGAGGGCGAGGAGATCGGCGATGCGGCCGGGGCCTTCGGTCATGCGCTTCTGCCCGCGGTCCGCATCAGTCGATCCGCATGGCGGCGATCTCGTCGGCTTCGGCCTGGCGCTTGCGGGCGATGGCCTCGCGGACTTCGCGCTGCTTGAACTCGTCGATGGGGAAGTTCCACATCGACCAGGCGGTCAGCAGCATGAAGATGAGCGGCAGGCCGACAAAGGTCAGGGCGAGGCCCATGACCGCCTCGGGCGAGTTGGTCGCGCCGGGGCGCCCGTCGAAGCCGACGAGGGCGAGGACGGGGTAGGCGAGGCCGGCGGCGGCATAGCCCAGCTTGTTGGTCATCACGAGCAGCGAATAGAAGAGGCCCGAGCGCTCGCTGCCCGTCGCCAGCGTGTCGATGTCCACGACGTCGGCCATGATCGAGCGCAGCAGGAAGCCGCCCGCGCCGTAGCCGACGCCGAACAGGATGAAGGCGACCGTCAACGCCCAGAAATCGCCCTTGGGCACCAGCAGGATGAGCGGCAGCAGGCAGGACGTGTAGAGCAGCGCGTAGGCGAGGGTGCGATGCTTGGAGAAGCGATAGGAGAGCCTGATCCAGAGCGGCACGAAGAACAGCCCGGCGACGAAGTAGATGAAGAGGATCGTCGAGGCCGCCTTGGGCAGTTCGAAATAGAAGACGATCAGCCAGATGAAGAGCGAGCCGGTGATGCCGGGCGCCAGGCCCTGCAGGAGATCGGCGAGCAGGAGCTTGCGCAGTGCGGCGTTGCCGGCGATCAGCCTGACTGCCGCCCCGACATCCAGCTTGTGGCCGGACGCGGCCGGCGCGGCGGGCTCGGGCACCACGAGCAGCGTGATGAGCACGGTGATCGGCATGGCGATGACGATGAACCAGCCCATCAGACCGACCTTTTCAACCAGCGTCGCGGTCGGGTCGAAGGTTTCCAGCAACACGGGCAGGGCGAGCACCAGCAAGAAGCCCGAAATGCCTGCGAATTCGCGCCAGCCCTGAACGCGGCTGCGTTCGTGGTAGTGGCCCGACAGTTCGGCGCCCCAGGCGATGTGGCTGATCGCGGCGACCGAATAGGCGAGGTAGGAGAGGATCACCCAGGCTGCGAACCAGCCGATGGTCGCGCCCTGCGGCGGCAGGAAGAGCAGGAAGACGCCGGTGACGAAGAACGGCACGGCGGCAGTCATCCAGGGCCGGCGGCGGCCCCAGCGGGTGCGCGTCGAATCGCTGGCCCAGCCGATGACCGGATCGACCAGCAGGTCGAGCAGGCGGGCGATCAGCAGCACGAGGCCGACCTGCGACTGGTCGAGGCCGAGGCCGCTGACATAGAACGGCGCGACATAGACGACGAGCGGCAGGCCGAGAGCCGCCAGCGGCGCGGTCGGCAGGACATACGCAGCGATCGTGCGGCCGGGCAGCGAAAAGCCGGTCATGGATGATTTGTTCCCTGGGCGATATTGTTGTGCATCCATCTGACCGATTGTCAGGGGCGCTGTCCATCACCGAGGCGGCCCCCGGCGGTTCACAACAAGGCAGGGGCGAGGGAACATGGGGCACGATCCGGCGGCACGGGCCGCCCATGCCGAGCGGCTGGCGCGGGACGGCTACACGATCGTCGAAAACGCGATCGAGCCCGATCTGGTCGACGCGCTGAACGCGGCGCTGGCGCGGCTGGAGCGCGAGCTGGACGCCAAGCCGGCCATGAACACGTTCGAGGGCCACCGGACGGTCCGGATCTACAATCTGCTGGCCCATGGCGCGCCGTTCGACCGGATTCCGGCGCATGACGCCGTCCTGCCGCTGGTCGAGAGCGTGCTGGACGCCGAGTGCCTGATCTCGTCGCTGTCCTCGATCGCCATCGATCCCGGCGAGACGGCCCAGCCGATCCATTCGGACGACCAGGCGATTCCGCTGGAGAAGCCGCATGCCGCCATCGTGTGCAATTCGATGTGGGCGCTGACCGACTTCACCGAGGAGAACGGCGCGACGCGGATCATCCCGGGCAGCCATACCGGGCCGAGCCCGGTCTACGGCCAGTCCTACGACTCGATCCCGGCCGAGATGGCGAAGGGCAGCGTGCTGATCTGGAACGGGGCGCTGTGGCATGGCGGCGGCGCGAACCGTTCGGGCCGGCGGCGCACGGGCATTGCGATGAACTACTGCGCCGGGTTCATCCGGCAGCAGGAAAACCAGCTTCTCGGCGTGCCGGCAGACCTCGCCCGGGGCTTCAGCCGCCGGGTGCAGGCGCTGATGGGCTATGAGCCCTATCGCGGGCTGATCGGGCATATCGACAAGCAGAGCCCGGCCCAGATGCTGAACGGCGAGGCCGGGGATTTCCGCTCGATCTGGGACCGGGGACGGTAGCGGGGCCTGGGCCGAGGGGCGGGAAGCCCCGCTTCCGCCCCTCGGGCACCTTCCCCCGACGGGGGAAGGGAGGGGGTGGCGGTGCGTCCTTCGAGACGGCCGCCTGGCGGCCTCCTCAGGACGATTGAAATCAGAGATATCTCTTTCTTTTGAATGCCTTGCGCGCGCTAACTTAGACGCCGTTCGAGCGATGGCGCAGAGCAGGCGGGTGCGCCTGGCGAGGCGGCGGCGTTCGGCGCGGGCGGCCCGGGCCGCGGCGCTGTAGTAGCCGTGGGTCAGGCGATTGCGATTGCCGGGCTGGCCGCCCCGCCGGCGCCGGTTCAGCCCGGCCGGGGGCGGCCGATCGAAGGAGGGTCGTCGTCATCTCCGTGCCGGCCCTCCATGAGCTCGGCAGCTATTCGAACCTCGATTTCGCGCAATTTCTGCGGATCGGCGGGCTGCCCGGTCAGCGCGGCCTCGCGGGCGTCGAGCCGGGCGAGATCAAGCCGGAACCCGGCGATGGAGCGCACGGCATGGGCGCGCTCGGCCTCGATGCGGTCCTCGGGCCGGGCCGGCGACATGCCGACTTCGGCGCGGGCCGCGTCGCTCCACAAATCGGGTTCGTAGGGGGCGATCTTGCGCTCGAACTCGTGCATCGCGCGGTCGCCGTCCTCATAGGCCTCCTTGAGGCTGCGCTGGATGCCCGGACGGCCGGTGCGCTCGACGCGGACGGCGCGCGAGAAGAGCCGGTCCATCTCGGTGAGGAGCGCCGGCATGAGGGTCGATTCCGGGGCGCCGGCGACCGCGCCGTCGGCCAGCCGCTTCAGGGCGAGCCCGAGGCCGGCGAGGGCGCGGGCATGGGCGAGGGTGCGCAACTCCGGTGGGCGGGCCGGGCCGCCCGCCGGGGGCGCCTCGGGCTCGGGCAGCTGAAGGGCGGCATGGGCACGCAGGCCCGCCAAGGCGAAATCGCGCAGCAGGATGCCGCGCACGGCGTCGGCGACCTCGGCGGCGCTGGCGCCCGGAAAGGCCAGTTCGGGTTCGGGGATATAAGGCGGTTCGTCGTCGTCATCGTCCATCGGCATCGCTCCGGTCAGGCCGCCAAGATAGGGCGGATCGGCCGGGATAGGAATATCATCGTAAGAGTAAAGTCCGCGCGTGGCCGCCGCGCCTCAGCCATATCGCGTATAAGATATATTATGGAAAATATCGGCATGGGGAAACGGAGCCATTCCGGGGTTTCCAGCGGTCCGCTGCGGCCGGGCCTTGCGGCCGCTTCCAGCCGCGCCCAGATGTGCTCCATCGCCCTCGGACCGGACAGACGATCATGTCGCTGCGCATCGTCGCCGTATCGGGGAGCCTGCGCGGCGCATCGTCGAACAGCGCGCTGATGCTGGCAGCCGTTCGCGTGGCGCCGCCGGGCATGACGGTCGAGGTGTTCGACGCCATCGCCGATCTGCCGCACTTCAATCCCGATCTCGACATCGAGCCGGCGCCGCCGGCCGTGGCGGCCTGGCGCGCGCGCATCCGGGGCGCCGACGGGCTGCTGATCTCGTGTCCGGAGTATGCGCGCGGCATTCCAGGGGCCTTCAAGAACGCGCTGGACTGGCTGGTGAGCGATCCCGCGGGCTTCGCCAAGCCGATCGCGCTGTGGAACGCCTCGCCGCGGGCGGTCGCCGCCCCGGAGGCCCTGCGGCTGGTGCTGAGCACGATGTCGGGCCGTGTGGTCGAGGCGGCGAGCCTCACCCTGCCCTTGCTTGGCCGCAGCTGGACGCCGGAGGAACTGGCGTCGGACCCCTCGATCGCGGCGCTGCTGAGGGCCTCGTTGCAGAGTCTGACCCAAGCAGTTGAACCGCCTACCGATTGAGGCGCGGATCAGTCGAAACGGATGACCGTCATGGCGGGGCGATGGTGAGTTTCATGCGGTAAGTGCCGCGGGAGGCGGGGTCGAAACGCCATTGCTCGACCGCCGCCTTGGCCGCGTCTCCGAAGCCGTAGTCCTCCGGACGTTCCTGGATGATCTTGACCCCGCTCACTCGGCCGACCCCGTCTATGGTCAGCGCCAGCCGCACATAACCATGGCGGTCGTTGGCCACCGCCTGGGGCGGCGGGACGGGATCGACCCTGAGGATGGGTTCAGGTGCTGGTGCGAGATCGTACCAGTTGACCCGTCCGTCGTGGCGGCCGGTCGTGAACTTGAAGTGGATCGTGAAAAGCCCGGCGTAGCCAGGCGCGAAGGCCCACTGCCGGGCCGCCGTCAGCGCGGCTGCCGCGAAACCGTAATCAGGCGGTAGTTCGTCCGTTACCCTAGCGTCTGTCAGCGTGCCGTCCTCTGCGATCTGGACGACGACGACGGCAACGCCATTTACGCCCAGTGTTGCGGCGCGCGAGGGGTATTTGGGCGGTACCTTTCTCAGGACCTTGGGCGGGGTCGGCAGCCGGTCGACACTGTGGGCCTCCCGGCCCTCCGCCGGCCGGAATTCCAGAGTAACGAAGGTACGGCCGGGACGGTTCGGCTCGAATGTCCAGGATTTCAGGGCGGCGGTCGCGGCTTCGCCGAAACCGAAACCGGCGGGGTCTTCCTCGATGAGATCGACTTGCGTGACCCGGCCGGCCTGATCGACATCAAGGCGTGCGTTGACCTTGCCGACGATGCCCGCCTTATCGGCGGCCGGGGGATAGACGGGCTGAGGTTGCGTTAGCGGCACAGGGCCGGACGCTGCTGGGGCAGGTGTCGCCGAAGCGGCCGTAGCCAGAACCGCGGCAGCGAGAGCTGCGCCGCCCAGCGCCCAGGCGAACGCGACGCCGATCAGCCATGTCCGTCGCATCGCCCGCCCCCTCGCGTGGCCGTGTCGACCGGAGACTGCCCGATCCCATGCCGCCGTCAAGCAAGCGCCGGTTGCGCGGTACGGTGGTACCGGGCCGTTACGGTTTGAATGTCACGCGGACGATCAGCGGGTCCGTCGATGTGCCGGGCGGGAAACGCCAGTCATCGACCGCGCGCACGGCCGCGCGGCCGAACTCGTAGTCCTTCGGCGTTTCCTGCGCGACGTCGGCGCGCGCGACGGTGCCATCGGCCCGCAGTTGCACGACGATGTCCACCTGGCCGCTGACACCTGCGGCCAGCGCCTTCTCGGGATAGACGGGGTCCACGCGCTCAAGCGGTGCCGGGGCCTCGGGGATGCCTGACACGCTCTTCTCGACGCCATCGGGGTTGTGCTGGGGATCGTAGAGCGAGAACACGACCCGCTGGCGATAGGTGCCGGCGCGGCCGCCGGGATAGACCCATTTGCGCACTGCCTTGCGCGCTTCGATCGCGAAGCCGTAGCCCGGCGGGTCTTCGGCCTCGACGCTGAGGTCGGTCACCCTGCCCTCGGGCGCGATCGTGACGACCAGGGTGACGACGCCGGCGAGGTCGCGGATGCGGGCCCCGTCCGGATAACGCAGGCCGCCCGAATAGAGCGGTGCCGGGGCGTCCCGGAAGTCCTGCGGTACGGCGGTTTCGGCGGCGACCGGCAGCAGGCCGCTCATGAACGCCAGCGCCGCGAGTGCACGACACGAGATCATCCTGCCGCCTCTCATTGTCATTTCGGCAGGCGGAACTTGGCAACGAAGATATAGTCGCCGGGCGCGGCATCGAACCTCGCCTCCGCCATCGCGAGCTGTCCGAAGAGTCCGAAATCAAAACCGGTGGGATCCTCGTGCACGATGCCGCTGCCTGCCACCCTGCCCTCGGCGTCGATCGTGACGCGGATGGCCACCTCGCCTTCGA